>CAMORL010000127.1 GCA_946623765.1 uncultured Clostridia bacterium
AAAACAATCAATGCGGACGGGGAAGACCCGATCTGCTGAAGGGAGAAACGATATGAAACTGAAATCCACCTTTATTTCGCAGGACATTGACGATACCAGATTTCTTGTGCCCGTCGGCGGCGAGGCGTTTTCCGGTCTCGTTCGGGGCAATCAGTCGGCGGCGTTCATTCTGGACTGCCTGAAGACCGATACAACGGAGGAGCAGATCGTGGACGCGATGTGCCGTAAGTATGACGCTCCGCGCAATGTGATCGCCGCAGACGTCAGGGAGATTCTCGACAAGCTTCGCAGCATCGGCGCGATCGAGGAATAATCATACGGTTTTCCGCCGCTGACAGAAGCGGCGGTTTTTTGTTGCAAAAACAGTTGAACGGCGGACATGCCGTGCGGTATAATCAAAAGGAGAAACAGGGAGAGAGCGATGGAAACGACGGAAAAGAGACAGGAAGCGATCGAACGGAAACACGCGGGCTATAACTGCTGCCAGGCGGTGCTGTGCGCGTTTGCGGAAGAAACGCCGTATACCGAGGAACAACTCTGTTCGCTCGGCGCGGCGTTCGGCGTCGGCATGGGCGGCATGGAGGGAACCTGCGGCGCGCTGATCGGCGCGGAACTGCTGCTCGGAATCATCAAAGAAGGCGAACCCGTCATGCGCGACGCGAGATTGATGCACAAGGCGTTTACCGAAACCTGCGGCGCGTCGCTGTGCAAGGACCTGAAGGGGCGCGATACGGGCAGGATGATCTGTTCCTGCGACGATTGCGTGCGCTGTGCCGTCGACCTCGTCGAATCTATCCCGGAAAAGGAGAATTGAAATGGCATATCGTGTACTGATTATCAACGGCAGTCCGCACAAAGACGGCTGCACGGCACGGGCTTTGCAGGAAATCGAAACGACCCTGCATGCGGAGGGGATCGAAACCGATCTCATTCACGTCGGAAACGCAGACGTGCGCGGGTGCATCTCGTGCGGGTTTTGCTCGCAGAACGATCGCTGCGTATTCAAAGACAAGGTCAACGAGGTCGCGCCGCTGTTTGAGAAAGCGGACGGGCTGATCGTGGGAAGCCCCGTCTATTACGGCTCGCCGAACGGAACGCTTCTTTCGTTCCTCGACCGGCTGTTTTACAGCACGTCGTTCTCCAAGCATATGAAGGTCGGCGCAGCGGTCGTGAGCTGCCGCAGAGGCGGCAACACGGCGTCGTTCGACGTACTGAACAAGTATTTCACCATTTCCGGCATGCCGGTGGCTTCCTCGACCTACTGGAATCAGGTCCACGGATTCTCGGCGGAGGACGTCGAAAAGGACCTCGAAGGGCTGCAGACCATGCGCAACCTTGCAAGGAATACGGCGTTTCTGATCCGCGCAATCGCGGCGGAAAAGGAACGGAACGGCTTGCCTGCGGCGGAGCATGATCTGTTCACGAGCTTCCCGGACGGGAAATGAGCATGACCCATTATACTCTGTATCACGGCGAGATCCCCGCAGTTCTTGCTGCGTGTGCAAATACGCCGTGCATGCAGCGGCTTAAAAACATCGGCATGAACTGCGGCTGCGAATACACGTCCTTTCCGCGGTTTGCGGGATTAAAACCGTATTCGCGCTTCGATCACAGCCTCGGCGTCGGTCTGATCGTACGGCATTTCACGCATGATGAAAAGCAGGCGGCTGCAGGACTATTGCACGACGTTGCCTCGCCGGTGTTCGCACACGTTGTGGACTTTCTGCGCGGCGATTACCTCGTGCAGGAATCGACCGAGGACGGCACGCGCGCAATCATTGAACGCGACGAAGCGCTGCAGGACGTTTTATCTGCATACGGGTTGAATACGGACGATGTCTGCGACTATCACCGCTATCCGATCGCGGACAACGATTCGCCGCGCCTTTCCGCCGACCGGCTTGAATACACGCTCGGAAACCTGCTGAATTACCGCATCCGCACATCGGATGCCGTCAATGGGTATTACCGTGATCTGCTTGTCGGCGTCGGAGAGGACGGACAGCCGGAGCTTGCGTTTTCCGACGCAAAGCTTGCCGAGGACTTCGCGTTTGCGTCGCTTGCATGTTCGAAGATCTACGTCTCCGACGAGGATCGCTATGCCATGCAGATGCTGGCGGAGCTGCTGCGGCATGCGCTGGATCTCGGCGTTCTTTCGGAAGCGGATCTGATGAGTACCGAGCCCGCGGTCATTGAAAAGCTGCTTTGTTCGCCAAAGACCGCCGCGGCATGGAAACGCTATCGCGCATACCGGGCGGCGCGCCGCCGTTCCGAACCGGAAGGCGAGGGGGATTGGCGCAGAATCCCGGCGAAGAAACGGTACATTGATCCGCTGATCGCAGGCGTCGGGCGCGTTTCGGCATATTCGGACGCGTTTCGCGCGGCAAAGGACGCGTTTCTGTCCGAACCGCAGACGGATTGGGTCGCGGCGGACTGACAACCGCAGCGGAACGCGGACGGCGGTCCGCACGGAAGACACTTCAAAACAGGGAGGACGGAAAATGCGCCAAAACGACCTTGAACCGATCGAAAAGAAGGATCGGTTTATCTATTTCGATGTGCTGAAAATCATCGCGACGTTCGCCGTCGTCATGCTGCACGTCTCGGCACAGCATTGGTTTTATGTGAAGCTGAAGACGCCCGAATGGCGCGCTTTTAATCTGTACGACGGCAGCGTGCGCTTTCCGGTCCCTCTGTTCGTCATGATCAGCGGCGCTCTCTTTCTGTCCGCGGATCGCCCGATCAAACAAATCTTCGGAAAATACATCCTTCGTATCGTGACGGCGTTTCTCTTCTGGTCGGTTCTGTATGCGGCCGTTTCCTATTTTCGGGGAACGCCGCTCATGGATGCGATCAAAGAGGCGATCAAGGGACATTATCATCTTTGGTATTTGTACATGATCGCCGGGCTTTATCTGATCGTCCCGCTGCTGCGTCCGATCGTGCAGAACAGAAAGCTCCTGCATTACTTTCTGATTCTGTCCTTCCTTGTCGGGATCGTTGTTCCGCAGACGGTCGCGATCCTGAACGTGTTTCGCCCCAACGCCGCGGCGTTTATGCAGAGCGTCTGGGATCAGACGTATCTGTATCTGCCGTTCGGCTATTCGTTCTATTTCGTCCTCGGGTATTGGCTGGACCGGATCGAGATTACAAAAAGCAAGGTCATACTCGCCGCCGCGTTCGTGGTTGTCGGGACGTCTGTGACGGTGCTTCTGACGCAGTGGATCAATTACTATATGCTGAATTTCAAGCTGCAGCACAAGATCGTTCTGTTCTATCAGAATCAAACCGTAAACGTGGCGATGACGGCGGGCGGCCTGTTTATCCTCGGAAAGCGGCTTTTTCGGGGACCGTACTCTGCCGGTGCGCGGAGATGGATCACCGTATTGTCCAAAGCGACCTTCGGCGTATATCTTGTTCACCCGATTATGATCGACGTGGTAAAAGCGTTCGGGCTCGAAACGGTTTCGTTCAACGCATATCTGTCCGTTCCGGTGATCACGGTCCTTGTTTTTCTGCCGTCCGTTCTTGTGTCGCTGTTATTGAACCAAATCCCGTTTGTAAAAAAGTATTTCGTATGAACCGATCCGAAATCCGTGCGGTGCGCAAAGAGCGCGTCGTAAACGAGAAAACCGCCCGACGCCGACGGAACGAAGACCGCCGAAAACGGTCGGTGTAAACGACGGGAACGGAAGACCGGATCCGTCGGACACAGCATCAATGAAAGGGGAATCGCTTTCCGCAAAAAGGCTGCGGCAATGCAAAGCGACGCCCCTTTTCTTTGCGTTCTGCCGTGATTCTCAATCGACGGTGAAACAATCGTTGCAAAGCGCAGATTCGGCATGGTTGGATCTGCGGATTTTGCGTTATCCGTTTCCCTCTTTGAACGTCTTCATAGGTGAAACCGGTTTTGAAAAGGAAACATGCTTATGGAACAAAACAAACGATTCGATCGCATTTACAGCGAAACGCGGGACGATCTGCTGCGGTATCTGATGCTGCGCACCAACGCGGCGCCGGAGGCGGAGGATCTCTTTCAGGAGGTCTATCGGCTGTTCTACGCAAGGCTGACGCGCGGCGCGCTTCCGATCCTCGATCCGCGGCGGTACCTCTTTTCAACCGCGAAGAAGGTGCTTGCAAGCTATTATCGCAGCACGGCAAAACGGAGGGAAGCGGAGCAGCCGATGCCGGAGGACTTCGACACCGTGTCGGACGACGCGCCGATCGACGAGCAGCTTCTCATAAAGGAGCGAACGGACGAGATCTGGCGGCTTTTGAAACGCGAGCCGGAGCTGAACCAAAGAGCGTTCCTGCTCTATTACGGGTATGATCGCTCGCAAAAAGAGATCGCGGAAGCGCTCGGCGTCAGCGAGGAAGCGGTGCGGCAGCGGCTGTACCGCACGCGGGAACGAATCCGCGCCATGCTGGAACACAGGGAACAGGAAAGGAGACAGGCATGAACGAACATGATTTTTTCAAACAGATGATTCACGACCGGGCGGTCGACGACGCGCTCGTCAAGGCAAAGGCAAAGATGCAGACAAAAAGAACGGTTGCATGGAAACGGCCGCTCGCGATCGCGGCGGCGTCCCTTGCGGTGCTCGTCGGCGCGGTGTTTCTGATCCCGAAGGCGAGGGCGGAGGTGCTTTCGTGGTTCGGCG
>CAMORL010000128.1 GCA_946623765.1 uncultured Clostridia bacterium
TCCTCGATGAGCGCATACCCGATTCCGCTCGACACCGGCGACTTCCGGCTCCTGGACCGCAAGGTCGCGGACGTCTTTCTGAAGATGCGCGAACAGGCGCGCTTTCTGCGCGGAATGTCCGCGTGGATGGGATTTGAGGCGGTTCCGATCGAATATGTGCGTGAAGAACGCGCGGCGGGAAAGACGAAATACACGCTGAAAAAGATGATCCGCCTTGCGTGTGACGGGATCTTCAATTTCTCGTCAAAGCCGCTCGAACTGCCGTTCGCGTTCGGGATCGGTCTCGGTGTGCTCGGCGTGCTGGGACTTGCCGCAATGATCGTGCTTACGGCGATCTTCGGCGCAGCATGTCCGCAATGGCTCTGGGCGGTCGCCGGAGGAACGATTCTCATGGCAATTCTGTTCTGCTTTGTCGGAATCCAGGGCATGTATCTCGGACGCATGTACGACGAACTCAAGGACCGTCCGCTGTACATTGTCGCCGAATCGCTGAATACCGAAGAAAAATAACGACGAAAACGCCCTGCCTTTATCCGGCGGGGCGTTTCCGTACCTTGACTTTGGTCGGGGCGGATAGTATACTGTATATAATATTATGAGGGAGGAATTATCCATGAGCTCAAAGAACAGACGTCTGAAATTCGGATCTCCCAAATACGGCGCGCTGGTGCGTGCAGCCGTCCTTGCGGTGATCGCCGTTCTTGTCTACCTGATCGGAAAACATACGGGCGTTATTCACGAAATTCCGAAGTTTGAATGGAGCTGGAAAGCCGTTCTGCGCGGGATTATGATTCTGCTTATTATGTTCGCGGCGGAGGGCGTGATTCTGTTCCTGCTGGATCTGCCGAAACCGAAGAACAACCGTGTCAGGACGCTGATCTCGCTGATTAAAAACATGCTGCGGTACGCGGTCATCCTTGCGGCGATCTGCGTTGCGCTGACGATCTTCAACGTCGACGTCGTGACGATCCTTGCGGGTCTCGGAATCTTGGCTCTGATCATCGGCTTCGGCGCAGAGAGTCTGATCGCGGACATCGTCACCGGTATGTTCATCCTGATCGACAATCAGTACAACATCGGCGACATCATCGAAGTCGACGGCTTCCGCGGTACGGTAACCGAGATCAACGTCCGTTCGACGGTCATCACCGACGTCGGCGGCAACGTCAAGATCATCAACAATTCCGACATGAAGAATGTTCTGAACCGTTCGGACAATTCGTCCAAATCGGTTTCGGATTTTCCGATCCCGTACGAAACGGATCTGCAGGAGCTTGAGAAGAACATTCCCGCGCTGCTGCAGGAGATCTACCGGAACAATCAGCCGCTGATGCTGAACGTGCCGGAATACCTCGGCGTCGACAAGCTGGACGACAGCGCGATCGTGCTGCGCTTTATCGTCGACGTGGCGGAGGGCGATATTTATATGGGCTCGCGCGCGCTGAACCACGATCTGTTTGTCGGCATGCGCAAGCTCGGCGTCGAGGTGCCGTTCCCGCAGATTGACGTCCATCGGAAATGAGGCAGGGCACAGATACAATCAATCACATATCACCGGATTATTCGGTCGACAGCCGTAAGGAAATCACCGCGCCGCCAGACGAGTTCAACCGTACGCCTGCAGTCAATAAAACGCGGGAGAGAAAGCGATCGCGCTTATGGAAAGCAAAGGTAATGCTGTGCCTCGCGGCTGCGGGTTTGGTGGTTCTCGGCGTCATTACGCCGGTGATCCGGACGAATCCGGTTAACACTTCTTCCGATGTTGCGGCGAATACGCCCGCACCGCCGGTCGTTGCGCAGGCGACGGAAGCGCCGACCGCCATCCGGACAGCGGAGCCGACTGTGATCCCGACGCCGGAACCGACCGCGGAACCGGAGCCCGGCGCGGATCCGATTCTGATCCGGTCCTCTCTGGTGTTCTACGGGATCATACGGTTCTCCGAACCGGACCGGATCGTCTCCGCCGAAATGCGGCTCATAGATCCGAACATCGATACAATCGCAGCGGAGCATACGTTTACGAGGGAAGAGATCGACGCCGGAATCTATGAGGCGGAACGGTTCGATGCAAACGGATTCGCATTCGAACATGAAGAAGCGTATGCGCTTATCGGCAAAGAACCGGAGCTGGTTCTGGAAACAACGTTCACGTACCGCACCGCGGCGGGGGAGGAGACGGTTACGCAAACGACCGGCGCGGAGGCCGTGCCTTGGGTCAACGTTAACTTCGATACGGAGGAAGACGTCGGCGGCATCGTTGAGATGATGTACGGAACGGTCTATCCGAACTGCTTTGTCGTCCGCATCGAAGAGGCGGAAACGGACCGCCTGCAGGTCGTATTCGGGGACGATCCGTCTGCTTTGGAAAAAGGCGGCGTTCTGATCGCCGTCTCGGTCGACGGTGCGACGCTTCGGGGCACGTTTGAACCGGTCGAACTGTATGCCGCTGTCAGCGGGGATAAAACGTATTATTTCCCCGTCTATGCCGTTCCGCTTCCGGAGGGTTTTCCGGAGCACGGGACCGCGCATGTACGAATCATACAGCGGCTGAACGACCGGGATTATCTGTTTGAAAAGAAGACATTTGATATTGTCTATTAACGGAAACACTTTGCCGGAGGGGAGGCAGGCGGCACGAACCGCTCACGCGGCGCGGGCCTGATCGGAATGAGAAAGAGCGTTGACGAACTCAATCAGATACCGCCGGATTTTGCGGCCGACAGGCGGCAGGAAATGGCGGCGCTGCCGGATGAATTCAATCGCGATCCCGTGAAGAAACCGCGTGAGAAAAAACGGTCTTCCATCTGGAAAACGAAAGCGGTATTGTATCTTGCGTCTGCGGGCATTGTGACGCTCGGCATCATCACGCCGATCGTCAGCGTGAATCCGGAAGAACCCGAAGCGGCTGCAGTACGCGAAACGCCTGCGCCTTCGATCGCGGCGGAAGCGACATTTGTGCCTGCCGGAAAGACGGATGATGCGCCGTCTTACGCACCGTCCGAAAAACCCGCTGAAACCGCAGGACCGACAGCGGCGCCGGAGCTTTCCGGAAAGATTCACGTCGTGGTCTATTCGGAGGTGTTCGACGCAGGCGGCGCATCGTATCCGAGCGAGGTTCTTGCGGATGAAATGCTGGACGCGGCGACGTTCCGGGAGTACCGGCTGCCGCCGCTGCCTGAGCAGGAGGGCTACCGCGCGGTCGGATATGTTCTGACCGGGTACAGCGGACTTGCCTATCTCGAAGGATTGTACTTTGACAACGCGGATCCGGGCGTCATCGGCACAAGAGCGCTCGGCGACACGCTTTCGGTTTCGGATCTTCTGATCGTTCCGAAGAACGCCGACGAGGTCTATGAAGCGGAGATTCATGTCGTGTGGCTGCAGGAAGGAAGCAGATTCCGTCTGCAGTTCTACGACGGCGAACTGATCGGCGAATACGAGGTCGGCTTCCCGCTGAATTCGGACGGGCTGTGCTATCTTGCCGTGTTCCCCGCGCCAGAACGGGAAGGGAAGACGTTCACGGGTTGGAGCGACATACGGGGCCGCATGATCGACACGGTCACATATTTCGATTTCTTCCCGGAAAAGGCCGACGCGCGGACGATGGAGGATCGCGAATGGAGTCAGCCGATCCCATGCCGCGTCTATGCCTGCTGGTCGGACGGAACCGGGGGACCGCCCGTGACAGCACAACACGTTGAGACGCCGGAACCGGTGTCGAATGAGGCAAAAATGTGCAGCATCAGCGGCGACGGCTGTGCGATTGTCGTAAACGGGGCAATCGCGGAAAACGGTACGGCAGTTCCCGCGGGAACGGTCGTCACCGCCATGGCGTGGAAACCGAACAGGACCGGGCGGTTTATCATGACGACGCAATCCGGCGGAACCGAGCAATCGAATCTTCTGCAGGGTTCACCGTACGAGAAATACAATGTCTTGTTAGGCAGCGCAGCCATATGGTACATGTATTCGTACACCTTTACCGTCACCGATGACGCAACGATCAGCTTTTCCGTAAAATAACCGAATATCGGAACCGGCGGGAGCTTTCCTCAAATGGGGGAGCTCCCGACTGATTCCATAGATATTTTTACTGAAATCTTACGGTGAAACACTTGCAATTTTATCGCATTTATAATAATATATACGCGACAAAAATATAAGGAGGCTTTTTTGCCATGTCAGTTAAAGTTGCAATTAACGGTTTCGGCCGCATCGGTCGTCTTGCGTTCCGTCAGATGTTCGGCGCAAAAGGATATAAGATCGTCGCGATCAATGACCTCACCAGCCCGGCGATGCTCGCACATCTGCTCAAGTATGACACCGCACAGAAGGGTTACTGCGGCGTGATCGGCGAGAATAAGCACACTGTTGCGTCCAAGGAACCCGTCTTTGAAGAAGACGGCAAGACCGTGAAGGTTCCCGGCGCCATCATCGTCGACGGCAAGGAGATCCCGATCTATGCAGAGCCCAAGGCGCAGAACCTGCCCTGGAAGAAACTGCATGTCGACGTCGTGCTCGAGTGCACCGGCTTCTACACCAGCAAGGCAAAGGCGCAGGCACATATCGACGCAGGCGCAAAGAAGGTTGTTATTTCCGCACCGGCAGGCAACGATCTGCCCACCATCGTTTATAACGTCAACA
>CAMORL010000129.1 GCA_946623765.1 uncultured Clostridia bacterium
GCTCGTCGCGGAACTTCGTCTGGATCTGATAGATCATGAACGGGTATTTCTGATACGTGCCCGCCACGTTCATCGCCATCTGCACCGCGGCTTCCTCATGCGTCATGCCGAGGACCATATCCGCGCCGCCGCGATCCTTGAACCGCAGAAGCTCCTTGCCGATGGACTCAAATCTGCCCGAGCTCTGCCAGAGCGTCGCAGGCATAACGACCGGGAACAGAACCTCCTGCCCGTCGATTGCGTCCATCTCTTCTCTGAGGATCTTTTCGATCTTGTTCTGAATCCGTTTTGCCGGCGTGAACAGCGAATAGATGCCGTTGCCGACCTGCTTCATATAACCGCCGCGCGTCATGAGATTCTGACTCTCGATGTCAAACGCGCGATCCTTGAACCGTTCACCCAAAATATTCCTGACTTTCATACCATCCTCCGATTTTTATGTCTGGTTAATCTCTGTCTTCGTACATCCAGTAGAGTTCATTGTCCGAAACGACCATGCCGAGGCTTTGCTGCAGTTTTCTCGATGCGTCGTTCGTCGTGTAGATCTGACCGTAAGGCGTCCATCCGCGGGAAAGCGCCAGGTTGTGCAGCGCAATCTCCAACGCGCTGCCGATGCCGCGCCGGCGGAACTTCGGCAGAACCTCCAGCATCCCGCCGGACCCGTCGCCGTGGAAGCCGATGAAGCCCGCAAGCTCGCCGTCCGCGTACGCCGCAAGCACGTCGCCGCGATCCACGCTTTCATAATAGCGTTCCGGATGACCGTCCGGATCGTAAATCGACATCATAAACGGCACCTGCTCACGCGGAAACGGTTTGATTTCGCAAACGTCCGGAACCGGGATCGGCTCCGTCCCGGGATAGTACGCCTGCCAGCACGCCGATGCATGGTTCACATTCGGAAACGTGCGGAACACCGCGTCGCGCGAAGCCTCATTATGCGCTACGAACAGCCGGATGCCTTCCGGCACCGTTTTCAGCGCGCGCTCGCCTGCTTCGACCGTGTCGGAAACGAGCAGGCAGAAGCGGTCCGCCTTGGTCAGCAGCACCGCATCCGGCTCCGCGTACAGGATCTTTGCGCTGCCGCGTCTGATCGCTTCGATCATGTCGATCCGGATCGTTTTGTCCCGCTCGAGATATGCAAGAATCTCCTGTTCGTTCAATCCGTAACCCCCTTCACGTCCTTTGAAAAATGCTGATAGTCCTTCTGTCCCTTAAAGTGTCCGCCCCACTTCCAGCCGTGTTTTTTGAACAGCTTGTAGCAGAGGTCGTTCTCCGTGATCATACCGGGACGAAGGTCCTTGCGATCGAGGTACGGCTCGCTTTCCAAAGGTGCAAAGCTGCCGTCCGGTCGGATATACGGGTTTTCAACCGGGTTGATATCGATCGCCGTGCCGTAGCTGTGGCGTGAAAAATATGTCTTGCCGGTCACCCTGCGGCAGCAGTACGCGGAGGTATTGTCCGCCGACATCGAAAGCCCGTCGGTAAACGGCTGTCCGAAATCGTCCACCAACCGTACCGAACGCAGCGGATACTTTGCGTCGTACAGGGCTTCGAAGATCTCGATGACGTCCTTCGCGACCTTTTTGTGCACCAGCAGTTCGCCTTCGTGCTCCTCGCCGTCGAAATCGACATACAGGATATGCACATAGCGAAGGTCTTTCAGTTTGACCGGGGCGTCCTTCGGATCTTCCGGATAGCTCATGCCGATCACCCGCTTTTCGAGCGCTTCCGTCGGCGACGAATACCAGAACGCGGGGTTCGTTTTCGATTCCTTGAGGTTCTCTCCCAGGTACGGATGCGGCGTCGGCGTAGGCTCGGGCGTGGGCTCCGGCGTCGGCGTGGGTTCCGGCGTCGGTGTCGGAACGTCCGTGGGTTCCGGCGTCGGCGCGATCGTCGGCAGCGGTTTCGGCGTTCCGGTCACGGGGACGGAAACCATATCCGCTTCGACCGCCGTCACGGGTGTCCCGGCTGCGGTTTCCGTCGGCGGCGGAGTCCCTTCGGAAGAATTCGATTGTACCGTGCACGCAAGCATCAGCAATGCGCACAACAGTGTCAAAAGGCGTTTCATAAAGGTCAGTATACCGCAATTATCCGCGCTTGTACAGAGCTTTCTTCCGTTTTTTACGAAAAAACAGCCGGGGGTGTGAAGCCCGGCTGCTTTCGGTTTTCCGTTATTTGAGTTCCAGTTTTTTCAATTGCTGTTTTGCAAGGCGTTCTCTTCTCCGCTGTCCGTGCACCACGACGTAGACCATCATAATGATCGTGATGACGTACGGAATCGCCGAGGTCAGATCCGCATTGACGAGGTTGGAGCTCTGCAGCTGCAGACCGATCGCGTCAAAGAAGCCGAACATCAGCGCGGCAAGAAAGACCTTGACCGGATTCGCGCCGCCGAAGATCACGCAGGCAAACGCGATATAGCCGCGTCCCGCGACCATGCGCTGACCGAACTGTCCGTTCAGGTTGCCCAGCGACAGATGCGCGCCGGCAAGTCCGCAGAACACACCGCACAGGATCGACGCGATCCACTTCATCTTTTCCGGATCCTTGCCCGCGGTGCGCAGGGTTTCCGGCGATTCGCCGGAAGCGCGGATCCAGAAGCCGACCGGCGTGCGGTACACGAACAGCCACATCAACGCCACCAGCGCCCACGTAAGGTATACAAACAGGCTGTGCCCGCTGATCACGCTGCCGAGGTACGGGATCTTATCGATCAGCGGAATCGTGATGTTTCCGAGATGCGGCGCGTTCGAAATGCCGGCGGAATCGAACAGCGTGCGTGAGAGATACACGGTGATTCCCAGCGCAAACGTGTTCAGCGCGCAGCCGATGATGAACTCATCGGATCTGAGCTTGACCGTAAACAGGGCAAAGAACAGACCGATGACAATGCCGAACAGGATCGACGCGACGATGCCGAGCGCGGCGCTCGCAAGCGCGGCGGAAACCGCTGCCGCGGTGAACGCGCCCATGAGGATCATACCGTCCATACCGATGTTCATGATGCCCGCATGCTCGGTCATCAGCCCGCCGAGCGCAGCCAGTGCAACCGGCGTTGCGCTTCGGAGCATCTGATTCAGCGTACTGGAAGCGATCGTTCCGAAATTCGACCAGTTAAACTCATTCATGCGCGACGCCTCCTTTCCTGCGGTTTTCGACGTCCCTTCTGGCGGCGCGCTTCTCACGCGCCTTCAGGATCGCGGCGCGCACGCCGCGCTCGCCCGCCATGCAGAAGATGACCGCTGTCTGAATGATCCAGTAGATCTGGATCGGAACGCCGACGACGTCCTCCATATAGATCGCGCCCCACCTGAGAAGCGCAAAGATCAATGAAATGATGATTGTCGGAATCGGCTGATACTGCGCGATCATCGCAACCATCAGCCCCTCGAAATAGTATTCGTTCGAGATCGACGACTGATATTTGCCCGCCGCGCCGTACACGCGGAACATGCCGACGAGACCGCACATCATGCCTGAGACGACCATCGCGATGATCACGATGCGGTCCGCCTTGATCCCCGCAAAACGCGCGAAGCGCGGGTTGTCGCCTACCATGCGCATTTCATACCCCTTGGTGGTCTTTTGCAGCACATACCACACGAGGAACGTCAGCACCGCGGAAACGAGAATTGCCGTGGACAGATTCGAACGCGGGATCAGCTTTGCGAACATAAACGATCTGTCGAGCTCCGCGGTATCGCTGAACACGCGCGGGTTCGGGCTTTTCCACGGTCCTTTTGCAAAGAACGCGCAGATGAACACCGCGATCGAATTCATCATGATCGTCGTGATGACTTCGTTTACCTTGAGCTTGACCTTCAGAAAACCCGGAATGAACGCGTAGAAACCGCCGACCGCGATCGCGCCGAGCGCAGCGCACGGGATCGCGATCCATGGGGACGTGCCGCTGAGCCACACGCCGATCTGCGCCGCAAACAGCGCGCCCAGAAGAAGCTGACCTTCACCGCCGACGTTGAAGATGCCTGCACGCGAACCGACGTCGCACGCAAGGCCGCACAGACACAGCACCATCGCGTACTCAAGCATGTTGCCGAGATATTGCTTCGATGAAAACGAGCCGGTCAGCAGCGCGCCGAGGGCTTTTCCCGTGTCGTAGCCGGTGACGGTAAGGATCGCTGTGCCGATCAGCAGCGCGACGCCGAGGCTGATGAGAAGCGCGGCAAGGTATCCGAGATCAAACTTTCGCCTGATCCATGCAAATACGTTTTTCATGCCTTCGCCCCCTTTCCGTTTCCGGTCATATACAGACCGATCTCCTCCTTGGTGATCTCTCCGACGTTGAATTCGCCGGTGATCCTGCCTTCATAGAGCGTGATGATGCGGTCGGACAGACGGAAGACTTCGTCCAGATCGGCAGAGCTTAACAGGATCGCCGCGCCGTCGTTGCGTTTTTCGATGATGCGCGTATGGAAAAACTCCATCGCGCCGATGTCCACGCCGCGGGTCGGCTGTGAAATCACCAGCACCGGCGTATCGAAACTGAATTCGCGCGCGACGACGACCTTCTGCATGTTTCCGCCGGACATCGATCCCACCTCGGTGCGGATGCCCGCGCCGCGGATGTCAAACTTTTTGTACAGTTCTTCGGCATAGCG
>CAMORL010000130.1 GCA_946623765.1 uncultured Clostridia bacterium
CCCAGCGCTATTCCATGCCGGACGATCGCATCCGCGCGACGCTGACCGACATCGGCACCGAGGAGATCGCGCACTGGGAAATGATCGCAACGATGATAACGCAGTGCATGCAGGGCGCAAGCTTGGAGGAACTGACCGCTGCCGGGTTGGACGGCTACTATGTGATGCACTCGAACGGCGTGTTCCCCGCGGACCCGAACGGCGTTCCCTTTACGACCGCATATATTGCCTGCACCGGCGATCCGATTGCGGATCTATCCGAGGACATGGCAGCCGAACAAAAGGCGCGGGCGACCTACGAACACCTGATGAACATGACGAACAACAGCCAGATCATCGAGCCGCTGTACTTTTTGCGCGAGCGTGAAATCGTGCATTACCAGCGCTTCGGCGAATGCCTTGAGATCATGCAGATGATCAAAACAGGCCGCAGCGCGCCTTCCTGCCGCTGTGCAAGGCGCAGATACTGATACGGCTTGATCCGGATTTCCGATCTCCCCGACCGGGGAGATTTTTTCGTTTGATTCTGCCGCACGGAGGGCTGCGGTACTTGAAAATACTCTGAAAAAGGAGTATACTGTGTACAATTGGTTGTAAGTCCGGACAGAACGGACAGCAGGAAACACCGCGCGGGACCGGAGGGGATTATGGAAAAACTGGCAGATTATATCCGATGGATCGGAGATCTTGATTTCCGTGTCTATCCGCTTCGCGATGCGGATGCGGTGATCCTCGCAAACATCAGCTATTTCGATCTTACGCCGGTTTTTTCGGACGAAAAGCCGGAGCATACCGTTGCCGACTGCCTGCCGATGATCGAAGCGGGGGAGGCGAAGCTCATGATTACGGGCGGCGACCTCGGCAATCGCGAGCTGTTTGCGGCTGCGGCGCGTTCCGCGCGGTTCGGCAGCCTTCGGATTTCCGATTATGAAGACGTTCTGCGCACGTCTCCGCCGCTGCAGTTCTCCGCTGTAACCTTTCACGCGCCGGATTTTTCGGTGATCGCATACCGCGGAACGGACGCCTCCATTGCGGGATGGCGTGAAGATTGTATGATCTCGTTCACAAAAACGGAGGCGCAGGAGCTGTCGCTCAAATATGCGGAACGCGTGATCGACGGAGGGGAATGGTACATCACCGGTCATTCCAAAGGCGCGAATCTGGCGCAGTACGCCGCGTGCATGCTGTCCGAGGACCGATGGGAAAAGGTGAAACACGTCTGGCTTCTGGACGGTCCCGGCTTCTGCCCGGAGGTGATGGACCCGCGCCTCGATCAGCGGATCGACGCGAAAACGACGCGTATCATTCCGGAATACGACGTGGTCGGCATGCTGTTCGAGCCGAAGATCACGGATACGAAGATCGTGTATTCTTCCCGCAGCGGGATTACGCAGCATGCGCTGTGCTCCTGGATGGTCGATTGCGGAAGCCTCTCTTCTGCGGAGAAGAATTCTCCGGGCAGCATGCGGCTGAACCGGCTGATGAACGATTGGATCGAAAGCATTCCGCAGAGCGACCGCACGGTGTTCATCAACGAGCTGTTCGACGTGCTTTCCGCGGACGGAAGCGAATCCCTGGAGGAGCTGGATATGGACCGGCTGCAGTCGGTTCTGATCAGGCTGACCGGTCTCAGCGCGACGACGAAAAAGACGCTTGCCAAGCTGCCGAATAAGCTCTTCTTCGACGATGCGGTTCCGGAGCTGCCGCAGACGAAAACGGAAAAGCTGAAGCAGATTTT
Organism: uncultured Clostridia bacterium; assembly: GCA_946623765.1. The sequence goes on from CAMORL010000130.1 coordinate 1,739, forward strand.
CTCCGATCTGCGCGTGCAGGGCGTCGGGCTGATCGCCGCGGGCGTGATTCTGTTTTTCCTGTCCGGCGTGCTGTTCGAACTCACGACCGTCATCATTCTGACGGCACTTGCCGGCATTCAGACGGTTCTTCTGGTCCGGCGTCTGATCAAGCAGAAAGGCAAGCTGGACGGTATGCGGGGAAGATTCGTGCTGCTGGCAGTCATTTTAGCGCTGGCGGCAAGTCTGTTTTTCAAGGAGCACGCCGTCTTTTTGATCGGCAGCGTACTGTACGGAATCCTCTGCCTTGCGCTGGCGTTCTATACCGTCGCGAAGAAGGGGCTGAAACGGGAAAAGAAATCTTTTCTGCGCATTCTGAACTTCATAGAAGGCGCGGTTTGTACGTTGTTCGGTCTCGGGTATCTGGTGATTCCGCAGAGCGTCGTGTGGAAGTATACGATCGTGTTTGCCGCATGCGGCGCACTGGACGGGCTGATTCGGCTCGGCTGCTGGACTGTGAGGTATCTGATCCGCCGCAGCAAGGAAACAGCGGTTCTGAACAAAGCGCTGCAGCATGAGCACGCGAATGAAAATCAAGGGGTAATATCATGACAAAAACGTATCGGCACCCGGCTGACTATCTTACGAAAGCGGCGTTCATTGCGGCGCTCTATGTTGTGCTGACAGAGCTTTCCGCACAGTTCGGAATATCCGGCATGAACGCTGTCCAGTTCCGTCTTTCCGAAGCGCTGACCATCCTGCCGTTCTTTACGAGCGCGGCGATCCCGGGGCTTGCGATCGGCTGTTTCCTTGCGAATCTGCTGACCGGCGCCGCCGTCTGGGATATCGTATTCGGCACCGTCGCCACGCTGATCGGCGCGGTTTTGACCTATGCGCTGCGCAAGTTCAAATGGCTTGCGCCGGTTCCGCCGATCCTTGCAAACACCCTGATCGTGCCGTTTGTGCTGCGCTATACATACGGGATGACGGAATCCTGGTGGCTTCTTGCACTGTTCGTGTTCATCGGCGAATTCGTCTGCTGCGGAATTCTCGGCATGCTGCTGCTCCTTGCAATCAACAAACGACCGGCGTTCATTCTGGATAAGCAGGAACCCGCCGAGGCAAGACCGCGCAGGAAGTTCTTTGAGATCTTCCCGCCGTATTTCTGGATTTGTTTTGTGTATCTCATTACGATCGACCTGCTCACGTTCTACGCGACGCGTCCCATTCTGCCGTATCTGCCCTCGCACAGCATCTCCACACGTCTTGATGAGGTGATTGAACTGAAACCGGAATGGGTTACGATCTATTTCCTGTCGTTTGCCTCATGGATCGGGACGATCATCTGGATGCTCTGCGAAAGCAAACAGCATGCGTACCGCATCTGCGGCGTCTATTCAATCATCATGGTCGTGAGCCTTGCCTGCTTCCTCGGATATCCGGTCAGGATCGATCGGCCCGAGATTACGGGAACCGGATTCTTCAATGACTGGATGCGCTTCCTCTACCGGGTCGATTCACCGACAAATCTCTGTCCGTCGCTGCACGTCGTCATCAGCTACATTTGCTGGCGCGGCACGATGGGCTGCCGGAAGATTCCGAAGTGGTATACCTGGTTCAATCTGGCGTTTTTGATTCTCGTTTGCTTCTCCATTCTCTTTGTGAAGCAGCATTTCGTACTGGATATTGTCGTGGCGGTCGTCGTCACCGAAGGCGCGCTGCAGATCGGTCGCCTTACGCGCATCGAACGAATCGGCTTTGCAATAGAAAACCGATTTGCGAAGCGCAGGAAAACGGCATAAAACCGAATACAATAAAACCGAATAAAAAAGCAGCAGGCGGACAAACTCTGAAAGGAGCGTCCGCCTGCTTTGTTCATACGGCGGGGTGTGGATGGGCGTGTGGATGAAGAGCCTGGTCCGCCGCATGAAACATGTTCGCGAAGACAGGCGTTCCGATAAAGAAACTGCCTTCGCGCGATCTGTCTGTATATACAGACACCGCAAAGGCAGTCAAATTCCATTGTAAAAATAATATATTTTTTCTGTTCGACCGAACCGGTCAGTTATCGGCGCGATTGTAGCCGTTTTTCATGGTGACGCTGGATTCGTACAGCACCGCGGTCAGCGCTTTGTCGGTTTGTTCCTTCGCCATTGCCGCGAGTTTTTCGTTTGCTTCCGCACAGAGCTTTGCGTCGCCGGTTTCCGCGATCTTTTTGTCGTATGCAAGCACGAGCTTCCGTCCCTCGGTCATCACGGCGTTCTGATAGCGCGTCACGATCTGAACGCACTGGTTGTAGCTGTGATCCGCCAACGCTCCGATCAGTCTGCTGCCCCAGTAGAAGTTTTCGGTGGAAGCATCGAGCGTGACTTCGCTCAGATATTTCGGCATCTGCCCGACGTTCGGATAGACCGGCAGCAGGGCGTCGAAGGTCGTCGAACCGAAACAGATCCACTCAAGCCCTTTGCAGCAATCCGGTGCATCCGGACGGATCTGACAGACCGACGTGACGCCGGTGCGGTTGATGCCGATCGAACGGTACTTGCCGCGCAGTCCGGTGTCGTGATTCAGATACGGATCATACGGCGTTCCCTTGTAGTTTGAGCTCAGAAGCTCCTTGACTTCTTCGACCGCGATCTTGCGATCCGGAACGAAGCTCCACGGGATGTTGTCGCTTTCGGGCGAAAAGTCCGCGTCCGGACCGTCCCAGCGATACCGATACGGCGCAAGATATCTGCCCATATACCACGCGCGCGGCGTGTTGTAGACATGGTCCTGATCGGAGTGCGAACCGAAGACGAGCCGCGGATTGAACGCGCCGTTCTGATTGCAGTCGAGATGATAGGTTTCGATGAACTCCCGAAGATCCTTTGAGCACAGATGCGCTTCCTGCTTTCCGAACGC
>CAMORL010000131.1 GCA_946623765.1 uncultured Clostridia bacterium
TCATGAAGCTCTGGCAGAAACGCATGATTTCCGCATCGCTCTTGCCGGTCGGATCAAAGTCCGCGCCGCCCTTGCCGCCGCCCATCGGCAGCGAGGTCAGGCTGTTTTTGAAGGTCTGCTCGAAGCCGAGGAACTTCATGACGGACAGGTTGACGTTCTTGTTGAAACGGAGGCCGCCTTTGTACGGTCCGATTGCGCTGTTGAACTGTACACGGAAACCGCGGTTTACGCGGACTGCGCCAGAATCGTCCACCCACGGTACGCGGAACTCGATGACGCGCTCCGGCTCAACCATGCGCTCGAGAAGACCTGCCTTCTCATATTCGGGATGACGGGAAACGATGACTTCCAGAGATTTCAGAACTTCTTCAACGGTCTGAAGGAATTCCGGCTCGTTCTTATCGCGGCGTTCGACGTCCGCGAGGACACGTTCGATATAGCTGTTCATAGCTCCTCCGATAATAGTTATTTTGGGGATTTCCCAACGATTTCATGATACCACTTTGCGCATAAAAGTCAACCGAAAGACCTGCGGTTTTTCCCGGAAAAACAGAATATATTTTTCAAGATAAACGCGTTCGGAAAAAGAACCGCTTTCCGGTGCTTCAACGCGCAAAAAAGAGCGGCGCTGCGTCTCAAGCATGCCGCTCCCAAAGCGCCCGCGCGGGCGCTTTTTTACTCTGCGGTACGGATCAAAAGCACCGGGGTACCCTCCTTGACCGGCTCGGAAAGCGTCGGGTTGCAGGCGCGGACCCTTGCCGTCGGAACGCCGAAACGCTTGCCGATCGAGAACAGCGATTCGTTCGGATCGGCAAACCACACGAGCATGCCGCAGTCCGTTTCGCAGGGCGTCCCCGGCTGCAGGTCCGGAACGTGATCGAACGCGATCGCGCGATACCACTCGGTTTCCACCGCGACCGACACGGTCAGCGACACGGTCCTTCCGCCGCCGGACAGCGCCGCGTCGAATGTGCGCACGCGCACGATCGGCAGCGTGCCCCTCGCCTCCGTCTCGAACGACAGCGGCAGTTCGTGGGTGAAGCTCTGCTTCATGCCGTCGTCGTCGCGGTAGACGACCGTGACCGCAAGCACCCCCTCGATCACGCTTCGCCCGTCCCCGACCGAAACGCGCGTCACGGCAGGACGCAGCGCCGCATACAGCGGCAGATACGCGTCCTTCATATGCTGCGGCACCGGGACCGTTTCGTTGAGCTGCACGGTCTGGCTCCACATGCCCTCGTAGTTCAGCGCTTTCGCATGACGGATCTCGCAGGAGAAATCGCTTGCCGCGTCGTACGCGTCCGTTATGATCCGGCACGTCTCCGAAACGCATCCGTACACCCCGATCGACAGCGCCGCGTCGACCGTCGCCGTCCCGTCGTCCTCCGCCGAAACCGAAAGCGCGGTCAGTGCCGCCGCCGCGAAAGCGTTCTCGCCGGGCTCGCAGGCGATGACGTCCGAGAACGGGATCGCGTACTGCCTCAGAAGGATTCCGCCGTCCGCCGCGCCGTACAGCACGCTCAGCTTCAGTTCGCCCTGCGGCAGCATGCCCTCCGTCCCTTTGACCAGCCCGTTCACCAGCGGCGTCGCGCTCGCTTTGACGACGGTCATGCCGCGCGGCGCGTCGACCGACTCGCTCAGCCGGAGGCTGTGCGCGCCGAGCAGCGTCCGTTTTTTCAGCGTGACGTTCGCGGTCAGAAGTTCCGCGTCCCTTGCGTCGTCGAGTCCGGTGATGCACACGATCTGCTTCGGCTCGAACACCGCCGCTTTGAGCTGCACCGTCGCCTGCAGCCGGAGCCCGCCGTCCTCGCGCTTGACGCTGCACGCCGGGATCTCCGCCGAAACGCGCGCGTTCATCTCGGGCGTAACGCCCTCCATGCGGATCGTATGCGTAAACTCCGCCGCCGCCTCAAACGCGTACGGCTGCCGGTCCGCGCTCTCCGCCGCAGGCTTCAGCGTCATGGTTCCGGTCACCGCGATCGCGCCGTCGCGGCAGCTCACGTCCGTGATCGTCGCCTCGCTCTCCGCAGACAGCACGCGTTCAAGCGTCTTCCCCTGCGGCAGCGGGATCGCGCTCTCCATCTGCGCCTGCGCCGTCGTCTCTCCGAACAGCGTTTCCGTCAAAAGCGTCGTTTTACGTATCTCCATGTCGAACACTCCTTTTTCATCTTCTCGGCAAAGCATATGCCGTGGATGCGGGAAACTTGCATTTTACTTGCGTTTTCCCGGTATTCAAGGTATAATGACAATGGAAAAATGAGCGGAGGGAGCAACCATGGCGAAGAAACTGCGCTATACGCTGATGCTGCGCGTATACGGTGAGGAAAAAATCTTCGGACCGGGCATCGCGGAGCTTTTGGAGCGCGTGGAACAAACGCATTCGCTGCGCAAAGCGACGGCGGACATGGGCATGGCGTATTCGAAGGCGTGGCGCATCGTCAAGACCGCCGAGAACGCGCTGGGCTTTCCGCTTCTCGAAACCGCGATCGGCGGCAAAGGCGGCGGAAGCGCCGTCCTCACGGAACGCGGCAGGACGTTTTTGACCGCGTACCGCAAGTTCGAGTCGGTCGTGCACGCCTATGCGGACGAAATATTCGAGGATCTGTTCGGGGAGGATTCGGAATGAGGTTTTATAAAGTACACGGGCTCGGAAACGACTTCGTGCTGTTCGACGGCAGATCCGCCGAAAACGTCGATTGGAACGCGCTCGCGAAAGCGGTCTGCAACCGCCGCACCGGCATCGGCGCGGACGGCATGCTGATTCTGCTGAACTCCGAAACGGCGGACGTGCGCATGCGTGTGATCGGCGCGGACGGCGTCGAAACGAACGTCGGCGGCTGCGATATTCTGGCGTTTGCCCGCTGCTGCTTTGAAATCGGCGCGGTACACGGCACGTCGTTTTCGGTGGAAACCGTCTCAGGCGTGCTGGAACCGCAGATCCTTCTGAAAAACGGTCGCGTGGTCGCCGTGCGCGTCGGCATCGGCGAGCCGCTTCTCAACGCCGCGGACATCCCCGCCAACACCGACGGCAAAGCGGTCGATCTGCTGCTCATCGAGGACGGACGCACGTTCCCCTGTACGGCGATGCGCGTCGGCACACCGCACGCGGCGGTGTTCGTCGATTCGCCGGAGGATACCGACGTCAAAAAATACGGTCCCATGATCGAAAGCGATCCGATGTTCCCGGAACGCGCAAGCGTCGATTTTGTCGAAGTGCTGTCGAACGATCGCATCCGTGTCCGCACTTGGATCCGCAATCACGGCGAAACGCTCGCCTCCGGTACGGGCGCGTGCGCCGCGGCGGTCGCCTGTGCGCTCGGCGGCAAAACCGGCAGGACCGTCACCGTCGAGCTTGCGCTCGGCAGGCTGCTTGTCGAATGGTCGGAAGAGGACGACCGTCTTTTCCTCACCGGACCCGCGCAGACCGTCTTTTCCGGGTTCTGGAACGCATAAGCTTTTTTCGTCCGCAAATCTGCGGACTTTTTACATCCGCGTTCCGATGCGAATGATTCCGGTTTTTGCAACCGATTGCCGTTGTGCGCGGTTTTATTGATAAAGAATGTAACATTTTTCCATTGTGAACTGTCTGAACAAAGAAGAATCTGTAAAGGAGAACTGCCATGAAAAAAATCATACCGGTCGCGCTTGCGATCCTCCTGCTTCTGTGCACTGCATTCGGCTGCTCGGCAAAGTCCGATGCGCAAAGCCCCTCCATGGACTACAACGGCTATGCGGAATATGAAACCGCCGACGCCTATGCGCCTGCCGCCGCCGAACAAAAGAGCGAGTACGGCTACACAAACGACAACGCGTCTGCGCCGAATCCTTCGCAGGCGCTTGCAAACCGCAAGATCATCCGCAATGCGGATATGAACGTGGAGACGCTGTCCTTCGACGCGTTCCTTGACGAGCTTTCCGGCGCGCTCTCCGGCTTCGGCGGCTATATCGAATCGAGCAGCATCGGAAACCGCGGCTACCGCAACGGACAGCAGCTTCGCTACGCGCACTACACGATCCGCGTTTCGGCAGACCGCCTCGACGAGTTTCTGAACGCGGTGTCCGGTCTCGGCAACGTCACCTCGGTCAACACGAGCCTCCGCGACGTCACGACGAACTACGTCGATTCCGAAAAGCACCTCGAATCCCTGCGCGTCGAACAGCAGGCGCTTTTGGAGATCCTTGCCAAGGCGGAGACCGTTGAGGACATCATCACCGTGCAGGACCGCCTGACCCAGGTGCGCTACGAGATCGAATCGTATGAAGCGATCCTGCGCACCTATGACGATCAGATCGCGCTGTCCACGGTTTCGCTCAACATCAACGAAGTCGAGAAGGAAACGCCGGTCGAGAAGGAAACCTTCGGGCAGGAGGTCTCCCGCCGGTTCAAGGAGAGCCTTGAAAACGTCGGCGAATTCTTCCGCAACCTCGGCGCATGGCTGTTCGGTTCCGCGCCGGAGCTCATCGTGATCCTCGCGTTCTTCGGTCTGCAGGCGCTGATCATCGTGCTCATCGTGAAAGGCGCAAAGCGCAGCGCGCGCAAACGCCGCGA
>CAMORL010000132.1 GCA_946623765.1 uncultured Clostridia bacterium
GCCCGACGCGGTTCAGCCCGATGCGCCCGCCGCGGCATCCGCGCCTTCCCGCGTTCTGCGTTCGTCCGTGAATCGTCCCGTTCCGTCGTTCCGGCTGCAGCGTCCCGAGAGCGGCAATCTTTGGAACCACCCGTCCCGGAGCGCATTTTCTGCCGGAAAAACCGCGGCGCCGTCTGCGGAAACACAGGAGGACGGAACCGTCGTCTGCCGTTCGTGCGGGTGTGGGATTTTGCCGAATTCCCGGTTCTGTTCCAAGTGCGGCGCGAAGCAGTGAATGGACGGATCTTTTCGGACGGAAGCGTATTTTTGCTTGACAGCGGGCATTTTTCCCCGCTACAATTGATTACAGAGAATATGGCAGGGAGGTTTCGTCATGGAACGGTTTTCGGATCTTTTGCAGGGCAAGTTTGCATTCGGCTGCATGCGGATGCAGCTCGATGGGGACGGCAACGTGGACATGGACAATTTCCGCGCAATGGTGGATTGTTATCTGGACGCGGGCTTTTCTTATTTTGACACGGCGCACGTCTATTACGACGGCAAGAGCGAACGCGCGCTCCGCGAGGGGTTGACGAGCCGCTACCCGCGCGACCGCTACGTGCTCACGAACAAGCTGACCTCCGGCTGCTTTGAAAAAGAAGAGGACATCCTCCCGCTCTTTGAATCGCAGCTTGCCGCCTGCGGCGTGGAGTATTTCGATTTCTACCTCTTCCATTCCGTTCTGCAGGGGAATTATCCGAAATACACGAACTGCCACGCGTTCGAGATCGTGCAGGAACTCAAAAAGCAGGGCAAGGTAAAGCACATCGGCATGTCGTTCCACGATTCGCCGGAATTTTTGGACCGCGTTCTCACGGAGCATCCGGAGATCGAGATTGTGCAGATCCAATATAACTACCTCGACCTCGACGATCCGAACGTGCAGTCGCAGGGGTGCATGGACGTTCTCAAAAAGCACGACAAGCCCGCGCTCGTCATGGAGCCCATCAAGGGCGGCGGACTGGTCTTTCTGCCGGACGCCGCGCTGGAAAAGCTCGAAGCGCTTCACGAGGGCTCGCCCGCGGAAATCGCGCTGCGGTTCGTCGCCGAACAGGATCGGGTCGTGATGGTGCTCTCCGGCATGAACACCCTCGAGCAGATGCGGGAGAACGTCGCATTCATGAAGGATCCGAAGCCGCTTTCAAAAGCGGCGCACCGCACGATCGCAGAGGTCCGCGAGATGATCCATGCGCTGAAGCTCGTCGAATGTACCGGCTGCCGGTACTGCACGGAAGGCTGCCCGATGCGGATCAACATCCCCGGAATCTTCCGCGTCGTCAACGACGGCATCAAGTTCCCGAACCGACCGAACAGTCGATACGGATGGGTGACGCGGGACGGCGGCAAGGCGTCCGAATGCATCGGATGCGGTCAGTGCGAGGACATCTGCCCGCAGCATCTTCCGATCCGCGACCTTCTCAGGGAAGCGGCGGAACGATTTGAATAACGGCAGCCCGGAAAAAGGGTATCCCGGACGTTCGGAAAACCGGACGTCCGTTTTTTTCACAACCCGGAACGCAGCGCAGAATATTCAAGATTTTGTCGCAATTCCGTTACATCTGCACGGTATAATGCAGGTATCAAATACGAGGGGGAACGCCATGGAACAAACCGCAAAACCCGAAAACCAAAACCGTCGATTTACCGTCCTGCACGCTTTGGGGCTGCTTCTGATCCTCTGCGCGGCGCTTGCCGTGCGGTTCGGGATCCATCCGCGATACCGCTTCCTTGCCTACGGCATCCTTGCGCTCGGCGTGCTTGCCGCCTGGAAACGGAACTGGATGTTCTGGATCGTCCTGGCGGTGCAGGCGATCGTCATCGCGTTTCTCTGGACGTTTCCGCAATCCGGCTACCGCATCGCCTCCGCGATCCCGTTTGCGATCTCCGTGATGCTTTTGATCTTCCGGTTCTGTAAAAAACCGCTGAAGATCGCCGCGTCGATCCTTTTCGGCGCGGGCGTGCTTGCGCTGCTCGTCGTCGAGATTCCCATCGTGAAAAAGGCGGTCGAAAAGCCGAAGGCAGGCGCGCCGTACATCATCGTACTGGGCGCCGGCGTTTACGGCGAAACGCCGTCGATCACGCTCGAACACCGTCTCGAAGGCGCGGCGCGCTATCTTAACGAGAATCCGAAGACGAAGGCGGTTCTCAGCGGCGGACAGGGAGAGGGCGAGGACATTACCGAGGCGGAGTGCATGCGCCGGTATCTTACCGCGCACGGAATTGCGCCGGAACGTCTGCTCACCGAGGACCGGTCGACCTCCACGAAGGAAAACCTGCTGTTCTCAAAAGCGGTTATCGAAGCGGACGGCGGCACCGCCGACGGCGTCGTGATCGTTTCGAGCGGCTACCACCTTTACCGCGCGACGAAGATGGCGGAGATGCTCGGCATCGGCGCGACCGGCGCGGCGGGCTCGGACGGCTATCCGATCTACGTGACCGGTATGTATCTTCGGGAAGCGCTCGCCGTCGTCAAGCTCCGCGTGTTCGGCGCGTAGGGAATTGTCAAGCGGAAAACGACGTGCTATACTGAATCCATGATCCGGATGATTTCGCGGGAAGAAGCCCGTGCGTTCGCGTTTTCAGGCGACGCCGAGGCGATCACTTTTCATAAGATGCGGCAGCTGATGACCGCGTCCGACGCGCTGTGCCTCGGCGACGGAACGGATATTCTGTTCGTGCGCGCGGGGCAGGGCTTTCCCGCATGGGTCTATACGCGAAGGGGCATTTGTGACGAAGCGCTTTCCGAGCTCGCGGCGTCGCTTTGCGTGCTCAAAGAGGCAAAAAATCTCGCAGGCGTGATCGGACGGTCGAGCCTTGTCCGTTATCTGGAGCTCGCCCTGCCGTTTCCGAAGCAGCGCCGTCTGCCGCTGACCGCGTATATCTGCCGCGAGCCGAACCGTTTTTCCGCCGCCGGCGAACGCGTCCCTGCCGGCATGCTCGATCCCGCCGTCTGCGGTGAGCTCCTTGCTCAGCTCGGCGAACAGGCGCGCGAACCCATTCCCGAGGCGATGCGGCTTGCCGCCGGAACGAACTTCTGCGAAGGACCGCTTTCCTATGGTTGGTGCATAAACGGGACAATCGTTGCGCTTTGCAAGGTGACGGACCGCTCGGACGGGCTGTCCTACATCAATTCGGTGGTGACGGACGCGGCGCACCGCGGGCACGGCTACGCCAAAGCGCTGGTCGGTTCCGTCGCTGCGGACGCGCATGCGCGCGGGGAACGCACCATGCTCTATGCCGATACCGGCTATCCTGCGTCCAACGCGCTCTATCGCGCGATCGGCTTCACCGAAGCGGGACGCCTGATCGGATTCGATTTCCGGTAACGTCCTGTTGTCCCAAAATCGGTACAACCAGATTTGCAAAATGAACGCAGAATCCATAAGAGGGTGTTCGGAAACGATGCTGTTTCCAAACACCCTCTTCTTTCGTTGTTTCTCTTTTATCAGCCGATGTGATCTTTGAATCCCATGTAGGGACGAAGCGGTTCGGGGATGCGGACCGTGCCGTCGGCGTTCAGGTTGTTTTCGAGGAAGGCGATCAGCATGCGCGGCGGCGCGACGACCGTGTTGTTCAGCGTATGCGCAAAGTAGTTGCCCTTCTCCTTGTTCTTGATGCGGATGCCGAGTCTGCGCGCCTGCGCGTCGCCGAGGTTCGAGCAGCTGCCGACCTCGAAATATTTCTGCTGACGCGGGGACCATGCTTCGACGTCGCAGCTCTTGACCTTGAGATCCGCAAGGTCGCCGGAGCAGCATTCAAGCGTGCGCACGGGGATGTCGAGCGAACGGAAGAAGTCCACCGTGTTCTTCCACAGCTCGTTATAGAGATCCTTGCTCTCTTCGGGCTTGCAGACGATAATCATCTCCTGCTTTTCAAACTGATGGATGCGGTACACGCCGCGCTCCTCGATGCCGTGCGCGCCGACCTCCTTGCGGAAGCAGGGCGAATAGCTCGTGAGCTTCAGCGGCAGCTTGTCCTCGTCGTGGAACGTGTTCATGAACCGTCCGATCATGCTGTGTTCGCTGGTCCCGATCAGATACAGATCCTCGCCCTCGATCTTGTACATCATGTTTTCCATCTCGGAAAAGCTCATGACGCCGTCAACGACCGCCGAACGGATCATAAACGGCGGCACGACGTAGGTATAGCCGCGGTCGATCATGAAATCGCGTGCGTAGGAAAGGACCGCGCTGTGCAGCCTTGCAATGTCCCCCATGAGATAATAGAAGCCGTTGCCGCTCGTCTTGCGCGCAGAATCGAGATCGATGCCCGAAAGCCGTTCCATGATGTCCACATGGTACGGAATCTCGAAATCGGGCACGACCGGCTCGCCGAAACGCTCGATCTCGACGTTTTCGGAATCGTCCTTTCCGATCGGCACCGACGGGTCGATGATGTTCGGAATGACGAGCATGCGCTTTCTGATTTCGCCCTCGAGCTCGGTCTCGCGCACTTCCAGCTCCGCCATTTCCTTTGCCATCGCGCCGACCTGCGCCTTGG
>CAMORL010000133.1 GCA_946623765.1 uncultured Clostridia bacterium
CGCGAAGCGGTGATGAGGGGGCATTCTTCCGCCAGTCCCAGATGTCTCATAATATCCTGACAAACCGCATCAAATTCCCGGTTGATCTGCAGATTGGTATACCGCAGCACCGTGATCCCGTTCGCTCGGAACCATTCGTCCCGTTCGCGATCGCGCGCCGGTCCGACGCCCTGAAAATGATGTGAACCGTCCAATTCGATCACAAGCTTCTTCGAAGCAACAAAAAAGTCCACGATATAGTCGCCGAGAACCTTTTGCCGGTTGACCGTGAGCGGAAGACCTTTCAGAAAATCATACCAAAGATGCCGTTCTTCTTTGGTCATGTTCTTTCGCAGGACCCTGGAAATCCCGGTCAGTTTTTTCTCCATGCGTTCACTCCATCCCTGATGCACGGTATTGATTCACCGCATCCGCCGCCGTTCCCATCGAGGGGAAGGTCCTTTGGTATGCCTCGCCGAATGACGCGCGCGGATCGTTTTCTTTTACTCCATTCCGAGCTCGCGGCGGAGGAACTGTCCGGTATAGCTTTGTTCGCAGGCCGCAACCTCTTCGGGCGTGCCGGTGACCACGACCGTGCCGCCGTCGTCGCCGCCCTCGGGACCGAGATCGATGATGTAATCCGCGGTCTTGATGACGTCAAGGTTATGCTCTATGACGATGACCGTGCTGCCGGAATCGGCAAGGCGGTTTAAGATTTCCAGAAGCCGCTTGACGTCGTGCGTGTGCAGACCCGTCGTCGGCTCGTCGAGCACATAGAGCGTCCTGCCCGTGTCGCGGCGGCTGAGCTCCGTCGCAAGCTTGATGCGCTGCGCTTCACCGCCGGAAAGCGTCGTACTCGGCTGACCGAGCTTGATATAGCCAAGCCCCACGTCGTCGAGCGTCTGCAGGATGTTCTTGATCTTGCTGTGCTGCGCAAAGAACGGAAGCGCTTCCTCGACCGTCATATCGAGCACGTCGTAGATATTCTTGCCCTTGTAGCGTACCTCAAGCGTTTCGCGGTTGTACCGCTTGCCGTGGCAGACCTCGCACGGAACGTACACATCCGGCAAAAAGTGCATCTCGATCTTCACGATGCCGTCGCCCTTGCAGGCTTCACACCGTCCGCCCTTGACGTTGAAGCTGAACCTGCCGCTTGTATAGCCGCGCAGCTTTGCGTCCGGCGTGGTCGCATACAGCGCGCGGATGAGATCGAACAGCCCGGTGTAGGTCGCGGGGTTCGACCGCGGCGTCCGCCCGATCGGACTCTGGTCGATGTCGATGATCTTGTTGAGGTTCTCAATGCCGTCGATGCCGTCGTGATCCTTTGCGCGCACCTTCGCGCGGTTCAGGTCGTGCAGCAGCCGTTTTTTCAATACTTCGTTGACGAGCGAGGATTTGCCGGATCCCGACACGCCGGTGACGCAGATCAGCTTTCCGAGCGGGAAATCGACCGTAATATTTCGGAGGTTGTTCGCCCGCGCACCGCGCACGGTGAGCTTCGCACCGTTTCCGGGACGGCGCATCTCGGGCACAGGGATGGTGCGTTTATGACTCAGGTATTGCCCGGTCAGCGAGCTTTCGCACGCCATGACCTCTTCGGGCGTTCCCGCCGCCATGATCTGTCCGCCGTGCACGCCGGCTCTGGGACCGATGTCCACGATGAAGTCCGCGCTGCGCATGGTCTCCTCGTCGTGCTCGACGACGATCAGCGTGTTGCCGAGATCGCGAAGGCCTTTCAGCGAATCCAGCAGTCTTGCGTTGTCGCGCTGATGGAGTCCGATCGAGGGCTCGTCCAGAATATAGAGCACGCCGACGAGCCCGCTGCCGATCTGTGTGGCAAGACGGATGCGCTGGCTTTCGCCGCCGGACAGCGTCGCCGCCGCGCGGGACAGCGTCAGATAATTCAATCCGACGTTGACAAGGAAGCCGAGACGCGCGTCAAGCTCCTTCAGAATCGCCGCCGCAATCATCTGCTGCGTGGGCGTCAGCGTAAGGTTTTTCAGAAATTCGCGCGAGCGTTTGACGTTCATTTCGCACAGCTCGGAGATGTTGATCCCGCCGACGGTAACCGCCAGCGAGGTGGGCTTTAGGCGCTTGCCTTTGCAGTCCGGGCAAGGGATATGCGCCATGTAGCTTTCGATATCCGCCTTTGCCCAATCGCTCGTGCTTTCGCGATAGCGCCGCTCCATGTTCGGAATGATGCCTTCGAACGTGGACAGAAAGTGTCCGCCGCCGTAACTGCGCTCGTACTGCACCTCCATCTTTTCCTTGGTGCCGTACAGGATCGCGTCGCGTCCCGCCTTCGGGATGTCGCAAAACGGCGTGTCGAGCGAGAAGCCGAAGTGCCGTGCGATCGCCTCGTAATACATATCGGAAAAGACGTTGTTCGTGCCGCTCTTCCAGCCGGGCGCCTTGATCGCGCCCTCGCTCATCGAAAGCGATTCGTCCGGCACGATCAGCGTCGGGTCGATCTTCATCTGCTCGCCGAGCCCCAGGCACGTCGGACACGCACCGAACGGGTTGTTGAAGGAAAATGCGCGCGGCGCAAGCTCTTCGAGCGCGATTCCGCAGTCCGGGCAGGCGTAATTCTGCGAGAAGAGCATCTCCTCGCCGTCCTGCACCGCGACGATCGCAAGGTTCTGACCGAGCGCAAACGCATGCTCCAGCGATTCCGTGAGCCGGCTTTCCACGCCCTCCTTCAGCACGATGCGGTCGATCACCGCCTCCACCGTATGTTTTTTCTGTTTGTCGAGCGACGGGACCTCCTCGATCGGATATACCTCGCCGTCGATGCGTACACGCACGTAGCCCTCGCGCTGCAGCCGTTCGATGACCTTGACGTGTTCGCCCTTTCTGCCGCGCACACACGGCGCGATGATCTGAAGGCGCGTGCCGCTCGGCAGCGCCATGACCTGATCCACGATCGTGTCGATCGACTGGCGTTCGATCACCCTGCCGCAGTTCGGACAGTGCGGCACGCCGCAGCGCGCGTAGAGAAGCCGCAGATAGTCATAAATCTCCGTGACCGTGCCGACCGTCGAACGCGGGTTGTGCCCGGTGCTCTTCTGGTCGATCGAAATCGCGGGGGAAAGCCCGTCGATGCGGTCGACGTCCGGCTTGTCCATCTGTCCGATGAACATCCGCGCGTACGAAGAAAGGCTCTCGACATAGCGCCGCTGCCCCTCCGCGTAGATCGTATCGAACGCGAGGCTGGACTTGCCCGAGCCGGAAACGCCCGTCATCACCACGAGCTTGTTGCGCGGGATGACGAGGTCGATGTTCTTTAAGTTATGTTCTCTTGCACCGTAAATACAAAGATCCTGATCTTTTCGTTCCATATCATTTATGCCGGACCGAGGCGATCGCCTGCGCCGAAATGCACAGACCCCGTCCCTCGTCGTTCATTCCTTCCGTAGTCGTTGCTTTGACGGAAACCGCGTCTTCAAAAACGGCAAGATCCGCCGCGATCGTCCGCTCGATTTCCTCCCGGTACGGCGCCAGCTTCGGGCGCTGACAGATCACCGTCGCATCGATGTGCGACACAACCATGTCCCGTTTTTGCACCATCTCGTTGACCTTACGCAGCAGTACGCGGCTGCTGATACCGGCGTACTGCGGGTCTGTATCCGGAAACAGCTTCCCGATGTCGCCGAGCTTCATTGCGCCTAAGATCGCGTCCATGATCGCGTGCAGCAGCACGTCCGCGTCCGAGTGACCCAAGAGCCCTTTTTCGAACGGGATCTCCACGCCGCCGAGGAAGAGCTTCCGCCCCTCGACGAGACGGTGCGTATCGTACCCGGTCCCGTATGCCGGCGGCGGCTGCAGCCTTGAGAGCGCCCATGCCCAATCCTGCGCGGTCGTGAGCTTGCGGTTGTCCTCGCTGCCGAGAATCAGATGCGGCACGCCGAACATCCTTGCATACAGCGTCGCGTCGTCGGTTGCGGACGCGCCGGTTTCATACGCCGTCCGGATCTCCTTCAGCCGAAACGTCTGCGGCGTCTGCATGCGGAAGATCGTATTGCGGTCGAGCGTTTCGATTTCCCCGTCGCCGAGCCGGATCACCGTATCGGTGACCGGCAGCGCCGCGACGCCGGAGCCGTATCGTTCCGCCGCTTCGATGCTTTCGCGAACGGTTGCGGGGGAAACGAAGCATCGTGCCGCGTCATGGATGACGGCGATCTCGCCCTCTGCGGCGCGCAGACCGTTGCGCACCGAATCCGTGCGCTCCTTCCCGCCGGGTACAACCGTAAACGCCGCGGGCACGTTCAGCGAAGCGACGGTTTTTTCGCTTGCCTCGCTCACGACAAAGACGAGCGAATCGCAGCCGCCCGCAAGCAGCGCGTCCATGGAACGCTCGATCGCGGTTTTCCCGCACAGGGGCGTGTTCAGCTTGTCGAAGCCCATGCGGCTTGCGGATCCGCCGCAGAGCAGAATCCCGCACGCGCTCACGGTTCCCCTCCGGACAGCACGGTATAGAGGGAGTCAGCGTCCTCCTTGCGCACGACCTCGGGCGTCTTTTCGACGCGGCAGAGCATGTGCTTGCCGCC
>CAMORL010000134.1 GCA_946623765.1 uncultured Clostridia bacterium
CGCCTTCGTCGCTATATCCTGCTCCTACGCCCGGCAGATAAACCGAACCGAACCATACAAGCAAAAGAGCCGTTAAGAAACTCGAAAGAGAAGCTTAACGGCTCTGTTCTGTTCTCAGATATTTTACGCCATCTTCGGCACCAGCATCAGCGCGAGACCGAAGAGGATCAGAAGCGAGGTCACGTCAACGATCGTGGTGATGAACGGACCTGCCATAACCGCCGGGTCAAAGCCGACCTTTTTTGCAAGGATCGGCAGCGTACAGCCGATGAACTTCGCAAGGAATACGGTACACATCAGCGCGATCGAAACGGTGACTGCGATCAGCAGATACGGCGTGAACTGGTTGTTGAAACTGTTGTGATAGGTGATCGCGTACATCATCATCATCTTGCCGAAGTTGACGACGGCGAGCGTCGCGCCGGCGAGCAGGGAGATGCGCCATTCCTTGAAGATGACGCGGGGAAGATCCTTGAACTCGATCTCGCCGAGGGAAATACCGCGGATGATCGTGACGCTTGCCTGGTTGCCTGCGTTGCCGCCGGTGTCCATCAGCATCGGGATGCATGCAAGCAGCATCGCGCTGATGAAGGATTGGAACTGCACGCTCATCAGATTGCTGAAATGGTTGATGACGAGCTCGGTGAAGATCGCGGCGACCATTAAGATGCACAGCCAGGGAATGCGGTGTATATACAGCGAGAGAACGCCGGTCTTGAGGTACGGCTTGTCGGACGGCGTGATAGCAGCCATCTTTTCGATATCTTCCGTTGCCTCTTCCTGCAGGACGTCGATTGCGTCGTCGACGGTGACGATACCGACGAGGCGGTTTTCGCCGTCCACGACCGGCAGCGCGATGAGGTCGTATTTTGAAAGCGTCTGCGCCACGGTTTCCTGGTCGTCCAGGGTCTTGCAGGAGATCACGTTGTTCGTCTCCGCAAGATCGCCGATCAGCACGTCCGGCTGCGAAAGGATCAGGCGCCGGATCGTGATGTAGCCGTACAGGGTACGGTCGGCGCGGGTGACGTAGCAGATGTTGATCGTCTCCTTGTCGATACCCGTGCGGCGGATCGTCTTGATCGCGTCCTCCACGGTCCAGTTCGGGCGCAGCTCGACGTATTCCGTCGTCATGATGCTGCCCGCCGAATCGTCCGGGTACTTCAGAAGCTCGTTGATCAGCTTGCGCGTGTCGGGATCCGCCTGCGCAAGGATCCTCTTTACGACGTTTGCGGGCATTTCCTCAACGATGTCAACGGCATCGTCGATGTACAGTTCGTCGATCACTTCCTTGAGCTCGGAGTCGGAAAAGCCCTTGATGAGAAGTTCCTGCGAGTCGCTGCCCATCTCGACAAAGGTGTCCGCCGCCAGCTCCTTCGGAAGCAGACGGAACAGCCGCGGCAGCATTTCGGGCTCAAGGTCCTCAAAGAGCGCGGCAATATCCGCTGCGTTCATTGTGATGAGAATATCACGCAGCGTTCCGTATTTTTTGGATTCGATCAGTGATGTGATCGCGGTAGCTAAATTTGCCATTTTGTCTTCCCCCTTTTGAATTGTCGTAGGAGCAAGACCCGCATGATGAGAGAATCAGCAAAAGGTCGGCCGCCATAAGGGCACGTCCGATGCGGTTCCGCGTTGCTGCGGGCCTATAGAGCCGGTACTACTGCCTGCATCCATGACAGCCACCTCCTTTTGATGAAAATGAAAGAATAAGGAAGCGTATATTCAAATCCTTATTCATTGTTATTGTATTCCGTTCGCCTTTTCTTGTCAACGGAAAATGTATCAAACCCGGCGTTTTTTTCATCGGCTTGCAATTTATGCGCGGCTGTGGTATCATGTGCAGACTTCAAGGAGGCGGACACGTATGGAAGCAATCGCAAAACTCTGGCCGCTGTGGGCGGCGCTGGGATTGATGAATCTCATCACGTTCATCGTATACGCATACGACAAGCATATCGCGCGGCGGAATGCGGGAAAACGCCGCGTACCGGAGCGTACGCTGATCCTGCTGTCGTTTCTCGGCGGGTGTCTCGGCGCGCTATTCGGTATGTTTCTGTGCCGCCACAAGACGAAGCACGCAAAGTTTCTTGCGCTCGTTCCGCTTTCCGTCGTGCTGTGGGTGCTTCTCGTCGGAGCCCTGCTCGCGCATCTTTTGGGATGGTTCTGAAGATTCTCGGATCATTCTCAATTCTGTTACATTTCCGACGCATTTGTATCGTATAATGAATATGCCCGGATCCGGGCGTGTCTGACGGAACAGACAAAAGGAGGAAATCATCATGAAAAAAGGAATCGGCATCATGCTTGCCGTATTGCTGTGTATTATGATACCGCTGTCCGCGCTTGCGGAAGACGGAGAAACGGAGCCGCAGGAAACGCCTGCGCCGACCGCCGTACCTTCGGATGCGGTGGAGATCACACCGGTGGGCGACAGCGAAGCCTATAAGAATATGCTGATGGATTCGTTCGATCAAACGCTGCTCGGCAAGGACGAAAACCTGAGGCGGCAGCTTCTGAACATCCTTCGCCGCGACGAGATCACGGTCACTGCGGACAACTACAAGAACATCATCCGCTTTGTGAGCGAGACGATCAAGGAGCAGAGGCTCTCGGAGAATGCGTCGCTCGACCACTATACCGATGCGGATTTTGAGATCGCGGCGGATCTGATCGAAAAGATCGCAGCCGAGCTCGGACTGGATTATTCGATCGACCCGAGCAACGATTCGCAGAACGAGTATGCGCGTGTGATCACGATCAAGAAGGACGGCAAGGTTCTGGGACGCATCAACAGCGACGCCAAAACCGACGTGGGAAATGCGCCGTCACGCGGATGGATTATCGGCGGCGGGATTCTGATCGGCGCGGCTGCGGTATTTGCCGTCGTGCTCGTGATCAACGTGGAACGGAAAAAGAAAAAGGCGGTATAAGACCATGGACACACGCGACAGGGCCGGCTCTCCGGTCGGCAGGGGCGTCGCGCTGACGATCCCGTTTCTGCTGTTCTTTGCAGGCGTGTTCTGCCTCAGCATGTATCTGTATCAGACCGTGATCGAGGAGAGCTCCTACTTCGGTCTTCTCGTCGGCAGCGACAGACAAACCGAGATCACGGACGAGGACACCGGGTTCATTCCGTCCGGACGACCGAATGTGCTCACAAAGATCCCTTCGATTGCGTACGGCAAGCAGTTTGCCCGCATCAACGTCTTTTGGAACGACGGCGGCTGGGAAATAAAAAACATCCCGGTCTATTTAGGCGCGGATAAAAAACTGCTGAAGAAAGGCGCAGGCATGTCGTTCGGCTCGTATTTCCCGGGCGAACACGGCTGCACGATCATCTCGGCGCACGTCACCCGCGACTTCGCACAGCTCGAGAATACGCCGACCGGCGCAACCGTTCAGCTGGAGACCAGCTACGGTCCGTATGTCTACCGCGTGCGGGAAATGAAGACCGCAAAGGGCACAGATCGGTGGTATATGGACGCCGGACAGAATGCGGATCTGGTGCTGTACACCTGCTACCCGCGTGACAACAGCGGCAGACGGCGCACGGATCGCTGCGTGCTGCTGTGCGATCTGATCGACGGGGTGGAGGTGAGCCGATGAAATTCTTCAAGGCAATCGGAACGGCGATTCTGCTCGTTCTGCTGTTCGCATCGATCGCGCTGACGCTCGCCGCCGCCGCGGTTCGCTTTGCCGCGCTGAACCCGAAGTATCTCAAAGCGTTCATGCCGACAAAAACCTATTGCGCCGAAATGCGGGAGCGGCTTTCGGAGGATCTGGATCACGTCGCGCTGCTGTACGGCGTCGACGGCACGGCGCTTTCGGAGACCGTGACGGACGATGCGATCCGTTCTTACACGAACCGGATGATCGACGCGCTGTTTGCGGAAAACGCAACGGCGCCGCTCACCTTGCCTGCGTTCCCTGCGGACGGCTTTGCCTCGTTTGCAAGAGCGCATACAGCGTTCGGCGAGGAGGGTGTACGCGATTTTTCAGAAGACTGCGCGCAGGCGGTGACGGAGGATCTATCCGCAATCAACACGGAGCTGATCATCCGACCGTTCCTGAACTTCCGCGATAACACGTTTTGCAAATCGTCGCTGGTGCTTTTCGTTTCGGGCGCGCTGCTGACGGTGATCCTGCTGATCTTCCTGCGGATGATGTATACCGGACCGTCGAGACGTGCGGGCTCGGTTGTCATACAGGGCGGAATGTTCATGGGAGTGACGCTTGTTTTTGTGCCGGTCATGCAGTTCCTGCTGTTCGGGTACGTAGACCGGCTGAACATCTCTGTTTCTGCGTTCCGCACGATTCTGACAGGATATCTCAACACGGTTCTCTACGGCTGCTTCCTTGTGCTGCTCGCGATGGAGATCCTCACGTTCCTGTTCCTTCTCATCGCAATCGCCCGCGCCGCGCACGGAAAAAAGA
>CAMORL010000135.1 GCA_946623765.1 uncultured Clostridia bacterium
CGACCGGTGCGCCGACGCAGGAACCGGCGGAACAGAGTGTGCAGACCGCCGAAACGACGCCCGAACCGACCGAAACGCCCGCGCCGATCGAGACCTCCGGCAAGGATCTGTCCGACGTGCCGGATTGTTATTTCACGCTGAAGCGTAAGGACGGACTGACCGAAACGCTGTATACGTTCCCGAAAAAGAACATGCAGCGCATGATCCGCGTTTTGAATGCGTACCGCGCGGCGCTTCCGGAAGACGGACACGTGTTCTTTGCGCATCCGCCGTTTCCCGGGGTTGCGGATTATCTGCGGGACGAAAAATATGTCGGCTGGGACGGAGACGCGGAGGACGTCATCAACGAATTCAGCGACGACGGCGTGTATGCGGTCAGCGTGCAGCGCGTACTTGAGAAGCCGCTTCTGGACGGCGAGTTTCTTTACTTTACGACGGACCACCACTGGTCGCCGCGCGCGGCATGCTATACCGCCAACAAGTTTATCGAATACCTCGGCATGGATCCGAAGCCGTATGAAAGCTATTCCTACCGGGTCATCGACGACTTCTACGGCAGCGCGACGAACAACAATCCCGGCTTCAAAGCGAGACACGCGCCGGACGTCGTCGACGTTTTGATTCCGTCTACGCCGGTGCGGGGACACCGGATCCTTTGGGACAAATCCGAGCGCGACGTACGGTTCATTGGCTCCGATCATTCCTATATGGTCTTTCTCGAAGGGACGCTCGGCAGCTACCGCAGATATGACACGGGCGTGGATTGCGGACGGAGCTGCCTCGTGATCGGGGATTCGTTTTCTACCGTGTTTACGGTCTATCTGACGCCGTATTATGAATCGGTCCATATTCTGGATCCGCGCAAATCCTATTACGATTACGCAAACGCCAAATGGTCCGTTTCGGAATACATCGCCGCAAACGGCATCGACGACGTATACTTTATTCTGTCGACAGGAACCGGCATCAATTCAACGGGATTGGGCGACAGCCTGCTGAAGTATCTGTGAGGAATCGTATGGAGCAGACAAAGAAACGATTCAAATCCCCGGCGATCGGGATGATTCTGATTGCAGCGCTTGTGCTCGGCGCGCTCTTTGCGTTCTACTTCTGGTCGACGCATCGCGGCGGGATATATGCGCGCCGTGCGGCGGACGCCGCCGCCGGACAGAACTGGGAACGCGCGATGACGCTTGCGGAAAAGGCGGACAGAAACGGCGAGACGGATACGGTCAAGGCGGTAACGTACGCGCACGCGTCCGCGCTGTTTCAAAGCGGAAGCTATTCCGAAGCAAAGGAACTGTTTTCCGGACTGAAGGGGTATGAGGACGCAGAAAAACGCGTGCTTGCGTGCGCCTATGCGCTTGCCGAACAGGCGCAGGCCGCAGGAGATTACGAGACGGCGCGGGATGGATTCTTATCTTCGGGCGGTTATCTGGACGCGCTGACCCGTGCGGACCGGTGCCGGTATGCGATCGCGGAGCAGCTGCTTGCGAACGGAGACGATTCCGGCGCGTTTGCGGCATTTTTGGAGCTCGGCGCGTTTGAGGACGCAAACGACCGCGCCGCCGAGATTGCGGTCCGGCTGACGGGGGAGACGGACAAAGCGCTTGCGCTTCTGTATGCGCAGGGATACCGGCCGGAGGAACTGGACGCCCGCGAGCGTCTCGAAACGCTTCGGCAGGCATATGCAGGGCATCGCGTGGCGGCGGGACACGGACACGCCGTGTTTCTGACCGATTCCGGACGCGTACGCTTTGCGGGAGACGAAACGCTCGGCAGGACCGAGATTGAATCGTGGACGGACATCATCGCGGTGTCGGCAGGGTTTTCCCATACGCTTGGGCTGCGTTCGGACGGGCGCGTCGTCGCGGCGGGGGACGGAAGCTGCGGGCAGTGCGACGTCTCGGATTGGACGGACATACGCGCGATCGCCGCGGGTCCTTTTGACAGCTACGGTCTGAAAGCGGACGGCACGGTGGTCAGCTGCGGGTATCTTTCCGAACGGATCGAGATCAGCGGATGGACGGACGTGATCGCGCTCGCCGCCGGGGAAGACGCGCTGTTTGCCGTGCGGAAAAACGGCACGCTGCTCGGAACCGGGTCGGACCGTATGCCGGATTGGAAAGATCTTTGCGCGGCTGCGGCGGCGGGGTATTTTCCCGCCGGGCTGGACGCCGGCGGGTCTGCGCACTCGGAGGTCCGCGATCTTTCGGACTGGACGGAGCTTATTGCGATCGACGGCAGCGCAACGCTGCTTTTGGGACTCAGAACCGACGGAACGCTGCGCGTTCTGCCGCTGATGCCGGTTTCCGAAGCACTGCTGTCCGCACTTGAAAAGGAGCGGGACGTGATCGGAATGTCGGCTGCCGGAACCTATGTGCTGCTGCTGCATGCGGACGGCAGCGTCACCGCGCCGGGCGCGCCGTTTGATTGCGCCGGTCTGCGGAATTGATTGGAACGTTTACGGAAAGGAAGAAGCAAAATGTTCGAAAGAACTCCGTTTTATGAATCGGTCAGGGAACGCCTGATCCGCTACGCGAAGGTCGACACGCAATCCGACCATTACGGGACAAAGACGCCGACGACCGACACGCAGTTCGATCTTGCGCGGATGCTGTTTGAAGAACTGAACGCCATCGGCGCAAGCGACGTGTACTTTGACGAGACCGCATGCGTGGTCTATGCAAAGCTCCCGTCCACGATGCCGGACGGCGGCGGACGCCCGATCGGGTTCGTCACGCACATGGATACCGCGCCGGACGCGCCTGGTGCGAACGTCAGACCGTGGGTTCTGGAACGGTACGACGGCGGAGAAATCGTGCTGAATCGGGAGAAGGGCATTTCCATGTCCCCGAAGGAGTTTCCGAATCTGCTGAACTATGTCGGACAGGATCTGATTCTCACCGACGGCACGACGCTTCTCGGGGGCGACGACAAGGCGGCGATCGCCGCGGTCATGACGTTTGCCGAACACTGCCTTGCGCATCCCGACATTCTGCACGGACCGGTGTCGCTTGCGTTCACGCCGGATGAGGAGGTCGGCGGTCTTGCGAAGGACCTTGATTTCGATCGGTTCGGCGCGGCGGAAGCTTATACGCTCGACGGGGATCATCTGGGCTATTACATGGACGAGACGTTCAACGCCTCGGAAGCGACGTTGACCGTCAGGGGTTTAAGCGTGCATCCGGCGACCGCGAAGGGCATCATGATAAACGCCGCGGACGTCGCGGGAGAGTTTCTGTCGATGCTGCCGCGCTTTGAAAAACCGCAGTACACTGCGGGACGCGAGGGCTTTTTCCACGTGATCGCGGTGAACGCCGACGTCGAACAGGCAAAGGTCGTGCTCATCATCCGCGATCACGACCGCACGAGCTTTGCGCACCGCGAGGCGTACCTTGAAACCTGCGCAAAGGAACTGCAGAGGACATACGGCGCGGAGCGCGTTTCGCTTTCGATCGAGCAATCCTACCGCAACATGAAAGAGTATGTCGATCGCTGTCCGTTCCTGATCGAAAACCTCACCGAAGCGATCCGCATGGCGGGGATCGAACCGCAGACGGAGGCATTTCGCGGCGGCACGGACGGATCGGCGCTTTCGGAGCGCGGGCTGCCGTGTCCGAACCTCTCCGCAGGCTATGAAAACGCGCACGGACGGTTTGAGTACGTGCCGATTCAATCCATGGAAAAGAACGTGGAAATTCTGCTGCACCTTTGCAGCTTGTTCGGAAAGATGGAAAAGGAATAAGGAGGACAGACCATGGAAGAAACCGAACGCAAACCGATCTTTACGAACATCTTTTCGCCGAACGGGGAAACGGCGCGTCAGATCTATGTCAAATTGCGCTTTTTACCGCGGCTGACTCTCTTTCTGCTCGAAACGGCCCTGTTTGGTGTGATCGCTTATTGGTTTATCTGGCTGCTTCTTTGGGCAAAAGAAGCGAACGTGCCCGCCTACTCCCAACGGCTTTTCTGGATTTGCATTGCCGGGTTTGCGGTCTTCGGCTTTTTGCTTGTGCGCGAGATTCTTGCGCCGCGGACGTTTGCAAAGCGGGAGACGCAGCGGATCAAAGAAAGATACAGAAAGGACCGGATCGAGATTCGCGCCGCGTTCTATGACGATACGGTCGAATTTCACAATCTCGGGTCGAACGCCGAAACGCAGTTTGCTTACGACGTGTTCGGCATGCTGACCGAAACGAAGGATCTGTTTATCATCCGGACGCAGCAGAAACAGGTGATCGCACTGTCCAAAAACGGATTCGACGGCATCGACCTTGCGGGCTTCCGGACATTTATGGACAAAAAGTGCCCGAACGCAAAACGGCATTGGAAGAAATCTAATTGACGGAGGAACCGAAAATGGAAGAAATCAAACCGATGGAGAAACCGAAAACGGAAGAAACCGAACGCAAACCGAT
>CAMORL010000136.1 GCA_946623765.1 uncultured Clostridia bacterium
GCGTCTTTCAGAAGACTCGCGCGAATCAGCTCGTAATAAGTCATGCGACAGCTCCTTTTCCGGTCTTTTACAATAGGACGAAGCCCGATGCGGTTTGGTTTTATTTTTTGAAAAAAAACTGCAATATTTTTTGAGATAATTTTTGACTGCGCATGAGAACGCGCAAACGGCATACACTGTTACCATGAATAAGAAACAGAAAATCGACTTGTCCTATTTGATCTGGACGCTGCTGCCGCTTGCGGTCGGCGGGATTTCCGCATGGATTTCCGCGGACGGCATGAAAAACAACGCTCTCCTTCCGCAGCCCGCGCTGCAGCCGCCGCCCTGGGTGTTCATCGCCGCATGGACGATTCTCTATCTTTTGATGGGGCTGTCCGCGGGGCTCGTCTGGAACGCGTACCCGTGGGGAAAGAAGGACGCGCTGATCCCGTTTTATGCACAGCTTGTGCTGAATTTTCTGTGGTCGCCGCTGTTCTTCGCGCTGGAACTCCGCCTTGCCGCGTTCTTCGTGCTGCTCGGCATGCTTATAACCGCGATCCGGATGACCGTCGCATTCTTCCGCGTACGCAAATCCGCGGGGCTTATGCAGATCCCCTATCTTCTCTGGCTCTGCTTTGCGGGATACCTGAACCTTGCGGCGTATCTCATCAACGGCTGACGCGCCGTGACCGAAAGGAACGTGCGTTCCCTCCGGTTTTTCCGAACGGTCAATCCGGCATTGATTCCGGTGCGCAATTGTGGTACAATATTTTGTATCTATTTCCAACAGGACCGAATGCCATGCTGAAAAAACTGTTCCGGGAAATGCTTGTCACGCAAATTGTATCTACGATGACGGTCATGCTGTGCATGTTGATCGACAGCATCATGATCGGCAGATTTCTCGGCGTGGATTCGATGAGCGCGTACGGGTTCGCAACGCCTCTGCTGCTGGTGTTCGCCGCGTTCGGCAGCATGATCTCCGCAGGCATACAGGTGGTCTGCGGCAAAGCGATCGGCAACGGCGACCGCAACGCAACGAACGCCTGCTATACCGCGGCGATGACGCTCACCGCCGCCGTCTCTGCCGTCGGTCTTCTCCTTGTTTTCATCCTGATCGATCCGCTCACGACCCTGCTCGGCGCGGGCGCGCCCTCCCCGGTCAACCCCGTCTTCGACCTCACAAAGCGTTATATCCTCGGCTTTATCGTCGGTGCGCCGGCGTTTCTGTGCGCACAGATCATGGTGCCGTTTTTACAGCTGAGCGGCAAACGGACACGTCTGATCATCGCCGTCGCCGCCATGACCGCGGCGGACGTTCTCTTTGATCTTCTGAACGTCTTTGTGTTCCGCGGCGGCACGCTCGGCATGGGGCTTGCCTCCTCTTTGAGCTACTATATCGCGTTTGTGATCGGGATTCTGTATTTCTTCAAAAAGGACTGCATGTTCCGCCTTCGCTTCCGTCTGCTGCATCGGCGCGTGTTCCGCGATCTGCTGTCCTACGGCGTTCCTACGATTGTCAACCAGATCAGCACGGTGCTGCTTGTGTTCCTGCTCAACCGTCTTCTGAGCGCAACCTCCGAAGGAACGGACGCCGTCGCGGCGTACTCGGTCATCTCCACGGTATGCAACATCTGTTACTGCTTCGGCACCGGCATCGGTTCCGTGGCGATGATGCTCGCGTCTCTCTTCTATACCGACCGCGATGCGCGTTCCATCCGCAAGCTGGTGCGCCTGACGATGCGCTGGGCGATCGTGCTCGATCTTGCCGTCACGGCGATCGGTGCCGCCGCCGCCGTTCCGCTGGTCAGACTGTTTCTCGGCCGCAGCGGAAACGTCGTTGCCATCGCTGCGTACGGTCTTAGGCTGGTCGTCCTCTCCCTCGTCCCGTCGTCGCTGAACTCCTCCCTCAAAAACTATTATCAGGGCGTCAACCGCATCCCGTTTGCCGAGGTGATCTCCGCGCTGCAGAACTTTGCGTTCCCTGCGCTGTTCGCGTTCGTGCTGAGCCGGTTTATCGGCATTACCGGCATCTGGCTCGGCTTCCTGTGCGGCGAAACGGCGACGCTGCTCACGGTCTCGATCGTCGTCTGGAAGCATTACGGGCGCGTGTCTCTGTCCGCCGACGCTTACAGCATGCTGGATCCGTCGTTCGGTACGCCTGCGGAATGCTGTCTGGAATGCTCGATCCAAAGCAGGGAGGATGTGGTCGCCGCGTCCGAAAAAGCAGTGGCGTTCTGCCGCGCGCACGGGCTCTCGCACCGTGAAAGCATGCTGATCGGGCTGTCTCTCGAAGAGATGGCGATCAATATCGTACAATACGGCTTCAGCGCCGACCGGAAAAAACATCACATCAACGTGCGTCTGGTGCTCGAGGGCGCCAACCGTGTGCTCCGCATCCGCGACGATTGCGTGCACTTCGATCCCGTGCATTATATGGAGCTCAGAGAGGCAAGCGATCCGAGCGCGCATTTCGGCATCCGCACGGTCATGAAAACCGCAAAGGAAGCGAACTATCAGAATTCCCTGGGCTGGAACACCCTGACGTTGATTTTCTGATCCGCAGAGAATGTGGCAAGAAAGCAAACTCTTTTCCGAAGGGCTTGCTTTTTTATTTGCGCCGCGCTATCATATGTTTGGCACTCGAAAGACGAGAGTGCTAAAAAAGACAGACAGAGGCAAGCATATTATGAAGAGACAGTTCAAAACGGAATCAAAAAAGCTACTGGATCTGATGATCCATTCCATCTATACCCATCGCGAGATCTTCCTGCGCGAGCTGATCAGCAACGCGTCCGACGCGATCGATAAGCGTTACTATGCCGCCATGCAGCGCGGCGAAACCGGCATTGACAAGGATCAGTACACGATCCGGCTGGAGCCGAACAAGGACGCAAGAACGCTGACGATCACCGACAACGGCTGCGGCATGAGCGCGGAGGAACTTGAACAAAATCTCGGCACGATCGCAAAGAGCGGCACGCAGGCGTTCCGCAAGGAGCACGAAAACGCCGAGGATATCGACATCATCGGCAAGTTCGGCGTCGGCTTCTACGCGGCGTTCATGGTGGCGAAGAAGGTCACCGTGTATTCGCACAAGGAAGGCGAAGCGTCCGCGGTCTGGGAATCCGAGGGCGAGGACGGCTACACCGTAAAGCCCTGTACCTATGAACCGATCGGCACAAAGATCGTGCTCACGCTGAAGGACGACGGAGAAGAGGAAACCTACGGCGAGTTTCTCGAGACCTACCGTCTCGAAAGCCTCGTCAAGAAATACAGCGACTACATCCGCTACCCGATCCTGATGCAGGTCGAGCGCAGCCGCAAGAAAGAGGGCAGCGACGAATACGAAACGATCGTCGAGGACAAGACGCTGAACAGCCGCGTTCCGCTGTGGCGCAAGAACAAGAGCGAGATCACCAAGGAAGAATACGCGCAGTTCTACCGCAACGAATTCCACGATTACGAGGACCCGGTCGGCACGCTTCACATCAACACGGAGGGCATGCTGTCCTACACGGCGCTGCTGTATCTGCCGAAGAATCCGCCGTTCGATTTCAATACGAAGGACTATAAGCGCGGGCTCAAGCTGTATGCCAACGGCGTCATGATTATGGAGCACTGCGAGGAGCTTCTGCCGGAATACTTCAATTTCGTGCAGGGACTTGTGGATTCCCCCGACCTTTCGCTCAACATCTCGCGCGAGATGCTGCAGCACGACCGGCAGCTTTCCGCGATCGCAAACAATCTCAAAAAGAAGATCCTTGCGGAGCTTCTCAGAATGCAGCGCGAAGAGCGTGAAACCTACGAGACGTTCTACAAGTCCTTCGGCCGCACGCTGAAGTTCGGCGTGTACGACAAGTTCGGCATGAACAAGGACTTTTTGAAGGACACGCTTCTGTTCTGGTCGCGCAAAGAGGATAAGCTCGTCACGCTCAAGGAGTACGTGGACGCCATGCCCGAAGCGCAGAAGGATATCTATTATGCCGCAGGCGATACGCTTTCGCAGGTCAAGAAGCTGCCGCAGGCGGAACGCGTGGCGGATATGGGCTACGACATTCTCTGCCTGACCGAGGACGTCGACGAGTTTGCGCTCCGCATCCTCGAATCGTATCAGGAAAAGCCGTTCAAATCGGTCTCCGATCCCGACCTCGACCTTTCCACCGAGGATGAAAAGAAGGAAATGGAAAAGCGTGCCGAAGAGGCAAAGCCGCTTCTCGAACGCGTCAAGACCGCGCTCGGCGACAAGGTGCTCGACGTACGGCTCACCGACCGTCTGAAGAACGCCGCCGCATGCCTTTCCGGCGACGAGGGCATGAGCGTGGAGATGTACAAGGTTTTGCGCTCCATGCCGAACGGCGCTTCGATCCCGATGACGTTCCATTTCGAGCTGAATCCGGATCACCCGGTCTACGCAAAGCTCGAA
>CAMORL010000137.1 GCA_946623765.1 uncultured Clostridia bacterium
GTGGAAGACTGGGCTACCTTCGGCGGCGAAGTCTGGAACGCACGTCTGGATGAGAAGATCACCTGCATCGAATCCAACTTCACGCCTGCGGAAGACGGCAACGCGGAACTCCGTCTCCACCTCGGCAAGATCACGCCGAACCCGGACAACCCCGCAGACACCACGCCGGAGAACTTCACGGTGACGATCGACAAGGTCGAGATCTATGAAAGCATCGGCGCAGAGGTTCTGGAACCGCTGTACACCGCTGACTTTGCAGACGGCGGCGCAACCATCGAAGCAGGCGACGGCGCAGCGGCAAGCGTTGCGTTCGAAGACGGTGCGGCTGTGTTCACGATCGAGAACTACCCGACCGACGGCGGCGTCTGGAGCATCAAGGCAAACCTCGAACTCCCGGGCGTTGTGATCGAACAGGGAACCAAGTACAACTACAGCTTCACGATCGCTGCGGAAAACGCGCAGGGCGGCGAAGCGCTGACCGAAAGCGCGACGCTGTATCATGAAGCGCGCGCGAACTTCAACGGACTCGACGTCGGCGCAGGCGAAGAAAAGACGATCAGCGCGCAGTTTACTGCGGAAGCGAACGTTTCCGATCCGGTCATCCGTATGCAGATCGGCAACCCGTCCGACGGCGTGACCTCCAACAAGCTCACGATCAAGAACTTTGTGTTCAATAAGGTCGGCGGCGACAAGGAAACCATCAAGACGATCGAAGACTTCGCACCGCTCGGCATGCGCGTCGACAACGTCGACAAGGATCAGTATCCGTGGGAGACCTTCAACGGCACCGATGAGGACAACGAGCACGGCGTCGGCACGATCTGGACCGCAGACGGCAGCCTGTTCTATCGCATCGACGACGGCGGCACGGTCGACTGGCACAACAAGCTGATCTGCAAGCTCACGCTTCCTGCGGACAGCTATTTCGTGGTTGAGATCACCGCGAAGGCAACGAAGAACGTAAGCTGCGGCTTCTTCCTGAACCCGCAGGGCGGCTGGGATCCGCGCGTAAGTGAGGGCATCGACTTCACGACCGAGGAGCAGACGTTCACCTTTGAGACGAACGACACGTTCATCATGGATATGCCGTGCGAGCTGCTGTTCCAGTTCGGCTCAGAAGCAACCGCTGCGCTGGAAGGCGTGACGATCGAGTTCACGAGCGTTAAGATCTATCAGAAGACCGTTCAGTAATCGAACGTAAAACCCGAAGGGGGATGGCAGAGACTGTCCCCCTTCCTGAACTTGTGAGGGAGATATTATGAAAAAATCAGCACACATCATTCTTCTGTCGGTCCTGCTTGCCGCGCTTTTGCTGCTTGCCGCATGTTCGTCGAATTCGGCAGCGCCTGCAAATGTTGCGGAGGACGGAGAGGCGTTCGTGTTCCCTGAGGGCGAAACGGACTTTGCTACGCTTCGCACGCCGGGTTCGCAGGAAGCCGCTTACAATTACCAAAGTTTCTTTCTTCCCGCACAGGACAACGGCGTACAGCCGTACGTGGGCGATACCATGCCCTACTATGAGGACGGTACCTACTACATCTATTACCTCAAGGAGGGCGGCGATTCCTACAACCATTCGATCTATCTGACGACGACGCAGGACTTCGTCTCATACACCGAAACGGACGGGGTCGTTCTGGAAGCGTCGCGCAGCGGCGGTCAGGACGGATGGATCGGCACCGGATCGGTCGTCAAGGTCAAGGACGTTTATTACTTCTTCTACACCGGTCATGCGGGTTCGGACGCCTACGAATACAAAGAAAAGATCATGGTCGCCAAGGGAAGCTCGCCCGACAGCTTTGAAAAGGTCGAGGGCTGGGAAATCGTTCCGCCGTCCGAGCTCGGGCAGAAGAACGACTTCCGCGATCCGCAGGGATACTACGATGCGGCAACCGATACGATCACGCTGACGGTGACCGCTTCGCAGAGCAACAAGGCGCGCATCTTGAAATACTCGCTTTCCGGCGATCTTCAGACCGTCAACTATGACGGCATCATCTTCACCGATGAGGTCGGCGGCTACTGGAACCTCGAATGCTCCGACACGTTCCGGATCGGCGATACCTATTACCTGACCTATTCGGCGCAGGACGATACGCTTTGGTACGCGATGTCCGATTCGCCCTACGGACCGTATTCCGATCCGATCCGTCTCGACGGCGAGCTGTTCTATGCGGCAAAGCATACCGAGAACGGCTCCGACACCTACATGGTCGGCTGGGCACGGCGCTCGGAATCCGTTTCCTCCACGCAGGAGGTCACGGGCTGGGCGGGCAATCTCGCGGTGCAGAAGGTCGTACAAAACGCGGACGGCACGCTGACGCTGGCGCCGGTCGACGCGCTTGTGGATCAATTCACGCAAAGACGGCAGCTTCTGATCGACGGCATGACGGCGGAGCTTTCCTCCGGTTCGGCATACAGCTATCTGGACCTGTGCACGGCGTATGAGAGCTTCCTTCTGACCGGCACGATCCGCTTCGAGAAGAACGGCACGTTCGGTCTGGCGTTCGATTATAACGGCAGAACCGACAAGTATAAGACGATCACGCTCGATCCGAACGGCGACGTGCTTGCGCTGCAGTTCAACGAAGGCAGCACGCTGATCACCGAAACGCCCGCCGAGATCGAACCGGGCAAGGACTATACGTTCACCTATGTACAGGAGGGTTCGGTCGGCATCTTCTGCCTGGACGGAATCGCTTCGCTGACCGTTCGTCTCTACGGCGTTTCCGGAAAGCCCGTTCGCCTGTTCACGGAAAACAACACCGTTACGATTTCCGATCTCAAGCAATATACCCGATAAAGGAGAACATCAATGCGGAAGCTGCTGGACATCAACAATCCGATCATGCGCGGGCTTGTTGCGATCTTTGATATGATCGTGCTGAGCGTGCTGTGGGTTGTCTTTTCTCTCCCGGTCTTTACGATGGGCGCTGCATCCGCCGCGCTCTACCACGCGGTCTATCATCACGTCCGCAAGGGGGAGGACTATCTTTTCAGCAGCTTCTGGACTGCGTTCAAAGATAACTTCAAGCGGCAGACCCTTTGCTGGCTCTTGCCGCTTGGACTGCTGATCCTGCTGACAGTCGATGCGATCGTGCTGCGCGGCAGATATCTGGAAGCAAAGCCGTTCGGCTGGCTCTACTATGCGGTGCTGACCATAACGGCGTTCGTGCTTGTATGGACGGTCTACCTTGCGGCATACGGTGCAAGATTCAACGGATCGGTGAAGGAAGTGCTGAGATACAGCTTCATGCTGTTTCGTGCACATCCGCTGCTGATGCTCGCGGTGATGGCGCTCGTGCTCGGCGGCATTGCGCTTGCGCTGACGCTGCCGGCGCTGGTGATTCTGATTCCGGCAGGCGTGTATCTCGGCGCGACGTTCCCGATTGAAGCGGCATTCAGAAAGCACATGCGTCCGGAAGACCTTGAACGAATCCGAGAGGAAAATGGAGAATGAAACAAAAACTGCTGTTTGCAAGAGCATATGAAAAAGAAGCGGCGAAGCTGATCCCGAACGATGCGCGTCCGCTGTTCCACCTCACGCCCTATACCGGATGGATGAACGACCCGAACGGTTTTTCATACTATCAGGGCAAGTTCCATCTGTTCTATCAGTATAACCCGTATGACACCGCCTGGGACGCCATGCACTGGGGACATGCGGTAAGCTCCGATCTGCTGCGCTGGGAGTATCTTCCCGCAGCGCTCGCGCCCGATAAGCCGTATGACGATTTCGGCTGCTTTTCCGGCAGCGCGGTCGAACTGGACGACGGAAAACAGCTTGTGCTTTACACCGGCGTTCGCAGAGAGGGCGGAGAAGGCGAAAATCTGGATGTGCAGACCCAATGCGTCGCAATCGGCGACGGGTTGAACTATCGCAAAATTGCGCAGAATCCGGTGCTGGATGAAACCGATTTGCCGGACGGATGCGAGCGCGCAAACTTCCGCGACCCGAAAATCTGGCGCGAGAAGGACGGCAGTTTCCGCTGCGTCGTCGGCACCTGCGACGAGAGCGGTCTCGGCAAGCTGCTTCTGTATCGCAGTCCGGACGGAATCAACTGGGACTTTGAAAGCCTTCTGATCGAGAACGACGGACAGCTCGGACTGATGTGGGAATGCCCCGACATCTTCGAATTGGACGGCAAAACGGTGCTGCTCGTCAGCCCGCAGGATATGCTGCCGAAATGCTTCGAATATCATAACGGCAACGGCACGGTTTGCCTGATCGGCAGATTTGACGAAGAAACCAAAACGTTTACGCCGGAGAGCGATCACGCGGTCGATTACGGCATCGATTTCTATGCGCCGACGACGCTGCTTGCGCCGGACGGACGCCGCATCATGATCGGCTGGA
>CAMORL010000138.1 GCA_946623765.1 uncultured Clostridia bacterium
TCCAGCGGTTCGCCGATGATGTCGGAGACCGTCATGCGCGGATTCAGCGAGGAATACGGATCCTGGAAAACCATCGTCGCTTTCTTGCGCAGTTCCCGAATCTCCGCCCTGTTGGAGACGGGACGTCCGTTAAAGACGACTTCCCCGCCCGTGGGCTTATAGAGATGCAGAATCGAACGCCCGACCGTCGTTTTGCCGCAGCCGGATTCGCCGACAAGACCGAGCGTCTCGCCGCGTCTGATCGAGAACGATACGTCGTCGACCGCTTTCAGAGGCTTTGACTTGAACCAGCCGACGTTGATGTTGAAATACTGCTTGAGATGGCGGACTTCAACCAGCGTTTCGCCGCTCTTTTCGTTGTATTTGCTCATGCGTCTTCACCGCCTTCCTCACGCACGATCGTGCCGTTTTCCATGCCCTCTTTCACGTTCATCCAGCAGGCGGCGAAGTGCTCGTCGTTGATGCGCATGCGCTCGCAGCGCTCCCGGATGCAGATCTTCATCGCATTGTTGCAGCGCGGCGCAAACGGACAGCCCTTCGGCATATTCAAAAGGTCGATCGGCGTACCGGTGATCGGCTGCAGCTTTTGTCCTGCGGTATCCGCCGTCGGAATCGAGCGCATCAGACCTTTGGTGTACTCGTGCTTGGGATTATAGAAGATCTCCTCCGCCGTGCCCTGTTCGCAGATCGAGCCCGCATACATGACGATGACCTCGTCGCACATCTGCGCGACGACGCCGAGGTCGTGCGTAATCATGATGATCGCCATGCCGAGCTCCTCCTGCAGCGATTTCATCAGCTCCAGAATCTGCGCCTGAATGGTGACGTCCAGCGCGGTGGTCGGTTCGTCGGCGATCAGAATGTCCGGTTCGCAGGCAAGCGCCATTGCAATCATGACGCGCTGACGCATGCCGCCCGAGTGTTCGAACGGATACTGCTTCATGCGTTTTTCCGGTTCGTTGACGTTGACGAGCTTCAGCATTTCGAGCGCGCGCTCCCGGGCCTGCTCCTTATTGCGGTTGGTATGCAGCTGAATCGCTTCCATCAGCTGATGCCCGATCGTGTAGGTCGGGTTCAGCGACGTCATCGGATCCTGGAAGATGATCGAAACCTTGTTGCCGCGAACGGTTTTCATGACGGATTCATCCGCGCCGACAAGCTCCTGCCCGTCAAGCTTGATGGATCCGGAAACGATCTTGCCGGTGGATGCAAGAATCTGCATGATGGAATACGCGGTGACCGATTTTCCGGAGCCGGACTCGCCCACAATGCCGAGCACCTTGCCGCGGTCGAGATTGAAGGAAACGCCGTTGACGGCTTTGACCTCTCCTTTCGGGGTGAAGAACGAGGTATGCAGATCACGTACTTTCAATAACGGTTCCTGTTCCATGTTTCCGCCCTCCTTCTCAGTTCCGCAGCTTGGGATCGAACGCGTCTCTGAGCCCGTCGCCGAACAGGTTCAGCGAAAGCACGATCAGCGAAATGACGATCGCCGGGATAATCATACGATACGGATACGAGGACAGACCGTTCAGCGCATCCGAAGCAAGCGAACCCAACGACGGCATCGGCGCGTTGACGCCGAGACCGAGGAAGGAGAGAAAGCTTTCCGTGAAGATTGCGTTCGGGATCTGCAGCGCGGTCGAAATGATGACGACGCTGATGCAGTTCGGCAGCAGATGCTTGCGGATGATCCATCCGCCCTTCGCGCCTGCCGCGCGCGACGCGAGTACGTATTCCTGTTCTCTGAGCGACAGGATCTGTCCGCGGATCAGCCGCGACATGCTCACCCAGTACAGCACGCCGAAGACGATGAACAGACTGATGATGTTGGTTCCGATCTTCTCGAGCGCGGTCCCCTCCAGCGCGCTTCCGAGCGTTTTTTTCAGCACGGATGCGAGCAGGATGACCATCAGCATGTCGGGCAGCGAGTAGATGATGTCGACGATGCGCATGATGACAAGGTCGACCGTGCCGCCGCAGTAACCGGCGATCGAACCGATCGTCATGCCGATGATCAGAACGATGATGCTGGCGAAAAAGCCGACGGCGAGCGAGATGCGCGTGCCGTAGACGACGCGGATGAAGTAGTCGCGTCCGCGTTCATCCGTTCCGAAGATGTGCGGGAAGATCTTCTCCCCCGCCGCGATGCGCTTCTGCTCCGTTTCGCCGTACTGGAACGGCGCGAGGTTGCCGTAGGAATTGTCGACCGGCTTGCCGGGCTGAATGCCGAGCTGCTCGCCGAATGCGTACGGCCAGAAGAGCGGAATGAACAGCGAGGAAAGCGTGATAATGATGATGATGATCATGCTGACCGTCGCGACCTTGTTTTTCAAAAGGCGCTTTACGCCGTCGCGGAAGAACGTGGTCGACGGCCGCATCTGCACCATGTATGCCTTTTCTTCGTCGGTTGCGGGGATGAACGCGTCGAGATCGACATGCATGGAAAACTTTTTCCGGATATCCTTAATATCTTTCATGTCCGTTCACTCCTCACTCCAGATTGATGCGCGGGTCGACGATCTTATAAAGGATGTCGCTGACCAGATTCATCACAACGATCAGAACCGCAAGCACGATCGTCGTTCCCATGACCATGGGATAGTCGCGGTCCGTGATGCTCTTGACGAATGCGCGTCCGATGCCGGGCACGGCAAAGATCTTTTCCACGACCAGCGAGCCCGTGACGATATACGCGAGCATCGGTCCGAAATACGTGATAACCGGGATCAGTGAATTCTTCAGCGCGTGTCCGAAAATGATCTTGACGTTCGAAACGCCCTTTGCTTTTGCGGTGCGGATATAATCCTGTCCGAGCACGTCAAGCATCGAGGAACGGGTCAATCGCGTGATGTATGCCATCGGATAAAGCGACAGCGTTATGATTGGTAAGATGAGGCCTCCCTTCGCCGCGCCGTTCGCGGGAAGGACGCTGAGTGTGATTGCAAAGAATACCAGCAGCAGCGACCCCATGATAAACGACGGCATGGACACGAACGCGGTCGTGATGACCATGATGATCTTATCGATCAGTTTGTTTCTGCGGAGCGCCGCAACCGCGCCGAGCACGATTCCGAACACGCCGGCAATCGCCGCCGCGATCACGCCGAGCTTGACGGAGGTTTTCATGCCGTCCGCAATGATGTCGATGACCATACGGCCCCTCTGTTTCAGAGAAGGACCGAAGTCGAACCGTGTGACGACGTCCTTGAGATACGTGCCGTACTGAACGAGCAGCGGTTTGTCAAGACCGTATTTCGCTTCCAGCGCAGCCTGTGCGGAAGGCGTGATCGCCTTTTCGCTCAGGAACGGACCGCCCGGAACCGCGTGCATGACGAAAAACGTCACCGTAATGACGATCCAGACGGTCAGAATCGCAAGGAGGATTCGTTTCAGGATGTAGAAAGCAGTTTTTGAATTCATTCCACTTTTACCTCTCTTCCCTGACGGTGTTCCGGTTTCGGGAGAAACGCGAAACGTGTCGGTTCTTTCGGAATCGTTGCCGGTATACAGTTTTATACAAAAGCATTATAGTACACATCTTCTGCAAAATCAACCATAACGCCGAAATCGTTCCGTAATTCTATACTTTTTTGTGGATGTTTATAAAATTTCGCTGTTTTTACGATAAAAACACAAAAAGCACCGGTAAAAACCGATGCTTTCCGTTGTTTTTCAGATCTTATTTGGTCATGTTCGCGATTTCTTCCGCGAAATTGTCCTTGCGCTTTTCGATGCCTTCGCCCTTTTCGAAGCGGACAAACGCGAGAACCTTGGAAGCATTGCGCTGCTTGAGCATCTCCTTGATGGTGATGTCCGGGTTCTTGACGAACTGCTGTTCTTCGAGGCAGACTTCCTTATAGTATTTCTGCATACGGCCGTCGACCATCTTCTCGATGATTGCATCGGGCTTCGGCTTGGCGGAATTCGCGTTCTCTTCCTTTGCGGTCGCCAGCTGGACGGCGCGCTCATGGTCGATGAACTCCTGGGGCAGGCTTGCCACGTCGACACAGACGGGGGATGCCGCCGCGATCTGCAGCGCGACGTCGTGCATCGCTTCGCGATCGCATTCCTCTGCAAACTGTACGAGAACGCCGCGGCTGCCGCCGAGGTGAATGTACGTGTCGACTGCGCCTTCCATGCGGACGAAGCGGCGGATCGTGATCTTTTCACCGATCTCCGCAACCGCTGCGGTCTGCAGCGCCTGCACGGTTTCGCCGTTGATCTCGCTCGCCATCAGCGCTTCGAGATCCGCCGGGTTCGCTTCGACGACCTGCTTTGCGATCATCTTGACGAAAT
>CAMORL010000139.1 GCA_946623765.1 uncultured Clostridia bacterium
TTTTGTCAACGGCAAGTTGACCGTAAACAGCTTGTTTATCGTATAATATAGGCAGAAAACGAACGGAGGAGAAAGAGCATGTTGGGTGCAATCATCGGAGATATGGCGGGGTCCGTCTATGAATTTGATAACCACAGGAGCAAGGACTTTCCGCTGCTCAACGCCGGATGCTTCCCGACGGACGACAGCATCATGACGATTGCAATCGCGAAGGCGATTCTGGAAAACGACGGCAAAGCGGAGGGATTGGAGGACAAGACCGTCGAATGGATGCAGAA
Source organism: uncultured Clostridia bacterium (assembly GCA_946623765.1). The sequence goes on from CAMORL010000139.1 coordinate 279, forward strand.
GATCGGGCGGCAGTTCCCGGATTGCGGGTACGGCGGACGGTTTCAAGACTGGATGTTCGACAATAACCCGCAGCCGTATAACAGCTTCGGCAACGGTTCGGCGATGCGCGTCAGCGCGTGCGGCTGGGCGGGGAAGACGCTTGAAGACGTGAGAACGCTTTCGCGTGCCGTCACGATCGTCACGCACAACCATCCGGAGGGCATCAAGGGCGCAGAGGCGACTGCATGCGCGATTTTCCTTGCCCGCACGGGAAGCAGCAAGGACGGGATTCGTTCCTTCATCGAAGAGAATTACTACAAGCTCGACTTCACGCTGGATGAGATCCGTTCAACCTATGAGTTTAATGAAACTTGTCAGGAGACGGTTCCGCAGGCGATTGAGGCGTTTTTGGAATCGACCTCCTTTGAGGACGCCATCCGCAATGCGATTTCGATCGGCGGCGACAGCGACACGCTCGCCGCAATCACAGGCAGCGTCGCGGAAGCGTTCTACGGAATCCCGGCTGACATCCGAAAGCGCGCCGTCGATCGGTTCCGCAATGCATATCAAACGCACTACACGGACGCGTATCTGAAAAAGGATCCCGATCTTCTGCCGATCGCAGAGGCGTTTGAGCAGAGGTTCGGCACAAAAACGGAATGATGACAAAAAAGACTTCGGACGTTTTCCGAAGCCTTTTGTCTTGCTGTGGAATGATGCGGTACGAACTCAGATATTGTCCGAAGAGGACAGCCCGCCGCGTTTTTCGTCGACCTTTTTCATAAACTTCTCGTACTGAATGACAAATCGCTCGTGCGTTCCTTCGCCGACGAGACCGAAGGGATCGAACACTTTGACGTCAAAGACCAGCCGTCTGCGATCGACGAGCGCAAGTTCGGTTTCACAGGTGACGGCAAGCCCCACGGGCGTCGCTGCGACGTGGCGAACATTCAGGGCCGTACCGACGGTTCCTTCGCCGGGTTCAAGATACGGCGCGACGCTTTTCCAGCACGTCTCCTCGATCAGCGCGATCATGGCGGGCGTGGCAAACACGTCGAGTTCGCCGCTGCCGATAGCGCCCGCGCATTTGTCCTTCGTTACCGTCAGTTCGATTCTTCCTTTGATTCCGGTTTTCAGCATACTGTTCTCCTTTTCATTCAATTTGGATTCCTGTGTCGTGCGTGTTGCCGCACTTTGGCGGAACGGTTGGGGAAGCCGCCGTCAAAACGGCAAATCTTTTTTGCAAAATCACAAAAAAGGGATTGACAAAAACGACAATCTTCGGTATTATATCTCTTGCGTGCTCGGTTCGTCTAGTGGCCTAGGACACCGCCCTCTCACGGCGGTAACACGGGTTCGACTCCCGTACCGGGTACCAAAAGCTCCTGTAACGGAGCTTTTTTTATACCCCGAAGCGCTTTCGCGCGTCAGTGGCTTTCATCCAGATGCCAATCGATCGGCGACTGACCGGTCTTGGTCAGCCAATCGTTTGCTTTGGAGAAGTGACGGCAGCCGAAAAAGCCGTTGTAGGCGGAAAGCGGGCTCGGATGCGGCGCTTCGAGCTTGATATGAATCGGGTTTGTGACGATCTTTGCCTTGTTCCGCGCGTTCGCGCCCCAGAGCAGAAAGACGACCGGCGTCTGCTTTTCGTTCAAAAGCGCGATTACGCGATCGGTGAACGCCTCCCAACCGTGTCCCTTGTGCGAATTCGGCATATGCTCCCGCACGGTCAGCACGGTGTTCAGAAGCAACACGCCCTGACGCGCCCACGCGGTCAATTCTCCGTGATTCGGCGGCGTGATACCGAGATCGCTTTGAAGCTCCTGAAAGATGTTTTTCAGCGACGGAGGCGGCTCTACGCCCTTCTTGACAGAAAAGCAGAGACCGTGCGCCTGCCCGGGACCGTGATACGGATCCTGCCCGATGATAACAACCTTGGTGTCCGCAAAGCTCGTGTACTTCAGCGCATTGAAGATGTCGTACATATTCGGATAGACCGTATGTGTGCGGTACTCGTCCGCTAAAAACCGGCGCAAAGCCTGATACTGCTCCGAAGCAAAATAATCCGCAAGAAGACCGTCCCAATCATTTCCGATGTGAACCATAGGCGCCTCCGACCTTTTTCTTCAGTATACACCAAAGTGCGCTTGCGCACAAGAACAGAATCGTGTATACTGCTCATATGGAATTCTACGAAGCACTCAATCAATACTGCCCGAAGGACGAGCAGGAACAAACGGATAAAGCGGTTATGCTCGATTGCCTGGAGCGTTATGCGGATGTATACGAGCGGAGCAATCTGCTGTTTCATGTGACCGCTTCCGCATGGATCACAAACGAGAAACGCGACCGCGTGCTGATGATCTATCACAACATTTACGATTCATGGGCATGGACCGGCGGTCACGCAGACGGTGAACGCGATCTTCTGAAGGTGGCGCTCAGGGAGGCGACGGAGGAGACGGGGCTTGTTTCCGTGCGTCCGGCGTCGGATCGGCTGCTTTCGATTGAAACGCTGACCGTGAATCCGCATATGAAACGCGGCAGATTCGTTCCGGCACATCTGCATTTGAACGGAACCTATCTGCTGATTGCAGACGATCGGGAGACTTTGCGCATCAAAGAGGACGAAAACAGCGGGGTCAGATGGTTCTTCCCCGACGACGCGATCAAGGCGTGTTCGGAACCGTGGATGCGCCCGGTCTATCAGCGATTAAACGACCGGATGAAATCATTTTAGCCTGCTGAAAATGAAACGGCGGAGAGAAGCGATTCTCTCCGCCGTTTTGTACATTGGAGGTCAAAGAAAAGAGGAGCCGTTAAGTCTTTCTTAACGGCTCCTCTCGGGTTCAGTAAGGAGTTACGGTTCGACGGTCTCTTCGATCGGGAACTGCTCAATCAGCTTGACGATGTAGCGGAGGATCAGAGCCGCATCTTCTGCGGTGATCTCGAGATCGCCGTCAACGTCTGCATTCAGAGCGCCCTGTGCGGAGAGCTCGTTGAGACCGACGATGGAGCGGAGGATCAGAGCCGCGTCAGCAGCCGTGATCTGACCGTCGCAGTTTGCGTCGCCCAGAACCACATTCGCGAACGTGATGCTGCCGTCGATCGTCGTTGCTTCGATCTCGATGACTTCGCCGCCATAGACGAACGACATTGCGCTGCTTGTATTCAGAGCGTTCATCGTGAACTTGATCTCAGCCTTATCGCCGCCCTTTGCGTTCGGCGCTGCGAAGTAGAGCGAGAACAGGACGTCTTCATTCTCAAGAAGGACTTCCGTCTCGGATGCCCAGACTGCCAAGACCTTATTGCCGTCCGCAAGAGGCATCCAATCGAGCTTGTTGCCGTCAAACTTCACGAACTCAAGGAGAGAATCGTCGAAGGTTACGAAGACCTGTGCGCTGGTGACCTTGAGACCTGCGTTGGGCAGATCCTTCACGCGGATATCGTAACGATAGATGCGCTCGCCGTTCTCGATGCTCATCACGTCGATAGACTGGACGTCTTCGCCGTAGATCGTCAGCTCGTTGGGAACCGTGAACAGGATGCTGCCGTTTTCGGTTACAACGCCTTCGGCTTCCTTAACGGTGTCGCCGTCAACATAGGAGTAGCCGGTCGCTGCACCGTTCTCTGCGGTGACAAAGACGAACGCTGCGGTTGTGCCGTCCTGCGGTGCGCCGATGGCCTTGAAGAACAGGGACACGACGACCGTTTCGTCTGCGATTGCGATGCCTTCGCCGTTGGTTGCCCATGCGAAGGAGATCACGCCGTCGCTCTCATTGATGCCGGTGGAGCCTTCGAGCTCAGACTTCGCTTCGACGAACTCAAGCAGTTCGCTGTCATACTGCACGAATGCCTGCATACCGACGACGGATGTTTCGGGATCAATACCCTTGACCTTGATGTCATAGCGATAGATCTGTTCGCCGTCGACCTCGGTCATAACGTCTGCAGCTTCGACATTCTCGCCGTAGAAGGTTGCGGGGGTGTCCGGCGCTTCGGCAAAGATCGTGATACGGCCTTCGCCCTTCGGGTCGGT
>CAMORL010000140.1 GCA_946623765.1 uncultured Clostridia bacterium
CGGTGATGGAGTTGTCGAGCACAACGGGGATGACGTTGCCCTTGTTGTAGATGATTTCCGCCGCGCCGGTCATGCCGGAGTGGAAGAACGTGGAATCGCCGACGACGCCGAAGACCTTTTTATCCGTCTGACCGGAGGCCTCGAACGCCTTTGCCATACCCATCGCCACCGTGAAGCCGCCGCCCATGCAGACGACCGAATCCAAAGCGTTCAGAGGCGGCGCAAAGCCGAGCGTGTAGCAGCCGATGTCGCCCGCCACAACGTAGTTCTTGTGACGGCCGACCGTGTAGAAGAAGCCGCGGTGCGGGCAGCCCGGGCACAGTGCCGGCGGACGGGAGACGGGCTTGACGCCGACGTCGACCGTTTCGGGCTTCTCGCCGAACAGACGCTCCCGGAGAAGCTGCGGATTCAGCTCGTACATGTTGCCGATGAGCTCCTTGCCCACGCATTCGATGCCCGCCGCCTTGATCTGCTCCTCCATGAACGGATCGAGCTCCTCGACGACATAGAGCTTTTTCACCTTCTTCGCGAAGGACTTGATGAGCTCCATCGGAAGCGGATTGGTAAGACCGAGCTTTAAGAACGACGTCCCCTCCGGGAACGCGTCCTTTGCGTACTCATAGGCGATCGAAGCGGTGACGACGCCGATTTCGGAGCCGTTGATCTCTTCTTTGTTGAGCTTGGAAGTGTTCGCATATTCTTCGAGCGCTTTCATGTTCTTTTCGACCTTCGCGTGGTTCTTGTACGCGTTTGCCGGGCTCGAAACATATTTCATATTGCGCTTATACGCGGGAACCTCGCGCTCCTCGCGCTCGCCGAAACGAACGAGGCTCTTTGAATGCGCAACGCGGGTGGTGATGCGGTAGATGACCGGCATGTCGAACTGCTCGGAGATCGCATATGCCTCCTTCAAAAAGTCGAGACATTCCTGCGAATCGGAGGGCTCCACCATGGCGACCTTCGCCGCGCGGGCATAGTGCCGGTTGTCCTGCTCGTTCTGCGAGGAGTGCATGGACGGGTCGTCCGCCGAAACGATGACGAAACCGCCGCAAACGCCGTTGTACGCCGCCGTAAAGAGCGGGTCCGCCGCAACGTTCACGCCGACGTGCTTCATCGCCGAGAGCGAACGTACGCCTGCGATCGACGCGCCGTACGCGACCTCGACCGCGACCTTCTCGTTCGGTGCCCACTCGCAGTACAAAGCGTCTTTATACTGCGGGAGGTTTTCAAAGATTTCCGTGCTGGGCGTGCCCGGATACGCCGAGCAGACCTTTACGCCCGCTTCGAACGCGCCGCGCGCGATCGCTTCGTTGCCGGAAAGCAATACAGGATCCATGTTTCATTCCGCCTTTCTTACTTTTTTACCGGAAACCGGTTGTTATATGGTATATATATGATATATGAAAAGGACAGCCTAAGCTGTCCTTTATCATCAATCATCGACGTCCAATGCCTCCAAGCCTTTCTTTCGAATCGGCTTTGCGTCGCCGTGCTTCACAAAGAGCATTGTGAAGAATGCAAGTCCCGCCGCAATCGTTGCGTATGGGAACAATGCGGTGAACCCGAGCCGGTCCATAAACATGCCGGAGAGGAACGGTGTGATCGCCTGCGCCGCCATGCTCGCCGCGTAATAGTAGCCGGTGTATTTTCCGACGTTGCCGCCGCGGGAAAGTTCCACGACCATCGGGAAGGAATTGACGTTGATCGTCGCCCAGCCGATGCCCGCGAGCGCGAACATCAGATTCATCAGCATGGTCGGCGTGGTCGCACGCATGAAGCCCGCGACGAGGAACGTGACGGTCAGGATCACGACGCCGATCAGGATCGCCTTTTTGCGTCCGATCTTCGAGGAAAGCATGCCGATCGGCAGGTACGAAATGATCGCCGCCGCCTGTGCGATAATCAGCGTGAGGTTATAGTCCTTGTCGAGCACGCGGCCTGCATAGATCGAGTATTTCGAGGTGACCGCGTTGTAGCCCATGTACCAGAGCACGACGGAGGCAAGGATCAGAATCAGCGAGATCTTTTCGCCCTTTGAGAGCTTCTTGTCGCCGGAAGCCGCTTCCGTTTCATCGACGTCGTCGATGCCGAGCTCTTTGCTCTTCTGCTCCATCTCGCCCGCCCACTCCGGCTCCTTGACCGTCACCATGAAGACGACGAGAGCGATCAGCATGATGATAATGATCGCGCCGAAGAAACCGATATAGTTCATAAACGTGTTCTTGATCGCGCCCGTGTTGAAGAAGAATCCGAGACCGAGCACCAGCGCGCACACGCCGCCCGCGCTGCCCATCAGGTTGATGATCGCGTTCGCCTTGCTTCTGAGCGGCTTGATCGTGACGTCCGGCATCAGCGCAACCGCCGGGGAGCGGAAGATCGACATGCCGACGAGCACGACGAGCAGGACCGCGATGAAGGCGATCAGCACGCCCGGACTCGCGATCGTGATGTTCCATACGTACGCCTGACGCGCGGGAACGACATAGTCGATGTAATCGGGGTTGGTCTTGAACTTGACGTCGCCGTGTTCATCCTGAATGTTGATCTGCGCGAACTCCGAAAGGAACGCGTCGACGGTCGGATATTTCTCGGAGAGCTTGAAGCTCACGCCGTCCGGCGTCTGCGGATCGCGTCCGCCGAGCAGGATCTTGCTGACGAACCAGTTGTCCGACTTGCCTTCGCCCTGGTGCGTGTAGATCTCGCGGTATGCCTCCGCCGCCTTCGGATTTGCCGCAAGGCGCGCAGGCACGATATAGGTCTGATACTCTTCATTGTCGAGATAGACGCGCTCGCCGTTCGAATAGTGCTTGACGCGTCCGTCCTCGCCCGTTTCCACGAACTTTGCGGGAATCTTCAGAAACGCTTCTTTGTCCGGATATTTTTCCTTCAGCGTGTAGATTTCGCCGTCCTCTGCGACGAGTTTCATGTCGCCGACCGTGTCGTAAACCTGTTCGAGCGGCATCGTATTGATCTCGGTTACGCTTCGGATGTTCTTGTCGATCTGCAGATAATCAACCGCGGAAAGCGCAAAGAACGCGACGACGGCGATCAGCGTGCCGACAAGCACGTACGGCTTGCGGCGTCCGAGTTTGCTCTTGCATTTGTCGGAAAGTCCGCCGAACAGCGGGAGAAGAAACAGCGCAAGAATGTTGTCCAGCGCCATGATGATGCCGGACAGCGTCTGCGTCATGCCGAATTTGTCGGTCAGGATCTTCGGAATGATCGTGTCATAAGCTTGCCAGAAGGTACAAATGAGGAAAAATGCGAACCCGACGAGGATCGTGCGCTTGTAGTTCAGTTTCATATTTGCCCCCGATCGACGAAAGTCATATTTTTACCTTTTCATTATAGCCGAAATGCGTTATAATCTCAATAGGATATTTTCTTATATTATCATTTTCTGAAGGGAGAACGAAAAAAATGGGTTGGCTGATTGCAGGGATCGTCCTGCTTATCCTCATTATCCTCTATCTTTGCATGATTCTGCCGCGCCGCGCGGACGAGTCGAAGTTTGCGCCTTTTTCGGGGCTGATGGCAGCGCACCGCGGCTTATACGAAAAGGATCAGAGCGTGCCCGAAAACTCGCTCGAAGCGTTCCGTCGCGCCGCCGCGTACGGCTGCGGCGTGGAGCTTGACGTGCAGCTTTCTAAAGACGGCGCGGTGGTCGTGTTTCACGACGACACCGTCGACCGCATGACGACGGAAAAAGGCAGAGTCGACAGCTTTACGCTCGAAGAACTGCAGGCAATGCCGCTCAAAGGAACGGAACACCGCATGCCGCTCTTCACGGACGTGATGGCGGTGCTCGACGGCGTTTGCCCCACGATCGTGGAGCTCAAGTCCACGCCGAACTATCAAGAGCTTTGCGAAAAGACGCTCGCGATTCTGCGTACCCTGAAGGGACCGTACTGCGTGGAGAGCTTCGATCCGCGCATCGTTCGCTGGTTCTATAAAAACGCGCCGGACCTTGTCCGCGGACAGCTCACCGAAGCGTTTTCCTACTGGCGCAGGGAGGGGCATCTTCCCCTTTGGCGCTGCTTTATGATGCACACGCTCTGCATGAACTTCTTGACGCATCCGCAGTTCATCGCGTTCGGCAGAGGTCACAGACCGCTGTGCATGCTGCTCGGAAGGAAGCTCGGCACAAAGACGGTCTTCTGGACCGAGCGTCCCGATTCCGACCACGAAACGCTTGCAAAGCGCTACGACTGCCGCATCTTCGAGCATTACCGTCCGGAGACGAGATACAAGGCGTAA
>CAMORL010000141.1 GCA_946623765.1 uncultured Clostridia bacterium
ATTCCTCGCTGAATCCGCGCATGACGGTCTCCGACATCATCGGCGAACCGCTGGATATCCACAAGATGTATCAGAACAAGGCGGAGCGTGAGGCGCGCATTCTGGAGCTGATGGATCAGGTCGGTTTGAACAGCGAACACGCTTCCCGCTATGCGCACGAGTTTTCCGGCGGTCAGAGACAGCGTATCGGCATCGCCCGCGCGCTTGCGCTGAATCCTGAGTTCATCGTCTGCGACGAGCCGGTTTCCGCGTTGGACGTGTCCATTCAGGCGCAGGTCATCAACATGTTCGTCGATCTGCAGGAGAAGATGAACCTGACGTATCTGTTCATCGCCCATGACATTCTGGTCGTCCGGCATATCAGCGATCGTATCGCCGTCATGTATCTCGGCAAGATGGTCGAGCTCGCGGACGCGGCGGAGATCTATGACGAGCCGCTGCATCCGTACACCCGTTCGCTGATGTCCGCGGTTCCGCAGCCGGATCCGATCGTTGCAAAGTCGAACAAGCGCATCGTTCTTTCCGGCGATATCCCGAGCCCGCTGAATGCGCCGTCCGGCTGTCCGTTCCGCACGCGCTGCCCGAACGCGGCGCCCTGCTGCGCGGAAAGCATGCCGGAATTCAAGGAAGTCAAACCCGGACACTTCGTCGCCTGCCACAGGATCGACGAAATCTGAACAGTTCAATAACGTACGGGCAACCGCGCGTTTTGATAAAAAAAGAAGGAAGGAAGTCAAAACATGAAGAAACTCATTGCACTGCTTTTGGTTCTCACGATGGCGCTCTCTCTTGCAGCATGCACCAATGGGGAAGCCGGTCAGAACGAAGGCAAAGCAGCCTCCAGCATCGCTGTCTGCCTTGCTTCCGAGCCTGACACGCTCGACCCGGCGCTGAACTCCGCAGTTGACGGCGCGACGCTGATTGCTCATCTGTTCTCCGGTCTCGCAAAGTGGTCGCAGGACAGCGCGGGCAAGCTCGTCATCGTTCCCGATGCTGCGAAGGAACTCGTGAAGGGCGTCGAGAATGCCGACGGCACCGTGACCTACACGTACACCCTGCGTGACGGTCTCAAGTGGTCCGACGGCAAGGAAGTCACCGCAAACGACTTTGAATTTGCGTGGCAGCGCGCTGCGTCGGAAGCGCTCGGCGCAGACTACGGCTATATGTTCGAAGTTGTCGACGGTTACGGCACCGACAAACTGAACGTTGAGGCGGTTGACGCCAAGACCCTGAAAGTCACCCTGACGAACGCTGTCGCATACTGGGACGAACTTCTTGCCTTCCCGGTATACTTCCCGGTTCGTGAAGACGTCGTTTCGAACGAAGCGTGGGCAACCGATCCGTCCACCTACATCTGCAACGGCGCATACACCATGACCGGCTGGGAGCACAACAGCGTCATCACCCTTGAGAAGAACGCGAACTACATCGATGCGGACAAGATCCTGATGGACAAGATCGAGTTCTATCTCTCCGACGACTCCAACAACATGGTCGCCAACTTCAAGAACGGCACCTGGCAGCTGATCGACGATGTTCCCACCAACGAGATGGCAACGCTCAAGGCGGAGTATCCCGATGAGTACAAAGTCGCAGGTCAGATCGGCACCTACTATGTCTGCTGGAACATCAACGAGGACATCCTCCCCGCGGATTCCGGTCTCACCGGCGTCGAAGCGGAAAATGCGCGTGCGGAGATCCGCAATGCAGTCAGCCTGCTGTTCGACCGCAACTACATCGTCAACGACATTGCACAGGGCGGTCAGGTTCCCGCGTCGTCCTTCGTCGCAATGGGCATGACCGATGCGGACGGCACCGAGTTCTATAAGAACGCAGGGCACAACGACGGCTTCGTCGGTTACTACAATGTCGACACCGCCGCGATCGAGAGCAACTACAACGCCGCGCTCGAAGTTCTGAAGAAGTACTATGCGTTCGACGAAGCGTCCGGCAAGTTCACCAACTTCCCGAGCATGACCTACCTCTACAACACCTCGGAAGGTCATAAGGCGATCGGCGAATATCTGCAGGCACAGCTTGCAACGCTCGGCATCACGATGAACATGGAGAACCAGGAATGGGCAACGTTCCTCCAGACCCGTAAGAACGGCGATTACTCCATCGCGCGCAACGGCTGGGTCGCGGACTACAATGACCCGATCTGCTTCCTCGACATGTGGACCACCGCTTCCGGCAACAACGACGTTCAGTTCGGCAAGGGCGCACATGCGGAAGCTGCATGCTACAGCCTGGATCTTACCGATCTCGGTTATGATGTGAAGGTCGAGAACGGCACCTGGGCAGAGACCTATGACGTCATCATCAAGGCGATCAAGAGCTGCACCGACAACACGGTCCGTTATGAGCTCATGCACCGCGCAGAGGACCTGCTTATGTCCACCGGCTGCATCTGCCCGATCTACTACTACACCGATACCTACATGATCAGCAAGAACGTTGAGGGCTTCTTCTCCAACCCGCTGGGCTATAAGTACTTCATGTACTGCACCCTCGGCTGAGCCGAAGAAACCGTCTCCGCATAGGAGCAATGCGAACCACTCCGAAAAGAGTGGTTCGCTTTTTTCAAAATCGATCGAACTGCATGGAACGTTTTCGCCTGCTTCTGCGTCTTGCGTTATGAGAATGATCATTCTGACGACGAAGCAACCACGGAGGATACCGATGACAGCAATACATGACGATGTGTTTATAGAGGAGATCGGAAGCGTCAAAAAGACCGCGTTCGGCGTGGCGTATCTGATCCTCAAAAACACAGCCGACTGCGAAGACGCGATGAGCGCGGCGATCGTGAAAGCCTACGAGCATCGCGGAACGTTATGGAAGCGGGGCAGCTTTCGCGCCTGGTTTTTACGGATTCTGAGAAACGAAGCGTATAACATCCTGCGCGAGCGCCGCAAGGTCTTTGAGACGGACGAACTCGGGGAACAGTCCCTCCCGTTTACGGATCCGGCGCAGGCGCTTGATCTGCGCGCCGCGCTGATGCAGATTCGTGAGGATCAGCGGAATGCGCTGTATCTCAGGGAAGAAGGCTATTCACTTGATGAGATTGCAGCCGTATTGCATGTTCCCGTCGGAACGGTCAAGTCGCGCATCTCCCGCGCAAAGAGCGCTTTACGCAAGATTCTGGAGGAAAACGATGATGCATAAACACAGATTCCGCGTTTCCGACGCAATCCCGGAAATGCCTTACTCTTTTGAACAAGCGGTTTCGCGGACGCTCGAATCCGTCTGTTCCGGATCGAAACAAGCCGCGGGTTCCAAAGCGACGTCCGCGCCGGAGCGTCCTTCGACCGATCCAAAGAGCCGACGCGAAAAAAACCGGAACCAAAGGCTTTCCAAAATACTTCTGTATGCCGCGACGGCGGCGATGTTCGTTGCCGTTTTTGCGCTCGGCAGCGTGGTCGTGAGAAACGCGCTGCACCCGAACGGGATCGACCCGTTCAGCAGCGTACAGACCGAAACGCCCGCCGAGCAGGTATACGCGCCGACTGCGGAAAACGTCGGCGTCACGATCCGTCTGCTGCCCGAGCTCGAGGAAGCCGAGGCGTATGCCGCCGCGCGCGAACAGGCGCAGCAGCCGCCGTTTTCCGAGGAGGACTGGGGCTGGATCCGCAAGATCGAGGTCAGCGTGCACGACCTCGAAATCACCGAAGGCTCGCTCCGATGGCTGACGACGTTCCGCATTCCGCCGGAATATCAACCCGCGCAGTGGGATGAGAACCCGTTTGCGATGACCGAAATGACCGGGATGGATTTGTTTGCGGACAGCATCCGGGTGACGCAGAACGGCAGGGAACTGTTTGCAGAGGAAACCCCGGATTACACCTGCGTTACGGATCCTTATGACGGCGCATGGGCGGTCACCTGCCTGTGCTCCGTACAGTTGACCGGGCTGAAGGCGAACGGCACGGCGGAGGTTTGGCAGCAGTTCCGTCTGCTCGACAACAAGGTGGATTGGCAGGCGAACATCGCCACCGTCGCCTTGATCGAGCAGACCTTTACGATCGACACGGCATGGCTTTCGGTCACGCCGAAGCCGGACGAACCGAATGCGCTCGTTCCCGCGATCCGCTGGAACGGAACGCTGTATGCGAAATACGGCGAATCCCCGCTTGCCGGCGAGATCGACGAAAGCGCGATTGCAGGGTACGTCACCGCGGTCGTGCCGCAGTCGCAGTACCCAACGGAGGACGG
>CAMORL010000142.1 GCA_946623765.1 uncultured Clostridia bacterium
TTCCTCTATAATGGGAAAGGTTAATTTGGCGTTATGCGCCATCATAATATTCGGAAGAAAGAGGTGTAGGATATGGTACGTACCTATCAGCCCAAGAAGAGACAGCGCAGCAAGGTTCACGGATTCCGTAAGCGCATGGCGACTGCGGACGGTCGTAACGTTCTGAAGCGCAGACGCGCAAAGGGCCGCAAGAAGCTGAGCGCGTAACACGCTCCGGCAGGATTCATTTTGTCCAAATTGTAGAGACAGAGCGCTTGCGGCAGGCATTTCGCTTGCCGTATGTTGCTTTATAGGGGAACTCGTATTCGGTGAATCGATCCTTTTCTCTGAAACGGCATAAGGAGTTTCGCTATACCTACGCGCGCGGGCGTGCGCAAAGCCTTTCGCTGTTCACGCTCGTTTACGTTAAGAGCCGGAACGAAACGGTCCGCGTCGGCTTTTCAGTGTCGAAGCGGATCGGCAACGCCGTACACAGAAATCGGGCAAAACGCCGCATGCGGGAAAGCCTGACGCCGCTGCTCCCCCGCATCGCGGGAGGCTTCAATGTAATCTTCGTTGCAAAGCCGGACGTTCTGTCCGCGCCGTTTCCGGAACTCGGCAGGCAGATGGAAGCGCTTTTGAAGCGCGCGGGACTTTGGAGGGAAGACGTATGAAACGCGTTCTTCTTGCCCTGCTTCGTTTCTACAAGCGCAGCATTTCCCCGCTTTTGCCGAACGCGTGCCGTTTTACGCCGACCTGCTCGGAATACGCGATGGAAGCGATCCAAAAGCACGGCGCGCTGAAAGGTACGGGGCTTGCGATATGGCGCGTGCTCCGCTGCAATCCGTTCTGTAAAGGCGGATACGATCCTGTTCCAGAACCCAAAAAACACAAGGAGAGCATTTCATGAATTCATCCTTTTTCCTCGTCAAATGGCTGTTTCAGGCGATGGACTGGGTCTATCGGCAGATGTGCAGTCTGTTTTCGACCGGCGGATGGGTCGTCGTTCTGACGATATTCCTGTTTACGCTTGCCATCAAGCTCCTCACGATCTTCTCCGACATCAAATCCCGCAAGTCGTCGATTCAGATGCAGGCGATTCAGCCGGAACTTGACAGGCTGAAAAAGAAATACGGCAACGATCAGCAGAAGCTCGTTACGGAACAGCGGAAGCTCATGAAGGAGCGCGGCGTTTCCCAGCTCGGCGGCTGTCTTCCGATGCTCATTATGATGCCGCTGCTGTTCATGTTCTTCGCGGCGTTCCGCGCATGGTCGAATCAGCAGGCGCTCAATCTGATGCTGCAGATCAACGCCGGTCACGGACCGGAGTCGTTCGCGGCTTCCCGCTTCCTCTGGATCACGAACATCTGGCGTCCGGACAACCTGAATCCGGGCGGCACGCTGATGACCGGTCAGGAGTTCTGGAGCACGTTTGCAGTCAGCAACAACATCAAGGACTTTATCTTCTTCTCGAAGAATGAGGCGGAGCTGAGTCAGCTTCTTTATAATCTGCACTTCTTCACGAAGACGATCGCCGAGGACGGCACCGTCCAGTATGTGCTGGCGTCCGACGGCGGCGCGGCGTTCATGGAGGCATACAAATCGTTTGTTCTTCCGATCACGTCCAACACCGGATTGGTCGGCGGTGTCTACGAGAACATGTCCAACGGCTTTGCGATCCTGCCGATCCTTGCCGGCGCGACCACGTTCCTGTCCTCCTGGATCATGCAGCGTCAGCAGCAGAAAGCCATGCCGAAGCCCGCGTCCGACGACAAGAACGATCCGGCGGCGCAGTCTCAGAGCATGAACAAAATGATGATGTTCCTGATGCCCGCGATGTCAATCTTCTTCTGCTATCAGTATGACTCAACCTTTGCGTTCTACTGGATCTTCTCGAACGTCATATCCCTCGCAATCACCCTGATCCTGAACGCAACGGTCTTCAAAAAAATGCAACAGGCCACTGTGGAGGTAATTAAGAAATGAGAAGTATGGAATTCTCCGGTCGCAACATCGACGAGGCGATCTTCCACGGTCTCAACGAAATGGGACTGACGATCGACGAGGTCGATACGGAGATCGTACAAAAAGAGAGCAAGGGGCTGTTCGGCATCGGCGCGAGAAACGCAATCGTGCGTCTCACAGAGCGCGAAGTACCGATCGTTCCCGATTTCGAAGCCGAAAAGGCTGCCGCACATGAGCGCAAGAACGACCGTCCGAAGCGTGACGACGCCGAGCGCCGTGACCGCAAACCGCGCAGCGACCGCCGCGAGCGCCCCGATCAACGCGAACGCACCGATCGCCGTGAGCGGAACGAGCGCCGCGAAAAGGAACCCGCAGCTCCCGCAATCGCATACAGCGAAGAACTTGCCCGCGAAAACGACGCTGCGATCTTCCTCTCCGACCTTCTGAAGCAAATGAAGATCGAAGCGACCGTTGAAGCCGCGGAGACCGAGGACGGTCTTCGTCTCAACATCATCTCTTCGACCGACGGTCTTCTGATCGGAAGAAGAGGCGAAACCCTTGACGCCCTCCAGTACATCGTTTCGCTGTACATGAACAAGGACCGCAAGGAGAACGGCTACCGCCGCGTCTCCGTCGACACCGAGGGCTACCGTGCTCGCCGCGAAGAAACGCTCCGCCGCCTTGCCCGCAAGAACGCGGCGCAGGTTGCGCGGACCGGACGTTCCGTTGCAATGGAGCCGATGAACCCTTACGAGCGCCGCGTGCTGCATTCCGCGCTGCAGGGATTCAAGGGCGTCACGACGCACAGCGAAGGCGAAGAGCCGAATCGCCGCGTCATCATCACGCCGGACAAGTAACCATCCGAACCTTTCGGCCGCAGATTCTGCGGCTTTCCTTTTACCCTTATGAACGAATTTTTTGACACCGTATTTGCTCCGTCTTCCGCGATCGGCGGCGCGATCTGCGTGATTCGCGTCTCCGGCGAACAAACGCGCGCGATCGCAGGGCGGCTTTTGGATAAGCCCGTGACCGATCATCCGAACCGCATGCGGCACGTACGGATTCTCCGTTCCGGCGAAACGGTCGACGACTGTATGGCGGTCTTTTTTGCGCGGCCGAACAGCTACACCGGCGAGGATATGCTGGAACTGCACTGCCACGGCGGCATGCAGACGGTCCGAAGCGTGCTGTCCGTGCTGTCCGAATCCGGCGGTGTTCCGGCAGCGGCGGGCGAGTTCACCAAGCGCGCGTTTCTGAACGGAAAGATGGACCTTTCCGAATCGGAAGCGGTGATGGACGTCATCAACGCGCAGGCGGAATGCAGCCTCCGTTCCGCGCTGGAGCAGCTTTCGGGCAGCGTCAGCCGCCGGATCTCCTCCGTGCAGGAGCGGCTGCTTGACGCACGCGCCGCAATAGAGGCGGCGATCGACTACCCGGACGAAGCCGAGGAAAGCGCATACGCCTCCCTCCCCGCCGTTCTCAACGAGGCGGCGGCGGATCTTCACACGATGATCGAAGAGGGCCGCAAGGCGCGGGTTTTGCGCGACGGACTGAAGCTCGTCATTCTCGGCCGCCCGAACGTCGGCAAAAGTTCGCTTCTGAACACGCTTCTGGGCGAGGACCGCGCGATCGTGACCGCAGCGGCAGGCACCACGCGCGACGTGCTGGACGAGCGGCTTTCGATCGGCGGCATTCCGGTACGGCTCATCGACACCGCAGGCGTCCGGGAAACATCGGACGAGGCGGAACGCATCGGCGTCGACCGTGCGAAGCAGGCGATGGAATCCGCCGATGTCATTTTGCTCGTGCTGGACGGCAGCACGCCGAAAACGCCGGAGGACGAAGCGCTGCTTTCGGAAACCGAAGGACGCATGCGGATCGTGCTTGCGAACAAGTGCGATCTCGGAACCTGCTTCGGCGACGCGCTTCCCGTAAGCTGCAGGACCGGTCAGGGCATCGACGCTCTGAAGGACCGGATTGCAGAGCTTGCAAAGCCCTCGCTTCAATCGACTGCGGCGATCACCAACGAACGGCACATCCGTGCGCTTGAAGCCGCGTACGATTCGGTTCTGCATGCAAAAACGCAGACGGAGCCGGACTGCATCGCAACCGATCTTTCCGAAGCGCTGCACTGTCTCGGCACGATTACCGGCGAAGACGTGGACGCCGAGGTCGTTGATCGGATCTTCCGGCATTTCTGTGTAGGAAAGTGATTTTTT
>CAMORL010000143.1 GCA_946623765.1 uncultured Clostridia bacterium
GAATTCCGGCTTTCCGAATCCCAATGGAACACGATCCTCAAAGAGACCGCGCCCGGTTCCGGATCCCGATAAACTCCATCCCGTCCGTTTCGTACTCCCCGGTTTTCGGGGAGTATTTTTTCGTAATATTGAAAAAATTGCCAGAACATCTTGAAACGACAAACAGTATGTGATATAGTATAAATTGTTAAAAGTCTGTAAACAAGCAGGATGAGAACGTTTGCAGATTCGCACCAAATCAATCACCATACGGAGGATGAGTCATGAACGGAAGAGTTAAACAACTGCTTTCCATTCTTCTCGCAGTGCTGTTCGTCGTATCGCTGCTTCCTTCCGCGATTGCGGAGGAGGAAACGCCTGCGGCGCCCGAACAGGAACTGCCCGAAGGATTCGCCGGCATGCCGGAAGGCTATGTCATGAGCGAAGAAACGATCGCCGAAAAGCAGGCGCTCATTGAGCACGACGTTGCGGGAGTCCTGGAAAACATGATCCCCGGCAAAGACTACGTTGAAAACGAAGTTCTCGTCAGCGCGGCAAGCGAGGAAGAAGCAAAGACGATCGCTGCGGCGTACAACGCCGAGCTCGTCAGCTTCAACGGACATTTTGCGGTGCTGCGTCTTTCCGGGATCACCGTGCGCGACGCCGTCATCACCGGTATGAACCTCAAATATGCGCTTCCGCCGGTCGATCCGAACTACATCATTACGCTGGATCCGGTCGAGTATGTCGACGCCTCCGTTCCGATCCAGGATCAGAACTCTGCGGGCTGGCTTCCGTCCAAACACGATTGGGCGGATTGGGCATGGAACGATCCCCTGATCACGAATCCTTCCGGCAACTACCAGTATATGCACGACATGGTCAACTCCTACGCTGCGTGGGGGCAAACGACGGGATGGTATCCGCTCGTCGCGGTGATCGACACCGGCGTTGACTATAACCATGAGGATCTTAATAACGTACAAAAGGGATACGACTATATAGACAACGATTCCGACCCGATGGATGCGCACGGGCACGGTACGCACTGTGCCGGAATCATTGCTGCCGAACTGGGCAACGGCGTCGGCGGCGCGGGCATTGCGCCTAACGCGAGTATTCTTGCGGTTCGCGTTCTGAACGCTTCCGGCAGCGGCACGGACGCACAGATCTGCAACGGTATCTATTATGCGGCGAACTACGGCGCAGATGTTCTCAGCATGAGCCTCGGCGGTTACGGCTACTCGAACGCAAAGCAGAACGCGGTCAATTATGCAAGACAGCAAGGCGCAACCGTCATCGCCGCCATGGGCAACGACGGTACCAATGTCAAGCAGTACCCTGCTGCGCTCGACGGCGTCATTGCGGTCGCCTCGGTCAATCCGAGCGGTGAACGCGCGCCGTATTCCAACTACGGCAAATGGTGCGACATCGCGGCGCCGGGTTCCGACATCTGGTCCACAACGCCCGGAGACAACTACGAATGCTGGGACGGCACCTCCATGGCGACGCCGGTCGTCGCGGGCGCCGCTGCACTGTATATCAGCTACCTGGGTCACAACCCCGGACCCGCTGCGGTCGAAAAAGCGCTGCTTGCCGCAACCAACAGATGCAGCTCCAAGGAATGCGGCAAAGGTATCATCGACGTCTCCAAGCTCGTTACTTCGCTCGGAACCATCGGCTTCAATGTCTGGACGTGCGAATACAACTTTGACTACGACTACTATGAATACCTGGATTACCGCGGCAGCAGCAAGGATCTGAAAAACGCGGTCATCTCCCCCGATACGCTGCTCAGCTTCTATGTGGACGGCAACGATGGAAACTATTACCCCGTGTACACGCTGGACGGATCCACGCCGAGCGTTGCAAACGGCGACGTGAAAAACGGCATCCAGGCATGGGAAGTCCTGATGAATGAGTATATGCCCGGCGACAAGGTTACCCTGAAAGTCATGTATGTCAACGGGCTCGGCAATGCGAGCAGAGTATCCACCTATACGTTTACGATTGCTCCGAGAACCGCGGATACCGAAGAGCTCGCCGATTCCGACGTCAGCATCCTTGCGCCGAAAGTCATGATCCCCGGCAAGACGGTCATGCTGTCCGCCGCACTCGGTCATTCCCATACGGAGGTAGGCTATTACGATCTCGATCAGAGCTTCACCTGGAAGATCGTCGGCAACTCCGGCTGCCCGACCGCAAAGATCGACGCAAAAACAGGCAAACTGACGACCAAAGCGGGCGAAACGGGTACCGTCACCGTCCGCGCAACCTCTGTGAAATATCCGAGCAAGTATCGGAACTATACCGTCAAGGTACAGCAGATCAATCCGATCGGAACGATCACGCTGAACACGAAAACCGTCTCCATGCAGACCTCCGATTGGGCGTCCGTCAGCATTGCCTCGCTG
The DNA here is from genome assembly GCA_946623765.1 of uncultured Clostridia bacterium. The sequence goes on from CAMORL010000143.1 coordinate 2,394, forward strand.
CTCGACAGCAAGAAGAACAGCGTCTCTGTCAGCGCGAGATCCTATCGCTGGACCAGCAGCAATCCCAAGGTCGTCAAAGTCATGCAGTGGTACGATGACGGCATGTGCGAGGTGCAGGCGTTCGCCAAAGGCTCCGCGACGCTTACCTGCGAGGTTCTGGACGGTTCCGGCAAGAAGGTCACCTGCAGAATCAACGTCACGCAGGCTGTGACCGACATCGCCATCACCGGTCCCTCCGGCATCGCTGCCGGCAACTCTGCAACCTATAAGGCAACGCTGTTCCCGAAAGGCGCAACCGGAAAGGTTGTCTGGTCCCTTGAGAGCGCACCTTCCGGCGTTACCGTCGATTCCGCAAAAGGCATTGTAAAGGTTCCCGCCTCCGTCAAGAGCGGAACGATCCTGCTCCGTGCCGAAACGGAAATCGGCTATAACGCTGCGACCTTCGAGATTAAAATCGTCCCCGCAAAGGCAAGCGCCGTCACCATCTATAAATACTCGAAATCCGGCAGCGGCGCATATCCGAAAGTCACGATGAATAAGGGCGCTGTCACCGCAGTCACGATGTGTTCCATGAACACGATGAATGACTCGAACAATGAAGCCTACATTATGCTGTACGGCACAGCCGGAAACGGCGCGAATCTCGCATGGACCTGCAGCAACACGAGTCTTCTGAATATTTACCCCAATCCCGACGGATCCGTAGACGTCTATGCAACCGGCAAAGCGGGTACGGCAACCCTCACCTGCACCGCGCAGGACGGTTCAAATAAGAGAGCGACCTGCAGGGTGACCATCATTAACCCGGTCTCCAACATCTTCGTACAATCGAAGAACCCCTCTTTCCGTCAGCAGGACGATCTCTTCCTTGCGGGCATCGGAAGGACGGTCGGCAACACCGCGGTTTTCGGCAATACCTACGGCGTGCCGAACAATAAAAAAGTCAGCTGGAGCTTCTCGGTCTATCAGGAGGTCTGGAACGACTTCATCGGCGACAGCATCGCCAGCAGAACCAATATCACCAGTCAGGCAACAAACAACGGCTGGGTGAAGATCTCCCCCAACGGCGTATTGACCGTGGATAAGAAGATCCAGTCCAAGTTCAACAGCTTTGTGACCGCCAACAATAAGTATCTTGTGATCTATGTAAATGCAACGTCGCAGGACGGCACGAACGTCACCGGAACCGCAAGATACGTCGTCACACCGCTGACGCAGCAGCTGACCGCCACCAACAACACGGTCACGCTGAAGGTCAACAACTACTCCACCTCCTGCTACGTCTATAACAAGGTCGGCGGCTATTACGGCGACTATACCATCACAAGCAGCAATCCGGACATCGCGGCCGCGATCGTCGGCATGTACTACACCGACGGAATTGAGCTGGAGATCATTTCCGGCACAAAGACCGGCACGGCAAGAATCACGATCAAGGCAAACGACGGCAGCAACAAATCCGTCTCGATCACCGTAAAGGTAACGAAATAACCGTTCCGAACGCAAAGCACCTCCGGGCAAATTCCGGAGGTGTTTTTTTGCGCGGTAATGGTTTTACGCTTCGTTTTTTTGATAAGCGGGAGCACGGCGAGCGCGCCGAGGACCGGCGCCGTCACGCCTGCGGACGACCGTGCCGCCGCGGGTGCGCCCGTTCCGGGTTTTTGAAACTGCAAGTCATGTTTTACCGACACCGCGGAATCATCTCCTGCGCGT
>CAMORL010000144.1 GCA_946623765.1 uncultured Clostridia bacterium
CGCTGAAACGAAGCGCAAGCGGAGTGCGTACGCCGTTAGGCGGATGAGGTGTCAGCGCAGGCGAAACAAACCATCCGCAAAAGCTAACGCTTTTTACGTGTCCACCTCATCAGTCAACTGCGTTGACAGCTTCCCCTCGAAGGGGAAGCCTTTTTCGTAAGGGCGCACTTACTCACCACCTTGCGGCGGTGATCCTCCCTTTGTCGGGACGTGCTTTTGTTGTCTTAACGTTCAAAGCAGACCAGCCGAAAAGCAAAGATATTCTGTCAAAAACCAATCTTGTTTACATGATACCGAAGTATTATAATTATATCGTTCACGAATGAAAAGCTCAAAGGAGGCAATTATATGAAAAGCATCGTAAAAAAGATCTTGTTAGGCATCCTTGTACTTCTTGGCGTGATCGTTTTGTTTCTTATCATTCGTCTGTTTACGCTGCCTCGATTGGATCCCTCTTACGTTTATCACGATCATGAATATGATTTTATCAGCGGAAAGTACGGAACAACAAGGAGCCGTTCTGAGGCAAAAGAGAAAGCAGTTGCCAGATTCTACGATGCCGTTATCTATACGCTGAAAGAGGATCCAGACGAGTTCTATTTGAGCCCGAGAGTTTTTTTAGCACATTTACCGTATAATCTGTTGGGGCGACGCGATATGATGCAGCCGCCCACGAAAGAGAATATCGATCATATTGATATCGGTATATCGAACGGCGAGAAAACCATATGGAATACTCTGAGCCTTTCTGCGCAGAACGCCATATTGGAAGCCTACGGCAAAAGCACCATTGATCCGGAAGAATACAGGAACAGGAATATGTATTCGATCACAGAGAAATGGCAAGCAAAGGCGGATTGCGAATTATATGATGTCAGAATATGGTTTAAAAATCCAAATGACTTATACTATAAACTAATGGTCGTCAAAAGCGGCAGCGAATACGGTCTGCTTCTTGAGGATGGAGAAACCTTAATCGAATTTGATGGCAGTTTGCTGCCGTAAATAGGTCTGAAAAAAGGCGCGGCTATACGAACCGCGCCTACTATTTGCCTACTATTTATTGATTGATTCTTTCAGTATCCGTTAAGGAACTGAATGAAACGAGTACGTTATATTCTTAATGATTGTGATCAGTAAGTCCCCTTGACAAATCTCCGCTGACCCCCTCCTTTTGCATACTCGGAACTCAGAAAATGAACCGTTTACGCTTGATCGCCATGAAGAAGAACGACAGCGCGGCAGCCATCAGCTCCGCGACGACGATCGCAAACCACAGACCGGTGACTTCGAAGAACAGCGGCAGAAGAAGGATTGCGCCGAGTTCAAAGACAAGGGTGCGGAGAAATGAAATGATTGCTGAGGTCACGCCGTCGTTCAGTGCGGTGAAGAAGCCGGAGCCGAAGATCGCAAAGCCCATGAAGAAGAACGAGAGCCCGAAGATGCGGAACCCGGATTCCGTGAGCGCCGTGAGCTCTGCGTCATAGCCGACGAACAGCAGCGCGAGCGGCTTTGCAAGCAGTTCCGCCGCGCCGACCATCAGAACGCCGCCGATCAGCAGCAGAATGAGGCTCTTTCGCAGCAGGTTCTTCAGCTCGCCGCCGTTCCTTGCGCCGAAGTGAAACCCGAAGACCGGCGCCGTGCCGATGGAGTAGCCGATGAAGACTCCGGAAAAGATCATACTGACGTACATCATGACGCCGTATGCCGCGACGCCGTTTTCGCCCGCGTACTTCAGAAGCTGCACGTTCATAATCATGCCGACCAGGCTCATTGCCGCACTGTTGACAAGCTCGGAAACGCCGTTGGTCGTCGCTTTCCAAAGCGCACGTCCGTCAAAGCGGGTCTTGCCGAGACGGAGGATGCTGCTGTTTTTGCGGAAGAAGTAGAACAGCGGCACGCCGCCGCCTACGATCTGCCCGAGCGCGGTCGCGATCGCCGCACCGGACAGCTTCAGTTCCTGCGGGAGCAGAGGAACGAGCACCGCGTCGCCGATCATGTTTGTAACGCCGCCGGCGACGATCACCCAAAAGCCGAGATTCGGCTTTTCCGCCGTGACAAAGAAGCTCTGAAACAGCAGCTGCAGAATAAAGAACGGCATCGCCGCGATGACGATTCTGCCGTAGGTCACGCAGTTGTCAAGCAGTGTTCCTTCCGCGCCCAGAAGCCGTGCGATCGGGCGGAGAAAGACGATGCCGAGGATCAAAAACACGATGCCGAGGAGAAACGACGCATATACGAACAACGAAAAATAGCGGTTTGCACGCACGGGATCGCCTTCGCCGAAGGTCTTGGACACAAGAGCGGTACCGCCGGTGCCGAACATAAAGCCCACGGTCGACACAATCATGATGAACGGCATGATAAGGTTGACTGCGGCAAACGGCTCCTTGCCCGCGAAATTGGATATAAAATACCCGTCGACCACGCCGTAGATCGAGGTAAAGATCATCATGGCGATGGACGGCAGGGTAAATCGAAGCAGCTTTGCGTAGGAGAAATGATCGGAGAGGCGAATCTTCATCGTTCGCTTTCGAACCACTTTTCCGCAAACGCGGCGACAGCGGCAGCAAGCGCTTTCATGTCCCAGTCACCGGTGTTGACCGTAAGATGGTAGCTTTCGCATTTGCCCCATTCGCTGCCGGTCAAAAAATCACGGGTTCGGGCGCGTCCCTTGTCGATCTCCTTCATCTTTCGCTTGAGCTCGCGATCGGTGAGCTTTTCGTCCTCGCGGGCACGAGCGCGGCAGCGCTTGATCTTGGATTCGGTATCTGCGCAGACAAAGATGCTGAACGGCTTTTGCTCCTTCAGGATCGCATCGGCGTTGCGTCCGATGATGACACAGTCCTTGCCGAGCGCGGCGATCTGCTCGATGACCTTTTTCTGCTGCACGAGCATCTCGATCCGGCTGGCGTCAATGTAATTGACCGAGTGCATTGTCCCGCCGAATGAAATGGGAAAGTACTGCCATCCGTGATTGTCCAGCGTCGTTTCGACATAGGATTCGTCAAGACCGCTGTTCTTTGCAATCGCAGAGATGATTTCGCTGTCGTAATAATCGTAGCCCAACAGGTCGGCGACACGTTTACCGAGTTCGCGTCCGCCGGAACCGAATTCACGGCTGACTGTAATGATGCGCATGATAATTCTCCTTTTCTGCGGCAGCGGAGCCGCCTGGATCATATATAATAACTATAGTACAATTTCGCAAAAATGTCAATCGGACGACGAAAAACGACTGAGACCGACAAATCCTCTTGCAAGCGGCCCGGGAATGCGGTACAATGATAGCGAAATATCCGGAGGGGGATGAACAGGTTATGATTATCGTGGGTATCTGCGGCGCATCGGGCAGCGGCAAGAGCACGCTTGCAAAGAGAATTCAGGACAGCCTTTCATGCAGCTGCGTCATTATCGGACAGGATTGCTACTACAAGAGCTTTCCGGAACTGCCGTTCGAGGAACGCGTACACATCAATTACGACGAACCGAACATCTTCGACTACGACGAAATCATTCGCGATCTTGATACGCTTGAGAGCGGTATGCCCATTACCAAGAAGGGCTACGACTACGCGGCGCATCTGCGTGCCGATTCGGAAGAGCTCATCTATCCGCCCGAGGTGCTGATCATGGAAGGCATCCATATGTTCTACGATCAGCGGCTCCTTGAACGCATGGTTCTGAAGGTCTATATGCACGTCGATACGGATATTTGCCTTCTGCGCCGTATCAAGCGCGACATCAAGAGCCGCGGCAGAACGATCGACAATATTGCCGAACAGTACGTCGAAACGGTCAAGCCGATGTTCGAGAAGTATATCGCGAATTACATCACGGACGCCGACTTTGCGATCATGCGCGGCGGTAAGAACAAGATGGCGATCGACTGCATTTCCGCCTATCTCACGACGAAGGTGCTTGCCGAACGCTTTGAGAAGGAATCCGGCGTACGCGAGATGATCGCAGAGGAACCGGGAAACGATGATGAATAATCAAACTGGTATGGGGACGGAGCAATCCGTCTCCGTTTTTTTCGGGGAAAGCCCCCGTTTTTTTCTGTTCTCCGAAAACATGAAAATACTGCGTAAAATCAACAAAATAAG
>CAMORL010000145.1 GCA_946623765.1 uncultured Clostridia bacterium
CGGGAATCAGTTCGGAATATCCCCACGCCAATCCGTCTGCCCACGTCCGCTGCGGATCTCCGGAATGCCAGTTGATGTGTTCTCCCATGAAGACCATGCCGGAGGAGGATCCGCCGTCCAGATTATAGGCGACCTGCGCGCCGTGATCGGCGAAGATCTGCGCGAACTCCGACATCTTATAACCGTAGGCGCGCTTATAGTCTCTTCCGTCCGAAACGATCACCAGAAAGTGTCCCGGCTCAATCATGCCTACGCCGCAGCGCGGGTTTTCGCCCGCCACGAAGTGCTTATCGGCATCCGGATTGACTTTGCCGTTTTCCACCAGCACGGGACCGAAACTGAAGCTGTGCAGAACGCCGCTGTCCATCAGGTCCCTGCCCGACAGTTCCTGCTGATGGACGATCCGCATGGTAAGGTCGTCGTCGATCACCATGGTGTCCTGTCCTTTGCCGTCGCTGTACAGCACGCCGTTGCGAAGCAGAATGCCCTTAAATGCAACGTCCGCGTCGTTCAGGTTGTCCCCCGTGACCGCAAGCACCGCGCGGTTTGCGCGCGCAAGCCTCCACGGCGCCGCAGCCGCCATCGCCTGCAGCTGGTGCGGCCACGTCACGATCGGTCGGAAACTGTTTGTGTTCCGCATATAGACGTGCGCGATGTATTTGCAATACGGATGATTGTTGCGTTCGCGCGTGATCTCCCGGTCAATGATGACCGCAAGAATGTCCGACCGATACTCCCAATGTCCGTTCTCGTAATCGCTCACAACGACCTCTTCCGGTTCGCCTTCCTGCCGGAAGAACTCCGCAAACGGTTCCGGGGTCGGTTCCGGCGTCGGTTCCGGCGTGGGTTCAGCCGTCGGCTCCGGTGTTTCGGATTCCCGTACGGCAGGCGGGACAGCAGTCGCCGCAGGCTGTACCGATGCCGACGCGCTTTGTTTTTCAGAGGAAGACTGTGCTTTCCCCGCCCGCATAAGAATGACCGCAAGGATCGCCAGCGTCACCGCTATCGCCAGCAGCGACGCGGTCACGATCGGTTTGCGTCCGCGCACGATCGCGGCAAGCAGAACGCATACGCCTGCCGATGCAAACAGAACGATGCTGAGAACGTTCCCTTTTTGTTTCTTTGCTTCCTTCACAGGCGTTTCCGCCGCTTGCTCCGTTTCTGCCGCAGATTCCGTTGTCGGTTCCGCAGTTTCCGGCACAGGCGTCGGCGTTTCCGCCGGCGTCGGGACCGCCGTCGGTTCCTCGGTCGGAACGGGCGTCGACTCCGGCATTTCGAACTGCAGAAGCGTACCGGTATCGATGTGCTCGAAAAGATCGTTTTGTGCCGTATCCTCGCCGACTTTGGTGAGGATCAGACGGAACCGTCCCGTGTCCGGGATCTGTTTACGGTACGATTCCCTGCTCCGGTAGCTCGCATGCGCATGCTCGGCAGCTTCCTTTGCCGTTGCGCTGTCATAGGTGACCAGCCGCTCGGTATAATCGACGACGGTCGTCCCCTCGTCCGACAGATGATACACCTTTTGAACGGGCATGCTGCGATCGTTCCAGTTTTTCCGGATCATATGCTCGGTGAGCTGACCCGTAAAGGCGATCCGTACGGGGAGCATATTGCTCGACGGATCGCATGTAACGAGGACCTTGGGGCGATACTGTTCGATCAGCAAAAGAAGCTGCGTTTCCGTATTCGCCTCTTTCCAGTAGAACGGCATATTTTTGAGCTCGGTCGCGCCTTGGTCGTCCTTTTGCAGAAAAACCGGAATCACGTCGATCCCAAGCGCTTCCCATGCGCGAAATGCTTCCTGTACCTGATAGCCGAAATCTTTTCCGAGATAGACGATCGCGGTCCGAATCCCATGCTCGCGCGTATAGAGCGGCAGCAGACCGCCCATCAGCTCCAGTTCGTCCGATACTCCGGACAGTACCAACATCAGATCGACCGGCTCATCCCGCACGACGCACGACGGCTCGTATCCGGGTGCGCACACGCGCAGCTCACAGATGCTCGCCGAGGATTTGTTTGCAACGGTCACATCCGCGCGCCTTGCGCCTTTTGCGGGAAAAAACGTCCGGTAATCGGAAACGGAAAGATCGGTCGAATCCAGCAGATTGCCTTTTTCGTCATAGAACGCGAGGTTGATATAGCATTTGACGTCATACCAGGAAATCAGCAAGCCCTCCGCATCGCCGTCCCACTCCGCGGTCAGCGTCGTATTCGCGTCCATCGTAAAACGCGTACGAATATTATCGTCCGAAAGGTAGCCGTATGCGTTTTCCCTGCCCGCTTCCGAACAGGACACACGATACTCGAGAAAGCTTCCTCTGTCTGTTTCCGTCTCCGCCGCGGCAGGGGAAAGAACCGATGCAAGCAGCATCAGCAGCAAAGCCCAGACAACCCGTCTTTTCCTCATAAACACACCCCTAAGCAGCGCGGATCTGCCGTATAATTGTACGGTACCTGCGTACCGGTATCAAACATGTTGCAGCGTGTGATCGCAGTTTTTGAATGCGATCAAAGCATCCAGTACCCCACCATCGGTCCGAGGAAGATCGCAAGGTAGATCAGCGTGATCCACGGCTGGTAGTCGATGTAGAACGCGCGGAAGGATAAACTCCACGGATGCTTGATGATCACCCAGCCGAAGACGTCGAACACGATGCAGATTCCCGCCCAGATTGCGCCGGTCACGAGCGCGTCGGACAGGGCGGGGTTTTCGAGTCCGCGCATATAGAGCCAGCCGGACAGCGAAAAAACTACGATATTATAAAGCGGATGCCACGGCTTGGTCTTTTCGTAACCCTCGCCCATACCCGGACCGTCCTTCATGGACTTCATGTGCAGAACGGTAATATTGAAGACCGTGTGCCCGATTCCGATCAGCGTCACGACGATGTACGCAACCCAGAACCAAAGCATGGAAGAGCCAAAGTTTCGCATGGATTCCTCCTCAGGCAAACGCCGACGCCGCGTAAATCAGCAGCCAGAACAGCATCGTTGCGATCAACGTCAGCGCGCTCAGCGCGATCCCGATCACGGAGCAGACGATCCCGCTCCTGACGCGCGGTGTTTTCTTAAGACTTTTCACCAATCCGATGATGCCGAGCACAATCCCCGCAAGCGCGGCGGCGAGCGGAAGCAGCATCATCAGCGGAAGAGGGTCTGTATTTGCTGTCGTGTGTGCAAAGAATAGCGCCAAAAGCCACCATACCGGCGCGGTACACACGCCGATAAGCAGCGAAGCAAGGGAAAAACCTTCTGTTCGTTTTCCGACGGATTCCATCGTCGACCTCTCTTTTATTCTTCTCCTGCCGCATTCACAAACGCAGCGAACAGTCTGCGGCTCGATTCGTCCTTGACCCAGAGCCGTTCGGGATGCCACTGCACTGCCTGATAAAAGCGCTTATTCGGCGCATAGATCGCTTCAATCAGCCCATCCGGAGATACCGCCATGGGCAGAAGATCCGGCGCAAGTGTTTTGATTGCCTGATGATGGCTGCTGTTGACGCCGACCGAATCCATTCCGAACAGTCCGTAAAGCGGTGAATCCTTCAGCACCGCAACGGAATGTACCGTGCGGTCGTACGGCGCTGTCATACGATGTCCGATCTCGGAGGGATGCTCCGTCGGAAGGTCCTGAAAGAGCGTTCCGCCGCGCTGCACGTTCATCATCTGCAGTCCCCTGCAGATGCCGAATACGGGCTTGTCTGCGTCCCACAGGAGCCGCAGCAGCGTCATTTCCATTGCGTCGCGCTCCGGGCAGATCTCGCCGCAGCCGGGCTTCGCTTCCTCCCCGTAAAAAGCAGGCGCGGCATCCGGTCCTCCGGTCATCAAAAATCCGTCAAGCGTTTCGACCGTGCGCCGCAGCGTTTCTTCGCCGTCGGTCAAGGGCAGCATCACCGGCACGGCATCCGCCGCGAGCAATGCTTCAAAATACCCGGGCAGCATCCAGTAGGAATCCCGCTCCCGGTCAAACAGCGGCGTCACGCCGATCAGCGGTTTTTTCATCTTTTCCTCCCGCGGCTCTGCCGCAAGTCATGCGCTGTATCTTACATGGGATCCATGGTA
>CAMORL010000146.1 GCA_946623765.1 uncultured Clostridia bacterium
GGTTTTCGGGCTTATAGCACATGGGAACCGCCGCATACAGCGCCGCGCAGGTGACGAGGTCCTGCTTCCATGTGATCTCGTTCGGCGCGTGCGCCTGCGATTCCGCACCGGGACCGAAGCCCACGCACGGGATGCCGTAGCGTCCCTGAATCGAAACGCCGTTTGTCGAGAACGTCCACTTGTCGATCAGCGGACGGTTGCGCTTATCCATGGCGCTCGGGTGTCCGATGCGCTTGTCGCCGAACAAGCCCTTGTGCGCGTCGACGAGCGCCTGCACGTGCGCCGCGCTTTCCTTATTGATCCAGGTCGGGAAATAGCACTCGGTCTCGTATTTCAATCCCGTCCACGCCGGACGGTCGTACATGTACATCGAGACCTTGACGTCGTCGCCGTACTTGCGGCACGACGGGAGATTGCGGATCTCCTCGAGGCAGGAATCCCACGTTTCGCCCGCGGTCATGCGGCGATCCAGAGAAACCGCGCAGGAGTCTGCGACCGCGCAGCGCGACGGCGAGGTGTAGAAGATCTGCGACGCGGTGATCGTGCCGCGGCCCAGGAAGCGCGCGTCCTCCCAATGCTCGGGGTTGTACTTCGGATCGAGCATTTTAGAAAGACCCTTGATCTCGTCGGCGTCGGTTGCCGTATTCTCGTTCAGCGCGCGGACCTCTTCCAGGATGTCCGCCATCTTGTAGATCGCGTTGTCGCCGCGTTCCGGCGCGGAGCCGTGGCACGAAATGCCCTTGACGTCCACGCGGATCTCCATGCGTCCGCGGTGTCCGCGATAGATGCCGCCGTCGGTCGGCTCGGTGGAGACGACGAATTCCGGCGTAATGCCGTCCTCCTTATGGATGTACTGCCAGCAGAGACCGTCGCAGTCCTCCTCCTGCACGGAGGCGACGACGAGGATCTTCGTGTCCTCGGGGATGAGCCCGAGATCCTTCATGATCTTTGCGCCGTACACCGCCGAAACCACGCCGCCCTCCTGGTCGGAGCCGCCGCGTCCGTAAATGATATCGTCGGTCTCATAGCCCTTATAGGGGTCGTGCTCCCAGTTTGCGATGTTGCCGATGCCGACGGTGTCGATGTGTCCGTCGAATGCAATGATCCGCTCGCCTTTGCCCATCCAGCCCAAAGCGTTTCCTTCGGGATCGATCTCCGCTTTATCGAAGCCGAGCGCTTCCATCTCGGCGATCGTGCGGCGAATGACGCCTTCCTCCTCGCAGCTCTCGCTGGGGATCGCGATGAGGTCGCGCAGAAACTTCGTCATGGCCGGCAGATAGCCCTGCGCTGCTTTTTTGATTGCTTCAAAATCCATACTGTTTTCCTTTCTTCAATTCTGAATGGAATTCGTTGCGTCGATGTAGGAATATAAGGTATATTTGCTGATGCCGAAATACTTCGACACCTTATCGCCGCTTCTGGTGATGAGAAACGCGCCCGCCCTGTTGAGATACGCGATCGCCTTGATCTTGTCCTCCTTGTTCATGAGCGCGACCGGTTTTCCGACAAGCTCGACCGACTGCTCGATGAGGTCGTCCAGGAGTTCGTTGACCGACTGCGGAATGCGCTCCGGCGCTTTCTTATTCTCTTCGCTGTGATGCAGCAGCGAGCCCACCGCGCGCTCCGCCATCAAAAGCTCGGTAATGTCGTAATTGATGGAGAAAACGCCCTCCGGAACGCCGTTTTCGTCGCGGATATAGACCGTGGCGCATTTTAAGATGCGTCCGTCGTGCGTCCGCATGAGGTAACCTGCCTCGTCCTTCAGCGATTCCGGATCTGTTTCCTTCAGCGCTTCGAGTACGATGCGGCTCGGTCCGTCGCCCTTCTCCCGGTGCGTGACATGCCCGTTTTCAATGAGCGCGATCGTGTGTTCCATGTCGCCGCTCTTAAGATCGTGCACCGCAACCTCGCAGTTCTCGCCGAACTGCGCTGCGATCGCTTTGCCGAGCCGTTCCAAAAATTCCAGATCCATACGATGACGCCCCGCTTCCCTGTCTCTTTACGATAAGTATAAACGATTTTTATCCGGTGCACAAGGGGCATTCTCAAAATGTTTCAGTTTTGCAAAAAGATTTTTCGCACAGCGGTTTTTGCTTGCAATGCAGCGCGGGATGCGGTACAATGAATTGAAATCTACATAAAGGAGAGTCATCATGGAAGACGAAAGAGATCTTGTCACCTTTACCGATGAGGAAGGCAACGAGTTTGACCTTGAGGTCATTGATTATTTTGATCACGAAGGCAAGGAATACGCGGTGCTGGTCGACGCGGAGCTTCCCGAAGAGCCGGAAGAGGACTTCGAAGTCTGCATCATGGAAATCATCGTGAACGAAGAAGAGGACATGGAAGAGTTCGTGCCCGTGCCGGACGACAAGCTCGACGAGCTGTTCGCGATCGCGGAAAAGCGCATGGAGTGCTGGGACTGCGAAGCCGAAGACTGCGAAGGCTGCGAAAAGCTGGAAAACTGAACCGGAACATAAAAGGAGCTTCCCGAACCGGGAAGCTCCTTTTGGTTTTCATTACGGCTCGTCCAGAAGGCGAACGCCCTCCACGACGCCGAGCCGTTCCAAAGCATAGGCGCGGGCTTTTTCGAGCGAACGGAGTTCCGCGCGGCTTAACGGCTCGCGAAGCCCCGTGATCCGTTCGGGATCGGCATACGCGGGCATGACGGCAAACCGCGGACTGCTTTTGATGTTTCTGCGGATCGTCAGCGTCGGCAGCACCGCCGTATCGACGAGCGTCACCGTTCCGGTCCCGAAATTCTTTTCAAGCGTAAGCTGCACGAACAGCCCGACCATACATTTGAACTTGTTGTTCGCGGTGAAATTGCCGAGCGAGTAGAACACGAGCCCCGTATACGGTCCGTCCTCGCGCTCCGCGGTGATCCATTCCGCGTCCTTGACGCGGTGCGGATGCGAGCCAACAATGCAGTCCGCGCCCGCTTCCAGAAGGATCTTTGCCTGACGGCGCGTGCTCTCCGCCGCCGGCTTGTCGTCCTCGTAATCCCAGTGCGCGAACACGATCACAAACTCCGCGCCGCCGTCGCGTACGCGTTTGATGTCGTTCAGCACGGCTTCCGTCGGGTCGCCCTCATAGAAGACCAGCCGGTCGATCACCGTCCACGCGCGCTCCTCGTCGATGCCGAATTCCTTCGGCTCCACGTTCATCGTCCGCATCGCCGCCACGAAGCCGACGCGGATCCCGTTTACGTCCGCAATGCAGGGGATCTCGCGATCCTCCGCGTTCAAAAACGTTCCCGTCTGATAGAATCCCGCTTCGCGCACCTTTTCGATCGTGCGGTACAGCCCCGGTTCGCCCTTGTCGAGGCAGTGGTTGTTCCCGGTCGACAGCAGATCGACGCCGTATTCCTTCAGAGGTTCGAGCACGGAATCCGGCGCGTTGAACCGGAATTGCCCCGGTCTCGGATCGTCGCGCGTGGAATACCGCGCCTCCTTGCCCGCAAGCGGCGCTTCAAGATTGGCGCACATCAGATCGACCGAGCCGAACAGCTCCCGGAAAGGCGCGAACAGCGTGTGAAAATCGTATCCCCCGTCCTTGGTCCGCGTATCCGAAACGATCCCGCTCGGGATCATGATGTCGCCGACCGCGCCGATCGTGACTTGCAGTGGCGTCGGAACCGGCGTGGGCGTAGGAACCGGGGTCGGCGTCGGAACCGGCGTGGGCGCGGGCGTCGGTGCGGGCGTCGGCGATTCGGTCACAGGAACGGCCGTCGGTTCCGGAGTCGGGGCTTCCGCAGCCTGCCGTGCGGTTCCGCCGCACGCAAGCAAAAGCAGCGCTGCGCCCAGCAACGCGGCGCAAGCCCATCGTTTTCCGACGGTTTTCCCCTGTTTCATTTTCCGATCGCCCCGATCCCCCAGAATTTACCAGAATTCAGTATAGCATAGCGATCTTTTGGTTGTCAACGCACGCGCCGCGAAACAAAAACGGCGGAAGCCGAAGCCTCCGCCGAAAGGGATGTATGCTTACAGACCCGCTTCGATCAGCGCCTTGAATGCGGCAAGACTCTTTACGATCATCTCATGGCTCACG
>CAMORL010000147.1 GCA_946623765.1 uncultured Clostridia bacterium
CAGAACGAGCGCAGCGATTTTTTTGATGTTGTTTCTCGTTGTGGTTTTTCCTTTTCTGAATTGGTCATTGCGCAAATGAAAAAGGAGTTTAACGCAATTCCGGTGCGTTGTCAAATGCCTTGCGCGGATTTGCCGCAAAAAAGGCGCGGCAAAAGACCGCGTCAGAACGGCAGAACGGCGGCGTCCGACATGACGAAAACGCCGTCTTTCAGTTCCGTCGGCAGGACGGTGACGGAAAACGTGTCGACTTTTTTGAGGTCGCCCATCAGATCGAGCAGCTCCAGGATCGACAGGCTGGAGGTAAACGCGCCGCGCGTCGCGCTTTTGAACGACGGCAGGTTCCAAAGCGACACCTCCCGAAGCAGCTGCACCGCGCCGATTCCGAGATTCGCAAACGCGGCGGCGCGGGTCTCGCCGGATTCGTGCAGCATGTCGGAAAACGCCGCAAGATCGATTTCCGTTCCGTTCGAGTTCAGTTTCGGCGCAAAGGAAAAGAATGCGTCCATGCAGGAAAAATCCACGCACAAGTACGCCGGCGCGCGATATCCGAGGAGATTTTTCACCGCCCAGACGAGATTCCAGCAGCCCTCGCGCAGACTTTCGGCGCGCGCAGTCGCAGCCGCAAGCGGCGCACGGTTCATCTCTGCGACGACGGCGCCGCTCTTCAGGGTATAGACCGTGGACTGCGTTTCGCACGGGATTGCAAGGATTTCCGTTTCCGGCGGCGCAACCCGCACAAGCAAAACGGCGATCGCTTCGCCGTTCTGCGTACCGATCGCCATAAACTCTTTACATTCGTCTCCATAGGTTCCGTCCCGCGCTTCCGCCTCGGGACCTGCGGTCGGCGTGGGGACGGGCGTCGCGGTGGGATCCGGCGTCCGGGTGACGGCGCCTTCCGGCACCAACGGCAGAAAATACGGCGTCGGGGACGGCGTTGCGGTCGGCGTCGGCGAAGGGGACGGGGTCTCCGTCGGCGCGACGGTTGCGGAGGCGGTCGGCAGAACCGGTTCGTCCGGAATCGGGTCGCTCTTTTCGGCATAGTGCAAAAAGATCAGAAGCCCGACAAGAAGCAGCGCGGCGACGCCGGAGAGCGTGACGATCAGGATCGTTTGTTTGCGGGAAAGTTGCATGGAAAAAACCTCCGGAGCGGTTGTTTCCGTTATTGTGCGGAAATCGCGGGTTTTTTATGCACAAAAAAAGACGGGAACGACCCGTCTTTTTGACGTTGCTTTTCAGATTCGCCTGATAATCTCGTCGAGCAGCGCGTTTGCCGCGTCGTCCTTGCTCATCAGCGGAAGTGAGGTTTCGCCGTCTTTTGTAATCAGCGTCAGCACGTTCGTTTCCACCGCAAAGCCCGCGCCGGGCTCCTTGACGTTGTTTGCCGCGATCATGTCGAGGTTTTTCTTTTCAAGCTTTTTCCGGCTGTTTTCAAGCATGTGTTCCGTTTCCATCGAGAACCCGCAGAGGAACTGCCCTTCGCGTTTGCTGCCGCCGAGCGTACCGAGAATATCCTTTGTGCGTTCGAGCGGGATCGACATCGCGTCGTCGCTCTTTTTGAGCTTGTTGTCCGCAACGGTCTTCGGACGGTAGTCCGCGACCGCCGCCGCCTTGATGATGATATCCGCGTCCGGCGCGTTTTGCATGACCGCGTTGAACATATCCTCCGCCGTAACGACGTCGACCGTGTTCACATAGGCGGGTTTTTTCAGCGCCGTCGGACCGGAAACGAGCGTTACGGCAGCGCCTCTGCGCGCCGCGGCGTTTGCGATCGCATAGCCCATGCGCCCGGAGGAGTGATTGGTCAGATACCGCACGGGATCGAGCGATTCCTGCGTGGGTCCGGCGGTGACGAGCACGCGTTTGCCCGAAAGATCCTTTTCGTGCGCGAGCGCATGCAAAACGACCTCCAGAAGATCCTCCGGCTCGGGAAGTCTGCCTTTGCCGCTTGTGCCGCAGGCAAGGCGTCCCGTTGCGGGATCGACGATCTCCCAGCCGTAATGCCGCAGGCGTTCGATGTTGTCCTGCGTGACGGGGTTTTCATACATGCCGGTGTTCATCGCGGGCGCGATCGCTTTGGGGCAGCGGCAGGCAAGCACGGTCGTGGTGAGCATGTCGTCCGCGAGTCCGTGCGCGAGCTTTGCGATCACGTTTGCGGTTGCCGGCGCGATCAGCACGAAGTCCGCGCGGTCCGCAACCGCGATGTGCTCCACGGAGTGCACAAAGTTCCGGTCGAACGTGTCGACGAGCGCTTTGCTGCCCGTAAGCTGTTCAAAGGTCAGAGGCGTGACGAACTTCGTTGCGTTTTCCGTCATCAGAACCTGCACGTCGGCGTGCTGCTTTTTGAGCATGGAAGCGAGCGCCGCCGCCTTGAAGCAGGCGATGCCGCCGGTTACGCCGAGTACGACTGTTTTTCCGCTGAGCATAGGATCCCTCCGAAAATGGACTGTAACAATAATATAACATACGAAAAGCGGAATTGCAACTTGCATTCGATTTCGCGCTGCGGTATAATGCAGACGGCGAAACGGAGAGCCGGTTCCTCATACTTTCGGGATGGGAGAACGAAACGCGAACCGCCGCGCCGAAAATAATCTACGCAGTGTATCCGAAGGGAACACAAGCAAGGAGGAAAACTTCATATGGAACAGAAAGTCAAAAGACAGGTCAACGTCCGCTATATCACGGAGCTCGGATTGTTCATCGGCATCATTCTGCTGATGAAGCTGACCGGGCTTTCTTCGATTCCGGTCGGTCCGCTGGTTATGACGTTTACGATGATCCCGATCGCCGTCGGCGCGATGCTTTTGGGACCGCTGGCGGGCACGATTCTCGGCGCGTTCTACGGGCTTTTGAGCCTGTACGACGCGATCACCGGAAAATCGCTGATGACGGCGGCGTTCTTTGCGGTATCGCCGTTTATGACGGTGCTGCTGTGCATCGGCACGCGTGCTTTGGTGGGTTATCTTACGGGACTCTTGTTCCGCGTTTTTCAAAAGATCGACCGGCACCGCATCTGGAGCTACTTTGCGGGCGGGCTTTTGGCGCCGATGCTCAACACGATCTGCTTCATGGGCTTTATCGTACTGTTCTTCTATCACACCGAGTTTGTGCAGAACCTCGCCGCGAAAAAAGGCGCGGTCAACCCGCTGATGTTCGTCGTGCTGGTTGTGGGCGTGCAGGGACTCATTGAATGGGCGACCGGTCTTGTCATCGGCGGCGGCGTCGCCAAGGGCGTTGCGATCGCGCTGAAGCGGTATGAACCGATTCCGTTCTTCAAGCCGGTCGTTTCTTCGACGACGGAAACAGCCGAAGAATCCGTTGATACGCTTTCAAATGCCGTGTTCGAACCGGTCGGCGAAACTGCCCAACCCGAGAATTCAAAGGAGGAATAACCCGTGATCCTTGCCATCGACGTCGGCAACACCAATATCGTTTTAGGCGGCATGCGCGACGGAAAGCAGATCTTTTCCGCGCGGATCGCAAGCGACAGAAGCAAGACGGCGGATCAGTACGCGATCGACATTCAGGGCGTGCTGAAGCTGTATGATATCCGACCCGACGAGATCGAGGGCGGGATCCTTTCTTCCGTCGTGCCGTATCTGCAGTCCGTGATCCCGCAGGCCGTGAAGATCCTGACCGGCGTCGATCTGATGATCGTGGGACCGGGGATCAAAACCGGACTCAACATCCGCACGGACAATCCCGCAAGCGTCGGCAGCGATCTCATCGTTGCCGCCGTTGCGGCGCGCGCGAAATATAAGACGCCGATCGCGATCGTCGATATGGGAACCGCGACCACGCTGTCGCTCGTCGCGCACGACAACGAATACATGGGCGGCATGATCATTCCGGGTCTGTGGACGTCCATGAACGCCCTGTCCGCGAACGCGGCGCAGCTTCCGTATATCGATCTCGTCGGTCCGGCAAAGCTGATCGGCACCAACACGGTCGACTGCATGCGCTCCGGCGCGATCAACGGCACCGCCGCCATGCTCGACGG
>CAMORL010000148.1 GCA_946623765.1 uncultured Clostridia bacterium
CAGAACGGATTTGCGATGCGCTCCTTCTGCCAGAAGGTAATTGCAAGGCGGTAGAGCGCATGCGCGTGGATGCGGTCGTGCCAAAGGATGCGGCGCAGAAGCTTTTTGCGCGTCCAAAGCTCGCCGTCGCTTGCGGTATAGACCCGGGAGGTCAGAAAATCCGGCGTGGATTCCAGCGCGCGGAAGAGACGCTTGCGGTTTTCGAGCAGACCGCCCTCGTTATCGAACGGTACGCCCACCGCGTTTGCGTAGTATTCCATCACGCGGTTTGCGTGCTCCGCCATTTCGCGCGCGGAGCAGGGGATCTTGCCGTAAAACGTGCGGCGGGATTTCCGTAAAGCGCGGTCCTTTTGCGGGATCGAGGCGACCAGTTTTTCAAAATCCTGTGCCGAGCGGATGCAGAGCTGTTTTTTCTGCGTGTATTCCGCCATGTCCATCGGCAGCCGTTCGGACGGGAAAAGCACGTCGCTGTCCGCGTCTTCCACCTGAAGATCCGATTTATACGCGTGCGTGATGACGAAATCCGCTTCCGACAGATCCGTCAGCGGAGCGCCGTGTGCCCATGCGGCGTATGCGGAAAGCGCTTTCGGGAATTTTTCCAGCGCTTTGGAAACCGACTCCCCGCGCGAATACGCTCCGGCATAGGCGTCCGCCCAAAGCATTGCGCCGCGTTCGTTGTATTCCGCAATGACCTCGATATGTGCCATAGTTATCTTCCTTCCGACTTCCGGATTCTTGAAATGATTTCGTTCGCTTTTTTATAAACGGCTTCGGGATCGACGTCGAACGTGTACCGACCGCGTTCAAAGAGGATCTTTCCCGCGACCATCGTCAGCGCGACGTTCGTTTTGCTGCCGGAATAGACGACGTTCTTTGCAATGTTGTTGATCGGCTGCATGTTCGGCGTATGAAGATCCAGCATCACGATATCCGCCTGCTTGCCTTCCTTGAGACAATCGCAGTCGTTAAGCCCCATCATCTTTGCGCCGACGGAGCACGCCGAGTGCAGCACCTTCACGGGATCCGCCGCCGCCGCGCCGACGGTCAGCTTCTGCAGACCCGTCACGAGGAACATCTCGCGGAACATATCGAGGCAGTTGTTGCTTGCGGGACCGTCCGTGCCGATCGCAACCGGAATGCCCTCTTTGTAATATGTTTCGATCGGGGCGATGCCGCTCGACAGCTTGACGTTGCTGCCGGGATTCGTACAGACATACAGCCCGCGCCGCTTCATGATCTCCAGATCGCCTTCGCGCGGGTGCACCATGTGGAACCCGCCGCCGCCGTAATTGAACATGCCGAGCGAATCGAGATACGCGATCGGAGACATGCCGGTGCGTTTGAAGCACCCGTCGACCTCCGCCGCCGTTTCGGAAAGATGCGTAAAGACCGGCTCTTTGAGTTCGTTTGCAAGCGCCGCAAGATCCTTCAGCAGCGGCTCGCCCGTCGTATATTCGGCGTGGAACCCGATCCGGCAGGAGACGAGCGGATCGAATGCGTTCAGCCGTTCGAAGTCGCGCCGGGTCGATTCCGCCGTGCCGCCGAAATCGTTCGCCGCACCGCAGATCACGAAGCGAAAGCCCGTGTCGCGCGCGCAGTCGGCAATGCGATCCACGTGGTAATACATGTCGAACGCCGACGTGATGCCGCCGGACACATATTCGAGCACGGCGAGCTTGGTGAGGTCGTAAACGTCGTCGCCGGTCAGATGCGCTTCCATCGGGAAGCAGTCTTCGTGCAGCCAGTTGTGGAGCGGCTTATCGTCTGCAAAGGACCGCAGAAACGTCATCGCGGAATGCGTGTGCGCGTTCTTGAAGCCCGGCAAAAGCAGGTTTCCCTCGCAGTCGATCTCGCGGTCAAACGCAAGCGGTTCGCGTCCCTGCGGATCGCCGACGAGCGCGATGCGTCCGTCCCGTACCCAGAGTTCACCGAAAAGAACCGTTCCGTCCGCCGTCTCCATCGGCAGAATGCGCGCGTTGTAAAACCGAATGTTCATGCCGTTCCCCCCTCATGTTGGTATCTTTCAGTATAGCATGCAAAAGGCGACTATTTCATGTCGGAGGGATGAACACTCTGTAAACACGTGCGGGGAAGCCGGAAGCGCTGCATGCACCGGGAAGGATTTCCACGGGACGCAGCATTATATATTATCCAAAAAACCGTGCGCCGGTTTGACACCGTACTGCGCAAATGATATTATAAATAGGTACGGTCATGCTCTGACCATAACTATTCAATCAGGAAGGAACGTGTATGAATCATCTGACAGAAAATATCCGTCACGTCACCCTGGACGGCGAATCTCTTCGCATCGAACAGGTCGTCGCGGTCGCGCGTTTTCACGCGCGCGTTTCGCTCTCTTCGAAGACCTTTGAACGCATCGACGCATCCCGTGCGCTGGTCGATAAGATCGTCGCAGAGGGGCGTACGGTCTACGGCATTTCCACCGGCTTCGGCGAGTTTTCGAAGATCACCATTTCGAGCGACAAGAGCGCGCAGCTTCAGGAAAACCTGATCCTTTCGCACTGCGTCGCCGTCGGCGAACCGCTGAACGAAGAGACTGCCCGCGCGATGATGCTGCTTCGCGCAAACGCGCTTTCGAAGGGCAATTCCGGCATCCGCCGCGAGATCATCGAAACGCTGATCGGCATGCTGAACAAGGGCGTCACCCCCGTGATCCCCGAACAGGGTTCCCTCGGCGCGTCCGGCGACCTTGCGCCGCTTGCGCATATGGCGCTCGTTCTGCTCGGCCGCGGCGAAGCGACCTACAAGGGAAAGAGAATGTCCGGCGCGGAAGCGATGGCAAAGGCGAAGCTCCCGACGTTCCACCTGCTTGCGAAGGAAGGACTTGCGCTCATCAACGGCACGCAGTGCATGACGGCGATCGGCACGCTCGCCTGGTATGACCTGAACCGTGCGGCCGCGCTTGCGGACATCACGGCTTCGATGACGATGCAGGCGCTTACCGGTCTTCTTTCCGCCTTCGACCCGCGCATCCATGCGGCGCGTCCGCATGCGGGACAGGCGCTCGTTGCAAAGAACATGCGCACGATCCTTGCGGACAGCGCGTCGATGGAACGCAACCGCAACCTCCGCGTGCAGGACGCCTACGCGCTCCGCTGCATCCCGCAGGTGCACGGCGCCGTGCGCGACGCGCTTGCGCACGTCCGCAGGGTTCTCGAAACCGAGCTCAATTCCGTCACGGATAACCCGATCCTGTTCCTTGACGACGAAAGCGTCATCTCCGGCGGCAACTTCCACGGCGAGCCGATCGCGCTCGTGATGGACTATATGTCCGCGGCGGCTTCGGAACTCTGCAACATCTCCGAGCGCCGTATGGAGCGCATGGTAAACCCGGCGCTTTCGAACGGGCTTCCCGCGTTTTTAGCGCCCGACGGCGGCATCAACTCGGGCTACATGATCTGCCAGTATTCGGCGGCGTCGCTCGTCTCCGAAAACAAAGTCTTCGCGCATCCGGCAAGCGTCGACTCGATCCCGTCCTCGGCAAACCAGGAGGATCACGTTTCGATGGGCACGACCGCTGCGCGCAACTTCCGCCGCATCGTGAATAACCTCTATTCGGTCCTCGCGTTCGAGCTGATGGCGGCGGTGCAGGGCATCGATCTTCGCAAGACCTGCGAGCTTTCTCCCGCGCAGCAGACCGTGTACGATAAAGTCCGCGCCGTCGTGCCGTTCTACGCAAAGGACGAGGAGATCCACCCGATGATCGAGGCGATGAACAAACTGATCCGCACAGGCGCGATTGAAAACGACGTCAAGTCGATGCTGCCTGATTTCCATTGATTACTGTAAGGAGGATTTTATGGACTGCGTATTGAAACTGGACCGGCTTCCCGAAAAGAAGCCCTTTATCGAAGGCATTCGCCGTGCGCCGCGCCG
>CAMORL010000149.1 GCA_946623765.1 uncultured Clostridia bacterium
TGCGCCGAAGACAGGAACGACCTGCTTCAAGGCAAAACACGCTCCAGCCGATAGACGTCCGTTCTGCGGTGTTTCAGAAGCGGCAGCTGTTCGCGGACCGCTTCGAGCCGGTTGAGATCGAGCGCGGTGATGATCACACGCTCGGTTTCGTCCGCCTGCATAAGCACGTCGCCCCACGGGGAACAGACGATCGAATGTCCCCAGGATTGATAGGAGGCTTTCGGATCACGCGCGGGTGCGGTGCCGACGGTATAGACCTGGTTGTCGACCGCGCGGCTTCGGAACAGCAGCTCCCAATGGGCGGGACCGGTCGTCATATTGAACGCGGCGGGGACCAGGATGACCTTTGCGCCTGCGTCGACCATCAGCCGCGAAAGCTCCGGAAACCGGAAATCGTAGCAGATACAGAGCCCCATCGTGCAGAACGCGGTGGAAAAGACGGTCGCGTCTTTCCCGGGCGAAAGCGTTTCCGATTCAAAGAAGCGCTGTCCGCCCTTCACGTCGATGTCGAAGAGGTGCACCTTGCGGTGCTTCGCAATCTGCGCGCCGTCCGGATCGAATACGTATGCGGTGTTATAGATGCGGTCGCCGTCCCGCTCGGCGATCGATCCGCCGCAAAGATACACGCGCTTTTCCTTTGCGAGCGCGGAGAGAAACCGCCATGACGGTCCGCCCTCGGGCTCGGCAAATGTCGGAAACCGCTTCGCCTCGTACGGACCGTTCCACATTTCGGGCAGCATCAAAAGATCCGCCGCGCCGTCCGGGACGGAATCGGCGAGTTCACGGATGTGTCCGTACGTTTCCTGCTTCGTCGGTTTTCCGAGAAGCTGTATGCTTGCGATCCTGAGAGAATCCCGATCCATGACGCAGCGCTCCGATCTCTGTTTTTTCTATTGTATCAGCTTTTCCGCCAAAAGGAAAGTCCTTGAAAACCGTGAATCCTGCCGGTTTTTGCACCTGAAATGAAACTGCCTTTGCAGCAAAGACCCTCAAATACAAACTCCGGCGAAAACCGTTCGAAGCAAAACCGGAACGGGCGGGACAATCAACAAAGCAGGCGCAATCGTTACGCCTGCTTATCCTGCGGAAACAGTTGGGAAAGGAGCCCTTCGACGCCGGAGAGAATATCGTTCCACGCCGCTTCGAAATCGCCGGTGTACCACGGATCGGACACCTCTTCGCCGATTCGCCCGGCATGGTCGAGCAGCATGCCGATCTTGCGGTCGGGATCGCCGCCGGTGATTTTCAGAACGTTTCGGACGTTGCTGCGGTCCATGCAGAGGATGCGGTCGAACGCGTCGTAATCGGCTTTCGTCATCTGCCGCGCGCGGTGTTCGCCGCAGGGAATCCCGTGCCGCATGAGGGTGCGCCTTGCGGGCGGATAGACCGGATTGCCGATCTCCTCGCGGCTTGTCGCACAGGAATCGGCGGACAGCATATCGGAAAGTCCCCTGCGCTGTGCGAGCGCGATCAGAACGTATTCCGCCATCGGACTTCGGCAGATATTGCCGTGACAAACAAACAGGATCCGGATCACTGGTCCTCCTTTTCAATCTGAAGAATACGCATCGAATAGGCTTTCCCCTGCGCGGGATCAAACGGCCAGATCAGCCGCTGTTCGGCGGCGATCGGAACGCCGCGGCGTTCAAGATCCGAAAAAGCCTGCCAGGCGCCGTCGACACCCCCGGCAGTTCCGATCCTGCATTCCTCGAGCCCGAAGATCACGCTCCGCTTTGCCCAGCGGAACAGCGTGTCGTTGAGCGCAAAGACAAGGGAGGGGAGCTGTTCGCGGAGGAACGACTCGATTGCCTCGGGGCGAAACGGAACATATCTCCGGTAGACGCTTGCCATCTGCAAAAACGTCGTCAGAAGCTGTGAATGCACGCCGCAGCAGATCACATGATCCGAAAGCGCAGCCTGCGCAGTTATCGGGTCCGGCGTTCGCGTACGGAGCGCGTGTGCGAACGCCTCTTTGAGACAGCGCTCGAATCGTGCGGGATCCGGTCGGAACGATGCGCTTTGGATCTCGGAAAGCAGACCGTCTGCGATTGCCCGGTAGGTCTCCTCCGACACGCCGAGAAGATCCGCACAGATCAGCCGATCCGGCAAAATCTGCGCGCGCTGCCGCCTCACGCCCTCACGCAAAGCATCCGCATCCCGATCCAGAAGCCGGATTTCCGAAAAATGTTCGCCGAGCGCCTGCAGCGCAAGATCGCTGCATGCGCCCGCGCCGACGATGAGCGCGGTCGAACCCGGTTCCGTTTGCGACATAAAAAACCCGGACAGCCGCTCGCGGTAGTCCGTCCAGGTTTCGTATGCATGCGGGATCTGTGCAAGCGCTTTCAGATCGTCGTATAAATTGCTCATGATTTCCCCTACGCCACCCTCGTCGGAACGTCCATATCCGGTGATGCGCGATATAGAATCAAGGTGCGGTCGTGCGCGATCGGAGCATAACGATTCCCGGAGATTCGAACTCCCACCGGCTCAAGGTTACCACTGCATTGCAACTTCGGCAGTTGCCGCCCGATATGCACCCGTTTCCGACTACTCACTGTATTATTTCAGTTCGGTTTTCCAGTTTGTTTCCTGCAAAAGATTGTCGAGCTTCCGGAGATCTGCGGAAAGCGCATCCGCCTGCTTCTGCAGTTCTGCTGCCGAAAGCAGGGCTTTTACGCGAATCTCCGTGCCGCGTGCGCGGCTGGTGTTCTCACTCGCGGTATAGACCGCGTCACGATACGCGGAGATGCGGAGATTCAGCGCGTCTTTCTTTGCAATGAGCTCGGTCAGCGTCATGCCGTTCACACGCGTTCTGCCGTTGGTGCGGTTGATGGCAGCCATCAGCGATTCAAGCCGGTCGATGGCTGCGTCGAGCTCGGAAAGCAGCATGGCCGGATCCTCTGCGGGGGCTTCGCCCTCCTGCACGAGAATGTTTCTGCCGAGCCGCCTTTTGAGATCGTCGATTTTCCGGTTCAGGTCCGCCCGTTCCTGCAATGCTTCTGCCAGTTTCATACTGTCCTCCCGTTCGGTTTCTTTCCATGAGTATACCATAGCTTTGCGATTCTGTCACCTGTGATTTATACGGAAGAGGATGCACACTTTTCGACAAAAAACAATACCATAGCAGTAAAGAACCAAGGAGGAAAGACCATGCAACAATCCTATGCAAACGGCGGATGCTGCTTTACGGATCGCATTCCCGCCGTCGATCCTACCACGGTCGACAACGTCGTTCCCGCGGGCTCCGTCGCTTCGATGAACGGCTGCGGCATTCCGAACGGCGGCTGCGCGCTTGCGACCGTGTATTTTCCGAATCAGATGTACCGCGCGGGCTTCTGCCCCTGCGAAGCGCTGTCGCGCGGGACGCTTTTTCCGGAGCTCGTCTCCGATTACCCGACCTGCAGGTCCCGGGAGGTATAATATGGCAGAGTATACGGAACAGGCATTGATGAACAAAATCGGCGAAATCCGTTTCGCCTGCGTCGAGCTGCAGCTGTATCTCGACACGCATCCCGAGGATCTTGAGGCGACGAACGATTTCAACAGCTACGCGGAGACGCTCAATCGCCTTTGCAGCGAATACAACGAACGCTTCGGACCGCTCGAAAACTTCGGCAACTGCACGCACGATGCCGGAAGCTGGGTCTATCAGAAATGGCCGTGGCAGAATTAAGGAGGAACGCTTATGTGGATCTATGAAAAACGACTCGAATACCCCGTCCGCATCACCAAACCCGATCCGCGGATGGCAAAGCTTCTGATGGCGCAGTACGGCGGTCCGGACTCTGAACTCGGCGCAGGGCTTCGTTATCTCACCCAGCGCTATTCCATGCCGGACGATCGCATCCGCGCGACGCTGACCGACATCGG
>CAMORL010000150.1 GCA_946623765.1 uncultured Clostridia bacterium
AGCGTTCTGCCCGTGCCGCCGCCGGATGCCACGGAGAAGTACTTCTTGCCGTTCTCGGTGCACCATTTCTTGTAGGTGCCGGCAACCGGATGCTGGAAGCGCGTGGGGTTGGTGGAGTTGCCCGTGATGGAAACGTCCACGTTCTCGTGACGCATGATCGCGACGCCTTCGTTGACGTCGTCCGCACCGTAGCAGCGAACCTTTGCGCGTTCGCCGTCGGAGAACGCCTTGGTGTATACGATCTTGAGGTCGCCGGTGTAGTAATCATACTCCGTCTCCACATAGGTGAAGCCGTTGATGCGGGAGATGATGTACGCCGCGTCCTTGCCGAGACCGTTCAGGATGACCTGCAGGGGCTTTGTGCGAACTTTGTTCGCGGTACGTGCGATGCCGATGGCGCCTTCCGCCGCCGCGAAGGACTCGTGACCGGCGAGGAACGCGAAGCAGCTCGTTTCCTCTCTGAGCAGCATTGCGCCGAGGTTGCCGTGACCTAAGCCCACCTTGCGCTGATCCGCAACGGAACCCGGAATGCAGAACGACTGCAGACCTTCGCCGATGGCTTCCGCAGCTTCTGCCGCAGACTTGACGCCCTTCTTGTATGCGATTGCCGCGCCGACGGTATATGCCCAGCCCGCGTTCTCAAACGCGATCGGCTGAATGCCCTTGACGATGCCGTAAGGATCGACGCCGTGCGCGTCGCAAATTGCTTTTGCTTCTTCGAGATCCTTGATGCCGTATTCGTTCAGCACCTTCGTGATCTTGTCGATTCTTCTTTCAAAACCTTCAAACGTAATCATGCGGCACCTCCGTTATTCCTTACGCGGGTCGATGACCTTGGCGGCGGTTGCGAATCTGCCGTAGGTCCCGATGTTCTTCTCGAACGCTTCCTTCGGGTCCATGCCCTTCTTGATCGCGTCCATCATCTTGCCGAGGCTGACGAACTGATAGCCGATGATCTCGCCTTCTTCGTCAAGACCGATCTTCAGAACATAGCCCTCTGCCATTTCGAGGTATCTCGGTCCCTTCGCCTTGGTGCCGTACATCGTGCCGATCTGGGAACGAAGGCCCTTGCCGAGGTCTTCGAGTCCTGCGCCGATGGTCAGACCGTCGTCAGAGAACGCGCTCTGGCTTCTGCCGTAGACGATCTGCAAAAACAGTTCGCGCATTGCGGTGTTGATCGCGTCGCAGACGAGGTCGGAGTTCAGCGCTTCGAGGATCGTCTTGCCGGGCAGGATCTCCGCCGCCATTGCCGCGGAATGCGTCATGCCGGAGCAGCCGAGCGTTTCGACGAGCGCTTCCTCGATGATGCCCTCTTTAATGTTAAGCGTGAGTTTGCATGCGCCCTGCTGCGGTGCGCACCAGCCGATGCCGTGCGTTAAACCGCTGATGTCTTTAATCTCTTTTGCTTTGACCCACTTGCCCTCTTCGGGGATCGGAGCGGGTTCATGCTTCGCGCCTTTTTTGACGCATACCATTTCTTCCACGTCACGGGAATACTGCATGTAATCATTAACCTCCTTGTTTAATCGGGCGCGAAAAACCGCATTCCCGGATTTTAAGATAGTATATCATAATACTTTCCTCTTCGCAAGATGGGAAAAGCATGATATAATAAATTCGGAGGTGATCCGGATGCTTTCCGTCCTCGGCATTGTCTTTGCCGCGCTGTTTCTCATCGACGCGGCGCTGCACCTAATTGCCTGTTACCGACGGTATCCCAAGATGCGCGGCGCAACCAAAGTGCTGCTGATGCCGCTTTTGTGCGCGCTGTATCTTGCATGTTCGAAGGAGTTCCGCCTGCTCGTCGTTCTCGCGCTTGTGTTCGGCTGGCTCGGAGACGTCTTTCTGCTGTTCAAAAGCAGAAAGATCTTTATGCTGCTCGGCATCTGCTCCTTTGCCTTCGGACACGTCTTTTACGTCGGCGCTTTTCTTTCCGGCTATCCGTCTCTGCATGTGCTGATGCTGATTCCGATCGCGCTGTGTGCCGTGTGGATGATGTTCGTGCGAAAAAAACTGCTGCCGTACGCGCCGAAGTCTCTGCGAAAACCCGGCTTTGTCTATGCGCTGCTGCTGTCGCTGACGGGACTTTCCGCGCTCTATCTGCTGCTGCTCACGCAGCGTCTGCCGTATCTGATTGCGTTTGTCGGCGGGCTGTTCTTTATGGTCAGCGACACGATGCTGACCGGTCAGCAGTATCGCCGCGAAACCAGACACGGGAACTTCTTCGTCATGCTCACCTACATCGCCGCACAGCTTTTGCTGATACTCTGCTTCATACTTTTGGGAGGAAACTGAAATGGAACTTATCGCATTGATTCTGTCGGGCATTACGCTTGCCGTGATGCTTGTGATCCTGATCGTTCTGCTGCTTTCGGGCCGCAAAGACCATTCCGCCGAGCTGCGCATGGAGATCAGCAATACGCTTTCCGCATTCGGCAAATCGATCTCCGACAATCAGCGCATCGCTTCCGAGTCGCAGGACAAGCGTCTTTCGGCGATGGAGCAGAACACCGCGCTGGACCTGGAACGGCTCAGAAAATCGCAGGAGGACCGGATCAGCTCGCTCGAACAGTCAAACGGACAGAATCTGGATCTGCTGCGCCGTTCGCAGGAGGATCGGATCGGCTCTCTGGAAAAATCCAACGAGCAAAAACTCGAGCTGCTGCGCCGTTCGCAGGAGGAGCGGATCGGTTCTCTGGAAAAATCCAACGAAGAAAAGCTCGAAGCGATCCGTCAGACCGTGGAACGCAGACTGTCCGCTATGCAGACCGAGAACGCGGAAAAGCTTGACGCGATGCAGAAAGTTGTCGACGAAAAGCTTGAAAAGACGCTGGAAAGCCGTATCACCGAATCGTTTAAGGTTGTGTCCACACAGCTGGAGCAGGTCTATAAGGGACTCGGCGAAATGCAGACCGTCGCCGCGGGCGTAACCGATCTCAAAAAGGTTCTGTCGAGCGTCAAGGCGCGCGGAATCTTAGGCGAAGCGCAGCTTTCCGCGATCCTTGCGGAGATCCTGTCACCCGAGCAGTATGAAACCAACGTCGCGACAAAACCCGGTTCTAAGGATCGGGTGGAATTTGCGATCCGGCTTCCGGGCGACGGTGAAACACCGGTTCTTTTGCCGATCGACGCAAAGTTCCCGGGCGAGACGTTTGCGCAATTGCAGGACGCCTACGAAAGCGGCGATCCCGAACAGATCGCCACGGCTGCAAAGATGCTCGAAATCCGTTTGAAATCCGAAGCGAAGGATATCCGCGATAAGTACATCGACCCGCCGCACACGACCGATTTCGGCATTCTGTTCCTGCCGTTCGAGGGTTTGTATGCCGAAGCGGTCAACCGCGGACTCATCGAAGAGCTGCAGCGAATGTATCGCATCAACGTCACCGGTCCGTCGACCATGGCGGCGTTCTTGAATTCTCTGCAGATGGGCTTCCGCACGCTTGCGATCCAGAAGCGTTCCTCCGAGGTGTGGCAGGTGCTCGGCGCGGTCAAGACGGAGTTTGAGAAATTCGGCGATACGCTCAACCGTTCACAGCAAAAGCTCCGTCAGGTCAACGACGAACTCGACACGCTGATCGGCACCCGCACCCGCGCAATCAACCGAAAGCTCAAAGACGTCGAAAAGCTCGATTCCTTCGATTCCGGCAGGCTGCTGGATTCCTGATCTTTACGCAACAGCCGGTTGCTTGTGTGCCGCACGAATTCGCATTACAATACAGGCAGAACATGTACGGGAGGTCTCCATGCAAACAAAAGACGTCATTTATTCGCTTCGAACCGGATCCGGTTTTTCACAGGATGAACTTGCCGAAAAGGTCTTTGTAACGCGGCAGGCGGTATCGCGCTGGGA
>CAMORL010000151.1 GCA_946623765.1 uncultured Clostridia bacterium
TCACAGACGACGATCTCTTCCGTGACGGCAGTCGGCTCCGGCGTAGGCTCTGCGGTCGGCTCCGGCGTAGGCTCTGCCGTGACCTGAGAGACCTCGGCGTTCTGCTCAGTAAATGAGCAGGCGAGGCACAGCAGGATGAATATCACACAGAAAATTCGTTTGATGAGGACAGCTTTTTGCATCATGGATGCAGTATAGCGTGTTTCCGACAAAAAATCAAGATGCAACAAGCGACGCCCCGCTTCGGACGCCCCGCTGCGATGCATAAACCGCACGCGGAACCGTATTGCGCAATCTCCAGCAATTTCGGCACTTTTCGCAGGTTTTGCAAATCCATACGTGTATATTCATTCCGTCCGAATCCGGTGCATAATCGCATACATTTCCACACCGTCCACAGAGTTATCCACAATGAAGCGCACGGAACATCGGATTTTCCGGAGTTATCCACAGTTTTTCCCGTTCTGCATATGCGGTATAGCCCGCTTGAATACTCAATGAATAATTCATAAATTGTTTCAAAAACAACGATATACCGATATAATATATAAATACAGACGGTTATACGCGTGCATGCTGCATGCGTACCACCGTATACGGATGTATACAGGGCGACATAAAAAAGCGGGGCAAATTGCCCCGCACGGTGTCGTTCTCTGCTGCGGTTTGCTTTTCCGAAGGGAGCTCCGTCATTTCACAAAACGCCGTATGCCGCCGGTTCATCAACGCTCCGGCCCGGTTCCGTAGGGACACAGCGCGCCGGTCTGCGCCGCGGCGATCACCAAGAGCGACGCCTGTTCCGACCGCCACCGGTACATCGTCGTGATCGATACGTGAAAATCAAAGGACATCGCGACCATTGCTTTCTCGCCGAGCCGCATTCGCGT
Organism: uncultured Clostridia bacterium; assembly: GCA_946623765.1. The sequence continues at coordinate 888 of CAMORL010000151.1, forward strand.
CCCGTCGATCCCGTAGCAAAGACGGAAAAAACGCTCCTTTTCCGTGTCCGTCCGTTTCAGATACGCAAGCACGCTGTCCACCGCCGTGACCCATTTCATCTTTTGACGGTATCGCGGCGAATCGATCGCGCCTGCATCCGTAACGCCGCGCATGAACGCTTTGTTCTCCCGATACCGCTTTGCCTCCCGTTCCGCAATCCGCTTCCAATCGTTTACCTGCATTTCCATTCTCCTTTCCTGCGGATGATGCGAACATATGTTCGCATACAGTAGTATAACAGATCCGTTCGAAAAAGAAAAGTAGCTTTTTATGGGACAGATAACGGTCTTATGGACCTCTGCCTCGCGCCGTTTTTGCAAAGACAGGACAGAATAATAAAGAAGGCGCTCCCGCCCGGGAACGCCTTGGAAGTATTTTCGGAAGCGCCGCGCAGCGCGTCGTGATCATTCGCGCGGCTGCACGGAAGGATTTTCAAGGAACATGACGATATCGGACAGCCCGCGGATGTTCGTGAAGCGGCCGTGGCTTCTCGTGGGAACGGTGGACAGCTCGTAGCCCATGAAGACGAGCGAGCTGGAATGACCGCCGTCAAGGTTGTATGCCACGCGCGCGCCGAAGCTGACGAAGATGTTCGACATGCGTACCCAGGAAAGCGCGGTCTGCCGTTCGCGCAGCGCGACGATGACGATGTAGTGATACGGATCCGAATAGCCGAAGCCGACGCGGCCGGTGCTCAGATCCTTCCCGTCGTCGACGTACGCCACCTTCTTATCCTCCACCAGAAGCGGACCGAAGGAAAAGCTGTCCCGCACGCCGAGCGCCTGAAGCTTTGCGGCGTCGGTCTGACCGGGCTGATAGCATTTCAGCGTGCCGTCCGGCATCACGGCAAGTGTGGTGACATAGGTTTCGGGTCTGTCGTAATAGACGACGCCGTTGCGGATCATGATGCCCTTGCGGTTGCTGGTCCATCCGATGAAATCGCCGGTAAACGCAAGTACGGCGTGATGCTGCCGCGCTTGCTTTTCGGCAAGAACGGAGTGCATCTGGTTATACGCACTGGTGTTTTCGGGTTCGGTGACTCTTCCGCCCGGCATGGCGTTCTTTGTCGCAAGCATGTCGCCCCGCAGCAGTTCGCGATCGCCGGAGTAGTCGATGCAGACGACCGCCGCACCTTTGTCGTCCAGATACAGCCAGGGACCGTAATCCTCTCCGACGCCGCAGACATAGGCGGTGACGGTCTTTTCCGTCTCCTTCGGCGCGTCGATCGGCTTGACGATCCAATCGGAAGCAAACAGCGGGTTTTCCGGGAGGTCGACAGGCGTCAGCCCTGCGGAAACAACGCTTCCGTCCATTCGCAGCGCGACGGTGTGGTATGCGCCGGCGGCGATCGCGGCGACGTCCGTCCAATCCGAGACGAGGCATTGCCCTGCTGCGTTGTCGCCGCAGGCGACGACGGTTCCGTCCTTTTTAAGACCGACCGTGGTGCATGCGCCGCAGCTTACGGCGATGACGTCTGACCAGTCTTCGACCTGACACTGCCCGAAGGCGTTGTCGCCGCAGGCGACGACGGTTCCGTCCTTTTTGAGACCGACCGTATGCCAGAGTCCGGCGCTTACGGCGGTGATGTCTGTCCACTCCGTCACGGCGCACTGACCGCGGTCATCGGTCCCGCAGGCGACGACGGTGCCGTCTTTTCTGAGAGCGACGGAATGCCACGCGCCGGCGGCGATATCCGTAACGCCGGTCCAGTCCTCCTTGGGAAGACGGTCCAGCGCTTTGCTGCCGACTGCGGTCACGTGCCCGTCGGCATGCAGGAACAGACCGTGAATCAATCCCGGCGCAGCCTTCACAACGTCGGTCAGCGAGGCGATCGTCTCCTCCGCGCCGAAGGTTTCACCGGTTGTCAGGACCTTTCCGTCCGAAAGATAGAAGACGGACGCAAGACCGGAGAATACTCTCTCCGCCTGCTTCGGCGCGTCTGCATACCGCGCGTCTCCGGCGATCCACGGGGTCGTTCCGGCGGCGGCGGTGTGCCATGCGCCGGCGGAAATCATGCCCTGCGCCTGCGTGAAGGTCGAAACGATACGTTCCGCCCGTTCGGCGATCAGCGCGTTTGCGGCGGCGTCGCCTTCCGCAGTATGCAGATCAAAGAGAGCGGCGATCGTTTCGTCGTAATTGTTTCCCGAAAATCCCGCCGTAATGTCCTGTAACCGGATGGTCTCACGAATTTCGTCCGCCCGTTCTGCAGCGTCCGAGAAGGACCCGAGCGCAGCGAACAGGGACGCGGCGTCTGCAAGGCGTCCGTCCGCGTTCCGCTTTTCCGCAACGTCATAGAGAAGCCGCCGGTAGGGTTCCGCTTCTTCCTGCGGCAGGGTGTCGATCAGCGCAAGCGCGCGGTCGGTTTCCTCCGCGGCGATCGCGCTGCGGATCTCCGCATCTCTGAGTTCTTCCGTAAGACGGATCAGCGTTTTCTGCCGATCGGAAAACTGCGGTTTGCCGTTCAGTTTCGACGCAGCGTCCGAAAGGATTCCGCAAACCTCGTCGTACGGAACGCTGCCGCCGTGCGTTTTCGCTTCGCCGGATACGAGCTCGCCGAAAAGAACAGCGATCTCGCTCTGCTTTTCCGCAAAGAGGGGCTTGTCGAGCGCATGGATTGCGTTCTTCATCGTATCATATGCCTCTGTGTACGGAAGCGTCCCGCCTGCTTTGCGCGCGTTCCGGTATGCTGTTTCTCCCGGAAGATACAGCGCGCCGAAAACGGCGCATGCGATCAAGATCAGAGCAACGGGAAGGATGATCGGTAAGAGCTTTTTCTTGTTCGACTGTGATTTCATGCGTCCTCCGTCCGTAATGTCTTGCCTTCCGCCGTGCGGGGCAAACAGATTCTTACTGTACAGTATATCGTATTTTTTGTCGTTTGAAAAGACTTTCCCGCGAAAAGCGAGGCAGATTG
>CAMORL010000152.1 GCA_946623765.1 uncultured Clostridia bacterium
GGCACGAACCCCTTAACGATCGCGCTTCCGACCGACGAGGAGTTCCCGTTCTGCATCGACTGTGCAACGTCCATCACGCAGCGCGGCAAGATCGAATACTATGCGCGCAACGACAAACCCACCCCCGCTGGCATGGTCATCGGCCGCGACGGCAGCGCGCTGACCGACTCGAAGCAGATCCTTGTCGACCTCACGAAGGGTGAAGCGGCGCTTGCACCGCTCGGCGGCATCGGCGACGAGCTTGCGGGCTACAAGGGATACGGCTATGCGACGGTCGTGGAGATCCTCTCCGCGGCGCTGCAGGCGGGCAGCTACATGAAGATGCTCACCGGCATGGACGAAAACGGCAACAAGCGTCCGTACCATCTCGGTCACTTCTTCATCGCGATCGATCCCGAAGCGTTCATGGGTCTCGAAACCTTCAAAAAGACCTGCGGCGACATCCTCCGCGCGCTGCGCAATTCCGAAAAGGCGCCGGGCGAAGAGCGCATCTACACCGCGGGCGAGAAGGAATGGCTCGTGTGGCAGGATCGCAAGGACAAGGGCGTTCCCGTGAACGAAGCGGTCCAGAAGGAAATGATCTTCGTGCGTGACGAAAAGCACCTCAATTATCACTTCTCCTTCGAAAAATAAACAGTGCGTACGGAAAGCCGGGTCGACGATCCGGCTTTTTTCATGCTCGCATGCGGTCTTGCGCAAAACGCCGCGCCGTGCTATGATAGAGAAAACTTTGATTCAAAGAGGAATGGTTACAAATGAAATGTATCCCGAGAACGAAGCTGTCGGAAAGCGCAAAAACGGCGCGCTTTCGGAATAATTGGTTTCTGTGCATCCTGGTGACGCTGCTTCTGTTCATGATCGCGTCCGCGCTGCAGTCGGTCGTTCTGGCGCCGGTGACGGTCGTCACCCTGCTCCGCAACCCGGCCTTTATGCAGGCGGTTTCGGGCGGCAACATTTCGGATCTGACGCAAAAGATTTCGAACGTCATGGAGTACCTGCCGCCGTGGTTTATGCTTTTGAGCCTGTTTCTGACGGCGACGGTGATCCTCGTCTGCCTGTTCTACACAAAAAAGATCGACCGCCGTTCGCTGGAAAGCGCGGGATTCCGCGGCGCTTCGCCCCTGCGGGAGTATCTGATCGGATTCGTGATCGGCACAGCCATGCTGACGGCAGCGCTGCTGCTGTGCGTCGTGACCGGTACCGCTCGGATCGAGGGGATTTCTTCCCGGATTTCGTGGATCATCCTGCCGTATCTTGCCGGTTATCTTGTGCAGGGCATGTCTGAGGAAGTCCTTTGCCGCGGCGTTCTGATGCAGAAGCTGTCGATCCGCTATGCGCCGATCGTCGCCATCCTGATCAACGCGCTGTTTTTCGCCGCGCTGCATCTTGCGAATCCGGGGCTCACGCTGCTTGCGATCCTGAATCTGATCCTGTTCGGCGTATTCGCGTCGCTCTATATGTGGAAGCGCGGAAATATCTGGGGCATCGCGGCGCTGCATTCGGCATGGAATTTCGCGCAGGGCAATCTGTTCGGCGTACAGGTCAGCGGAACGCCGATAACGGCCTCCGTATTCGGGGTGTCTGTCACCGAAGGCGGAAAATGGATCAACGGCGGCTCGTTCGGGCTGGAAGGCGGTCTCGCCGTTACGATCGTTTATGTGATCGGCATTGTCGTTCTGCTGCTCATGCCCGTGCGGCGGGATGCGCGTCTCGACGCGTAACGGAACCGGCGCGTCCGTTTGCCGGTCGGTCTGCGCACTTTGAGATCCGATCGGCTTCATCGAAAGGTTTTTCGCGGCGAACACTTGCAAGACGCATAAACCTGTGTTATAATAAGCTCTGCGCTGTGTGCCCGTAGCTCAGCTGGATAGAGCGTCAGACTCCGACTCTGAAGGCCGCACGTTCAAATCGTGTCGGGCACGCCAGAAAAACGCTCCGCCGGACAGGCGGAGCGTTTTCGGATTATGGGCGGGGAATCCGGAGGAAACACCGGACGGCGGAAACGGACACATCGCACGCTGACGCATGAAATCGGACAGGTGTTTTCCCGGACGGAAAACGGAACGATCGCTTGAACAGAGGACTTGCTTGTGGTTTTTTCGGGGCTGTCATTTTTATTGCTGTTTTTGCCGCTGCTGCTCGGGCTGTATTTCCTGAGCCGCGATTTGCGCTGGCGCAACGGAATCCTGATCGTTTTTTCCCTGCTGTTTTACGCGTGGGGCGAGCCGGTCATGGTGCTGCTTCTGATCGGCAGTACGCTGATCAATTATCTCTGTGCGCTTGCCATGGAGCGCGCGTCGTCCGCCGCAGGCAAAAAACTCTGGCTCGGCGTCGGCGTGGCGGTTTCGCTTTCCGGTCTGTTATACTTCAAATACGCGGGATTTTTCATTTCCTCTCTGAGCGCCGTTCTGGGCGTTCCGATCGCGTTCAACGCGCCGCGTCTTCCCATCGGCATTTCGTTTTATACCTTTCAGATCCTGACCTATACCGTCGACGTTTATCGCAAAAAAGTACCGCTGCAGAAGAGCTTTTGGAAGCTGCTTCTGTATGTGAGCTGCTTTCCGCAGCTGATCGCGGGACCGATCGTGCAGTACGGAGACGTGTATGCCGCGCTGGACGAACGCACGGTTTCCGGCAGGGATTTCAGCGATGGCATGCGCCGGTTCTTCGTCGGACTCGGAAAAAAGGTGCTGCTTGCCAATCCGTGCGGCAGTTTCCTGCTTGCCGTGCTGCCGGAAGGGACGGCGCCGCAGTCCGTATCCGCTGCATGGCTCAGCGCAGTGCTGTTCGCGCTGCAGCTGTATTTCGACTTTTCCGCCTATTCCGACATGGCGATCGGGCTCGGCAGAGTGCTGGGATTCACGTATAAAGAGAATTTCCGCTATCCGTACTGCGCGCTTTCACCCTCGGATTTCTGGCGCAGATGGCATATTTCGCTCGGCAGCTTCTTCCGCGAATACGTCTATATACCGCTCGGCGGAAGCCGCCGCGGACCGGCGCGCCGGATCCTGAACCTGCTGATCGTCTGGTTCCTCACCGGGCTTTGGCACGGGGCATCATGGAATTTCGTGCTGTGGGGGCTTTACTGGTTTGTATTCCTGGTGCTGGACAAGAGCATCGAAGCATTCTGGAAAAAGATTCCGGCGGCGATCCGGCTTCTCTTGACGACGCTGATGATTCTGGTCGGGCTGGTTATCTTTTACAACACGGATCTCAGGCTGATGGGCGCGCATCTTGCGGCGATGTTCGGCGGCGGCAGCGTAGGCTGGATCGACGCACAGACGGTTTCGGCGCTTCGGAAATACGCGCTGTTTCTGCCGGTTTTCCTGATCGCCGCGACGCCGGTTCTGCCGCTTTGCAAACGTCTGACGGAAAAAAAGCCGCGGCTTGGCGAGATTCTCGGCACGGTTCTTTCCGCGTTGATCGGCATTGTTTCGCTGCTGTATCTTGTTCAGCAGAGCTATAACCCCTTCATCTATTTCAGGTTCTGAGCGCTATGAAAAACAGATTTTCTTTCTACGTCATGTTCGGAATGCTGGTCCTCTTCGGAGGGCTCGGCGCGCTGCTGCTGATATTCGGTCAAAAGACGCCGCATCCTTCCGAAACCGAAAACCGCATGCTCGCGGGGTTCCCGGAGCTGTCCTTTCATTCGGTGAAAGACGGCGCGTTTATGTCGGGACTGGAGTCCTATCTTTCCGACAACATGCCCGAGCGCGATACGATCATCGAGAAAACGGATCTGATCATGGGCGAGCTTTCCTTTGAGGGGGAAGAGGACCTTGCAAAGGAGCAGGAAGCGCTCTACAACGAGCTTGCGGGATATGCGGA
>CAMORL010000153.1 GCA_946623765.1 uncultured Clostridia bacterium
TTCGGTTTACGGGAACAGGATCGGTCTGACGGCTTCCATCAGCGCGGGGAACTTGCCGGAGAAGCAGATCAGCACAAACACAGCGCAGGCAAGCGTGACGATGTAGCCGATGAGCCGCATGATGAGGCAGGCGAGGGAGAAGCGCTTGCGGGAGATGTTCTTTGTCTTGCCGCAGCCCCAGACGATCATGAAGATCAGTCCGATCAGCGGAATGTGGAACAGAATCGTCGTGAAGATATAGCCGATGGTGGTCATCAGCGAACGCGAATCGGTGGCAAGCACGACCGGCTCCTTCGCAGAGGACTCTTCGACCGTCGCAGGCTCGGACTTCGGCGCGGGCTCGGGCTTCGGTTCGGGCTTGGGTTCGGGCTTCGGCTCCGGCTTGGGTTCGGGCGCAGGCTCGGGAGAAACGATCACGGGTTCGGGCACGACCGGCTGTGCCGGGACGTTCTCGACAAACGGCAGACTCTCGGGTTCAACCGTCGCTTCGACCGGTTCGGGCTCGATCGCGGGGGCGACGGGCTCTTCGATTGCTTTCGTGACCGGTTCCGCTTCGGGTTCGTTCGCCGGGGTTCCGACGGGCTCTTCGACGTTCAAAAGCGACGCGCCGCAGAAATAACAGAATTTTGCCTGATCGGACAGGACTTTTTGACAAACAGGACAGTTTTTCATGGAGACTCCTTTCGTGATGGATCGACGAACACATTCGTGCCGTCGAGTCGGAATGTGATCGAGCCGTCAAGATCGGTCCGATAAAACGCCGTACGGGTGTCGTACAGCAGCGATAGCGTTTCAAGGTGCGGATGTCCGTATTCGTTGTCCTTCCCGCAGGAAGCGACCGCAAAGTCCGGATCGACGCCGAGGAAGAACCAGTAGTCGATCGCGTTTGCCGAACCGTGGTGTCCGAGCTTCAGAAGATCCGCATGCAGCATCGAGCGCGGGAACGTGTCGAGCATACGGTTTTCCGCGGTGATCTCCGCGTCCCCGGTCAGAAGAACCGCGGTGTCCCCGTACTGTACATGCAGGACGATCGACAGGTCGTTCATTTCCGTCTCTTCCGCGGCATAGGCGGGGATGGGATTGAGCACGGTGACGGTGCAGCTTTCCGCCCACGGAATCGTCGCTCCGGCTTCGGCAAAGCAAACGGAGCAGCCGTTCCGCTCGAGCGACCGCTTCACCGGCGCAAAGCGTTCCTCGGAAAACGACGGTTCGATCGTATAGAACGTTCCGACGGGGTAGGCGTCGAGCACATCGTCCATCGCCCCGATATGATCCTCGTGCGGATGCGTGACGACGGCGACGTCCAGCGCGTCGATTCCGTTTTCGGAAAGCGTTTCACGGATGCTTACGAACGCGTCGGCGGGACCGGCGTCGATCAGCATGGTTTTGCCTTCCGGTGAGATGAGCAGGATGCTGTCCCCCTGTCCGACGTCGATTGCGACGACCGTCAGCGCGGGACCGGACGGCTGCGACGGCGCGGGACGGTCCGCCTTGAGCTTTTCCCAAAGGGCGGTCTTTTCCGCGCTGTCCTGTTCATACTCGTCGGCATGCAGGCAACTGTGCAGCGGAGCACAGCCGGACGCTGTCGAAAGAAGCAGCGCCAAAAGAAACGCAAGCAGACGGAACGAACCTTTCATGCGTACATTATACAATATTTCCGCACGCATTGCAAGCCGTGACAAACGGCGATTTTATCTTTTGTTCGGCGTGTCCGGCGTCCCCGTCCCGGACAAATTCACCGATCTCGGCGCGAAGACGTCTCATCAGAATGCGATAGCGAATCCAGTTCATCATATGCAAAGCCTCCTGTTTGTTTTCAAGTACAGGATACGGCACGACGTGTCCGTTAAAACGGAACGGAACGCGCAATTTGCATCTGGTTAACACATATGCTATACTGTGGTGCGAAATCCCGCACGACGGGAACACACGGAGGATGATATGAAACGACTGTTGCCGCTGTTTCTTTGCGCAGCGATGCTGCTGTGCGCATGCAATATAAACAAACCCGTGCCGAACGTGCAAAATCATACGATCGAGCCGATCGACGAACAAACGGAAGCGCCCGCGTCCGAGCCCGGCGACGATGCAATTGCGATTGCGACGGAGGAAGCGACGCCGCTCGCACAGGAACCCACGGGAGTGCCGACGGAAGAATCCACGGAAACACCGACGGAGGAACCTGCAAAAGAACCGACGGAGGAACCCACCGAGGAGCCGACGCCCGAACCCGTGCCGCAGTATGTATACGGCGTTCCGCAGAGCTTCAGCCCGACGAAGGCGATCACGAACGAGCAGCTTCCCGTCGTATACGAGATGTATCAGATGAACCCGAAGGACAAGAAGGAAGCACAGATGTTCACCTACGATCTGAACGGGGACGGCAAGGCGGAAAAGATTTCCTTCAAGATCGACGCCGCTAAAAACCGGACGACGATCACGGCAGGCAAGCAATCGATTCGTCTCGACGAGGGTTCTTCTCTGCTGCGTACCATGCTGATCGATCTCGATCCCGAAACCCCGTATACGAATCTTGTGGTCGTCATCGATATGGCGTCCGACGATTACGTCGTGATCGCGCTTCACATCGAGAACGGCAAGTTCGTGCGGGACGAGACGATTTACGACGATATCTGGCTCGACGAAAACGGCGTTCTGCAGCGTTGTGAAATAACCGACCTTTTGGGGTCGCACAGCGGCTGGCGCAGCTGCCGGGGCGAGCATTTTGAAACGGACGGCGAATGGCTCAGCACACATGCGTGGACGGAGGAAGAGATTCGGGAGGAGATCAAGGAGATCGGGGACTACGGCTTTTTGCTTCAGCTGAAGCGTGAGCTGCCCTGCACGATCGACGGACAGCCCGCAACGCTTCCGGTCGGAACGATGCTGTATATGACCCGGTTCCACGAGTCGCGCCTGCTCGCCGAAGTCCGCACCACGGACGGCGTTACCGCTGTCATTGCGTTCAGCCAAACCGAGGACGAGACGGTCTACTGTCCGTATCTGATCGACGGCATCCCGCAGGACGACTATTTTGAATATGAGCTGCTGTACGCAGATTGACGCATTAGGAAAGCCCGCCGGAACAATCCGACGGGCTTTGTTGTGTTCGGCTTACGAACGATGCTCGACAAAATGGCAGGCGTAGGGAAGATTGCCGACGTCCGTAAAGACGCGGCGAAGCTTCACGGCATAGTCGCCGAGCGCTTCGTCCATCATGTCGCCGTTGATCAGTATGATCCACACGTCGCGCGAAAGATCGGTGAGACAGTCGTGCAGCGCATCGAGGTTGTGTCCGTAATAGTCCGGCAGCCGCAGCGTCCTTGCAAGATGCGCGTGCGTCGCCTCGACCGAGGTCATGCGCCGTCCGTCGATGATGATGAATTCCATGTTACTCCTCCCCGTATAAAAGCGTAAACGTTTCGTAATGGTCGTCGGTATAGTAGATCAGTCCGTCGTTGCTGAACACGATGCGCTTTGCGCCGCGGCTCTTTTTGCCGCGCGTGTCGATGTCGCATTCGGTGTAGGTGCGCCCCTTTTTGGTCGGGAGCAGTCCTTCGTAATTGCCGAAATACCCGCCGCCGATCGAGCAGCCCGGCGCGTACGGCTCCAGAGATCCGCCTGTCCAGCCGAGCTTTTGCGCCCTGCTCTTGGTGATGTAGTTTTTCGGCAGATGTCCGAACAGGTGAATATAAAGCGCGACCTCGTCCTTTGTCCAGTATTCGCCGTCTTCCGAGACGGGGCAGGGCGTTGCGGTCGGAACTTCGGTCGGTTCCTCGGTCGGAACTTCAGTCGGCGCTTCGGTCGG
>CAMORL010000154.1 GCA_946623765.1 uncultured Clostridia bacterium
GAATAATAGTAGTTTTCGGTCGGGTTCTGCTTATAGAACTTGAACTCGCTGCCGTAGCGGGTCAGGGAGAAGCCCCATGCGCTGCTGACCGCGACGTACGGGATGGATCCCGCGCTGTTGTTCTTGAGGTACATTTCGTCGTCGTCGATCTCGAAGGACCAGGTGGTGTTGGACTCCTGGAATTCCGGATAGGCGTAGAACGCATAGGACGCGGTGCCGCTGCCGGTGCTCTTGCTGCCGTAGTAGCTGCCTTCGCTGACGCTCTTCAGAGACAGACCGTAGCTCGTCGATTCGACCTCAAAGACGTAGGCGTCCGGCACGTTGCTTAAGGTTGTGCCGTCCCGCGTGATTCCGGTGCTCGTAAAGAGGGTGGATGCGCCGGTGGAGGAATTTTCAATGTTTGTGCCGCTCGTTCCGGCGGACAGGCCTGTGAGCGCATATTCCTTGTTGCCGGAGGCGGGGGTCGCTACGAGGACATACTTGCCGACCCATGTGTCTGGGGCGGAGGTAATCAGCTCATAGGTCACGGGTGCGTCGATGGCTTCGGCGCGCATATACAGCGCATAGACGGCGGTGATCGAGGACGTCAGCTTGAACGTCGCGCCGGGCTGATAGAAGGAAGGCTTATCGGCAGTTTCCGGCGTACGCGCGGTGACCCAGCCGAGGAACGTCCAGCCGTCGGCATCGGGCGCGGAGGTCGGGAGCGTGACTTTTTCGCCGGTGGTGCCGGAAACGGTCTGATACACGGCGCCGAGCGCGTAACAGTTGAGATCCATGGGAACCGGATCCTCGGGGATGTCCTTGGTGAAGGCTTTGACGCGGTAGTTGCCGTCGCCGGACTTGTTGGTCCAGCCGCTGTCGTTTACGCCCTTGAAGTAGGAGGTGTTCGGATGGGTCATATGTATGAGACCCATGTGGTAATAGGTATCCTCCTGGATGGTCGTGTCATACGCGACGTTGATGTCGCTGCCGGAGAAGGTAATCACAATCGAGAAACGCTGCCCCGGCGTCAGGGTCACGGGACTGTCGAGCTTGATGGTCTGATAGCCCCAGTAATCGAAGTTGCCCCTCTTGGTTGCGGCAAGCGTGCCGGAGGAAGGATCGTCCGTCGTGCAGTCGGTGTAGACGTTCACGGTATAGTCGGTGTTGTCGCCGTAGAGCGCAAGCGCGATTGCTTCGAGCGTCTCGCTGCCGTTCGCGGTAAAGACCTGCGCGATTGCGTCGCCCGTGGTCATCTCTTCGGAGTTATAGTAATTGCCGGAGCCGTCGTACTGGTAGTTGTGGTCGTAGTTGTCCACGTCCTCAACGGTGAAGAAAGAAATATAGCTGGCGCAGGTGGCGGAATCCTCATAGGAAACATAGAAGTAGCCGTCGTCGCCGATGCCGGTGCCCCAGGAATTCTTCACGATCCAAGCGCCGTTGTTGTTCGGACGGTAGCCCTGATTGAAGTTCTCTTTGGCGAAATCGTCGTCCCAGCCGACGACGGTCACGTCATGGTCGGCATAATAGAAGCCGGGATCCTGATACGCAACCTTGGACTGGATCCAGCAGATGGTGCCGTTGGAGGTGTTGACGCCGCCGTGATAGGCGGTGCCGGAGGTGTTGCTGACGCGAACGCCCATCGAGCCCGCGCCGTACTCCATGATGTGCCGCTTGACCTCGTCCACATTGGAACCGAAGAAGTGCTTGACCGAGGTCACGTGCGCGACGTTGTTCTGATAGGCGTGCTCGCTGCCTAAGCCCGCGGAGTTTGCGGAGCTGTACATCAGAGCGACGTCGGATTCATCGGCAAGACCCGACCAGCGCATCAGCGGATAGCTCACCAGCTCGCCGGTGCCGCCCGCTTCGAGAAACGAGCCGTTCGGATGGCTGCTCAGAAAATACGTCTTGTCGCCGGTGAGCATGTCCTCGGCGTCATAAGCGTCGGTATAGGTGTAATACGCGAGATGGTATTCGGACAGATTCAGGTTCTGATCCGCTTTCGGTCCGTTTTCGCCCACATGGACGCCGTGCTTGATCATGTACGCCTCGCAGGAAGCAGCCGCGCCGAAGGTCCAGCAGGTATTGTAACTGCCCTGGTCTTTGACCGGCGTGATATAGCCGTAATCGCGGCTGTCATACTGTCCGGGAAGATCGGCTTTCTGCAGCCCCGGCACATTTGACGGCTGTTCGGACGGCAGCGTGCTGCCGTGCGGACGCGTGGGCAAAAGGCCCAGTCCGTGCTGATTGTAATCCGATCCGGCGTTATCCGGCGATGCCGCGGCGTCATCGGCAGCCGCCAAAGGGACAAGGCTCAGAACGAGGATCAGGGTCAACGTGATGGCAAGGAACTGTTTCAGAAATGTGCGCATATACTGCATTCTCCTTCCAAAGATCGCTTCACATAAAAGTGTCACAGATGTAAATATAACACAGGCGCTGCATTTTTGCCATCAGTTTTTTTGGAAACTTTCGGATTTGTGCCGGATCACGTACGGCAAAGCGGCGAAAGAGTCACCTTTGGCTGCATGCTTCTGCCGACAGCTTGCGCCTCAACGCGCCGCAGGTTCGTTTGCCTTCGGATACCGTCTGCGCGCTTTTTTGGAAGACGGCTCGCAGAGCTTGATACGCTCGCCTTTCCGGTTACTCGAAATTGCCCATCGTGAAAGCGAGCACGTGCGTCCGGAACTCGACGAAGAACGCGCCTTCGGCGAAGAAATACGCGCCGAACCCGCCGTTGCAGGCGGAAAGCGTATCCAAAAGCGCCTTCTCGTCCTTTGCGCGATAGACGCAGAGCGCTTTTCCGAGCCGGTGTTCGAATCGCTCCGCGAGGACGCCGCCGATGTTTGCCGGTTCGCTGCCGAACCAGTCGAGCAGCGCGGATTGAAGCGTCTCGTCCGTTTTGACCGGCGTGAACGATCGGACGCGGTACTGACGGCAGAACGCCTTTTCCCAGCCCTCTTTTGTATACGCGGAAACGCCGACGTCCGAGCGTCCGACCCACGTCGAGAGCATACAGGCAAGTTCCAGCATTCCGTTCAGATTTTGCGAAAGCGGCGTGTCGAGCATGCTTCCACCTCCTTTGTTTCAGTATAGCACAGAACTCCGCAAATCAAAATAAAGTTTGCAATTTATATATGAACCCGCTATAATATAAAAGGAATGATATGCGAGGGAGACGACTGCATGGAACAAAAGGACCGCGGCGGCTTTTTTCTGTGTCTCTTGTGGAACGCGCTGCTGTACGCGGCGTGGTCGCTTCCCGCGTGGATTCTTCTCGTGCTGCACGCCGCGATCGGGCTTCCGATCGTGTGGTTCTGGGCTGCGCTCGGCGTGTGGGCGCTTCTGATTCTGCTGCGGACGCTGCTCATCCTATTCGCGCGGTATGCAAGCGCGCACCGCATTCCCGTTCCGGAGAACAAGAATCCGTATTCCAAAACCGTGCGCGATCCATATGCCGGGATGCGAAATCAATAACGGCGATCAAGGGTTTGAACCTTTTTCGATAACAGTCACAAACTGACAGTCACAAATTGAAAGGAGAACTATTATGGGACTTATTAAAGCCGGTATCGGCGCTTTGGGCGGCGTGCTCGCCGATCAGTGGAAAGAGTTTTTCTATTGCGAAGCGCTCAGTAAGGACGTTCTGGTAACCAAGGGACAGAAGAGAGTGGGACCGCGCTCCTCCAACACCAAGGGCAGCGACAACATCATTTCGAACGGCTCCGTCATCGCGGTCGCCGACGGTCAGTGCATGATCATCGTCGAGCAGGGCAAGGTCGTGGAAGTCTGCGCAG
>CAMORL010000155.1 GCA_946623765.1 uncultured Clostridia bacterium
GCCTTATATTACTCCTCCTTTCCCCTTTTGTCAATACCTTTTTTTGACTTTTTTCATATATCTTTTCACCAATTTTTCGCCGTCGAATCCTTTGTTGAAATATCCGCAAATCCATGCTATAATAGCTTCAATCTTTTTATTATATGCCGATTACGGAGGGTTTGACATGGCAGCACCACGAAAAGCGTCAGAGATTCGCGCGGCACGGAAACAGCTCCGCGCCGTCACGTCCGTGCGCCGTTCCGTGTTCTATGTCATGCGTGCCATTCTCAGCGTGCTCGCGATCGGCGCATTGTGCATTCTTTCCTTTTCTTTTGCTGCGCGCGTCAGCAACGCATACATCCTGGTCAACGAAGGCATGTCGCAGCGCGCCGAATGTATTCTGAAGAACACGCCGGACAGCGATCTTGCATCGTTCTTCTCCGTATCCTGTATCGAAAGCGACGAAGAGCTTCGCAGCACCAGCGCCGTGCCTTACAGCGGAATGACAATCAATTCCTATGAATACAGCATCAAGATCCGGAACCTGCATTTGCTTCCCTGGCACATCAACACGTATGTGGACGTCATCGAAGAAATCAGTAATATAAAAGGAAGCGTTCCCGCAGATTCCGCTTCCGGCGCATCCATTCCCGATTGGGCACCGAGAAAGTACCGTCTGAACCTCGGTAAGACGGACGGACGCTGGTTTATCGAATCCGTCCAGTTCCTGGAACTGAATCCCAGGATCGACGCCCCTGCCACGCCGGATCCGAATGCTTCTCCGCTTCCGATCATAACGCCTTCCCCTGCGCCCACACCCGTCCCGTCTCCGACGCCGGACGAAGTCTACTATTCCCCGCATGATTGAACCATACGCATGCGATCATCCTGTTCTGCTTGCACCGATGGCCGGTTACACGGACGTCGTTTTTCGTGCGCTTTGCAGATCGTTCGGCTGTGATATGACCTATACCGAAATGATCAGCGCCAAGGGACTGACCTTCGGAAACGTGAAAACTGCGGAGTATCTGACGCTCGGCGAGGACGAAACCTCGATCGCCGTGCAGCTGTTCGGGCATGAACCGGACGTTATGGCGGACGCCGTGCGGATCGTTTCGGATCATCTGGGTTCGCGTCTTCGCTGCATTGACATCAATATGGGCTGTCCGGCACAGAAGATCGTCTCCGGCGGCGACGGAAGCGCGCTCATGCGCACACCCGTGCTTGCGGGACAGGTTACGGAAGCGGTGAAGCGCGTTTCCCCCGTTCCCGTCACCGTGAAATTCCGCAAGGGCTGGGATGCGGATACCTGTGTTTCGTTTGCAAAGGTACTGGAAGCAAGCGGTGCGGACGCGATCTGTCTGCACCCGCGCACACGTGTGCAGCAATACCGCGGGCTTGCCGACCGCGCGGCGATCGGTGCGGTCAAAGCTGCGGTCGGAATCCCCGTGATCGGCAACGGCGATATCACAAGCGGCGATTCCGCTGTTTCCATGCTGCGGGAAACCGGCTGTGACGGCGTTATGATCGGACGCGCAGCGCTGGGACAGCCGTGGATTTTTCGCGAAGTCAAGGCGGCGATCAAAGGGATTCCGTATGAAGCGCCGACCGCTGCGGAGCGTCTGGAAGTCGCAATCCGTCACGCAGAGCGCATCGAACAGGTGAAAGGACCGCACGGTCTTGTCGAACTGCGGAAGCATCTGCCGCAATATCTGCACGGAATGCGCGGCGCAGCGCTGCTGCGCGCGCGGCTGAACGAAGCAAAAAACGCCGCGGAAATCCGTGCGTTTTTGCTTGACAGTCTCAGGAACAACACTATATAATAATGTAATTCCCGAATAGGGCTTAAAAGGAGAAACAACATGGCAGAGATTTGGCTGACTCAGGAAGAGTTTGAAAAGCGTAAGGAACATCTGGATTATCTGAAATCGACCCGCACGCTCGAGATCGCAGAAATGCTGAAAATCGCGCGCGGCTTCGGCGACCTTTCCGAAAACGCGGAATACGACGCGGCAAAAGCGGAACAGGCTAAGAACGAATATGATATTGCAACCCTGGAAGCGGAACTTCGCATTGCGAAGATCATCGATAAAACGACGCTCGCAGGCGATAAGATCAACGTCGGTTCGAAGGTCACGGTCAGGAACATTGCAAACGATATGGAAATGAACCTGGAGATCGTCGGCTCGATGGCGGCGGATCCGGTCGCGGGCAAAGTCAGCAACGATTCCCCGATCGGCGGCGCGCTGCTCGGACACACCGTCGGCGATACGGTTCCGGTCACTACCCCCGGCGGTCTCATCCACCTGGAGGTCCTTTCTATTCATTGAATCGGAGTATCAGTATAATGGAAGAAACCAACATTCCGCAGGAATCCGCAGAGCTTTCCGCAGAACAACTTTCCGAACTTCTGCAGATTCGCAGAGACAAGCTGTCCGCGCTTCGTGAAGCGGGCAAGGATCCTTTCGCGGTCATTACGTTCCCGCAATCGCATCACAGTGCGCAGATCGTTTCGCAGTACGACGCGCTCGAAGGGCAGACCGTAAGCATCGCCGGCCGTATGATGTCCAAGCGCATCATGGGCAAGGCGAGTTTTGCGCATCTTCTGGACGCGGAAGGCGATATTCAGTTTTATGTGAAGCGCGACGACGTGGGCGAAGCCGCATATGCCGACTTCAAGGCTTATGACATCGGCGACATCGTGGGCGTCAAGGGCTTTGTGTTCAAGACCAAAACCGGCGAAGTGTCCGTCCATGCGCAGGAAATTACGCTGCTGTCGAAGTCGCTCCGTCCTTTGCCCGAGAAGTTCCACGGGCTGAAGGATCCCGAGCTTCGCTACCGTCAGCGGTTCGTCGATCTGTTCATGAATGCCGACGTGCGCACCACGTTCAAAAAGCGCAGCGCAATCATTGCGGAAATCCGCCGCTACCTCGACAGCGAAGGATTCATGGAGGTCGAAACGCCCGTGCTGAACACGGTCGCTTCCGGCGCCTCCGCACGCCCGTTCATCACGCATCACAACACGCTCGACATCGATATGTATATGCGTATCGCAACCGAGCTGCACCTCAAGATGTGCATCGTCGGCGGATTGGAGCGCGTGTATGAGATCGGCCGTCTGTTCCGCAACGAGGGCATGGACGCAACGCACAACCCCGAGTTCACAACGATCGAGATTTACCAGGCGTATACGGATCTGCGCGGCATGATGGAGCTTTGCGAACAGATCATGTCCCGCTGCTCCCTGCTTGTCAACGGTACGACGAAGATCACGTATCAGGGGCAGGAGATTGACCTTACCCCGCCGTTCCGTCGACTCACAATGAATGACGCGGTCAAGGAATACACCGGCAAGGACATCTATGCCTGCGCCACCGACGAGGAAGCCCGCGCGATCGCAAAGGAGCTCGGCATCGAACTCAAGGATCCGGAATCCTCCAAGGGCAAGGTGCTCGCCGAAGCATTCGACGCGTTCGTCGAGGACAAGCTGATCCAGCCGACCTTCATCACCGACTACCCGATCGAGAACTCCCCGCTGACCAAGCTGAAGAGCGGCAGCAAGGATATCGTCGATCGCTTCGAGGTATTCATCTGCGGTCACGAATACGGCAACGCATACACCGAGCTGAACGACCCGATCGATCAGCGCGCGCGCTTTGTACAGCAGGCGAAGGAACGTCAGAAGGGCGACGATGAAGCGATGCAGATCGACGAGGACTTCATGCTTGCGATGGAATACGGCATGCCTCCCACAGGCGGCATCGGCATCGGCATCGACCGTCTTTGCATG
>CAMORL010000156.1 GCA_946623765.1 uncultured Clostridia bacterium
GCGTCGCCCACAAATGCGTCGACGTGCGCGCGGACGGTTTTCAGGATCGTTTCGGGCGAGCCGTCCTTCCCATCGTTCAGCGCGGCAAGCATCCGCTCCGCGCCGAAGAGCGTGCCTTCGGCGTTCGTGGCTTCCGGAACGCCGTCGGTATAGACGAACAGCTTTGCGCCGGGGGAAAGCGTCAGTTCGTATTCCTTGTAGCGCATGCCGTCCATGCCGCCGATCACGAAGCCGTGTCTGTCGCGGTACAGCGCAAAATCGCCCTCCGGCGTCATCAGCGCGGGGTATTCGTGTCCGGCGTTCGCGCAGGTCAGTCTGCCCGTGGAAAGCTCCAGAACACCGAGCCAGACCGTGACAAACATTTCTTCGCGGTTCTTTTCGCAGATCTGATGATTGACCGTTTCCAGCACCTTGCCGGGAGACATGCCGGTCGATGCGTAATTCTGCACAAGGATCTTCGATCCCATCATGAACAGCGCGGCGGGAATGCCCTTGCCGGAAACGTCCGCCATGACGATGCCGAGGTGGTCGTCGTCGATCAGGAAAAAGTCGTAGAAGTCGCCGCCGACCTCCTTTGCGGGATCCATGCCGGCATAAATATCAAACTCGTCGCGTTCCGGAAACGCGGGGAAGATGTTCGGCAGCATGTCCGCCTGAATGCGCGTGGCAAGCGCAAGCTCCGTGCCGATCCGCTCCTTTTCCGCGGTGATGGCGGTGATGTCTTTGACGTATTTGCGGATCTTTTCGGACAGATCGGCAAACGATTCGGCAAGCACTTCGATCTCGTCGTTCGTGCGGAAGGCTTTCTGCATTTCAAACGGCTGACCGGTCTGACCGCATTTGACGATGGTTTCCGTCATCTGCCGGATCGGTCTGACCATGCGGTTGATCGCCAGCATCGCGCCGACGAGCGCGAGCACAAACGCAATCCCGAACAGCGCGAGCCCGAAGCGGCTCGTTTTTTTCGTTTCCGACTGAAACTTCGCGGTCGCCTCTTCGTTGATCCCGTCGTATGCCGAAAGCAGAAGCCGTTCGGGCTGCTCGGTCAGATCCTTGTCCACAATATTGACGACCGCCCAGCCGACCGTCGGCATCGGGGAACCCACCATGTAGTATTCTTTTCCGTCCACGGAGATCGTCCGAAGTCCCGTCGGGGCGTTCATCGCATCCCCGATAAACTGCGCAAGCGCAGCGTTGCCGCCGACGCGCAGATCCTCGGCTTCGTTCTGTACGGCAAGCTCAAAGATCCCGTCCTTTGCGGAACCGAGCACCGCCTGCCCGCGGTCGTTGATGATATAGGAAAAACTGCCTGCGGAGGGGGAGCCGATAAAGTCGCTCATGCTGTCGAGCATGACGTCGATGCCGACGACGCCAACGATTTCGCCGTTCTGCTTAATGGGCGCGGAGCAGGTGATCAGCGGCTTTTCGGTGAACGCGTCGATCGTGATTCCGGTGAAGAAGAGGTCGCCCGACTCGACTGCGCCGATATACCAGGGACGTTCCCGCACGGGAAACGGGAGCGGCGCGCCGGTTTCGTCCAGCTTCGCGGCGGATTTTTCGTCCACGCAGAGATCGGTTCCGTCCGCAAGACCGATATACAGACCGTCGATCTTCACTGCATTTTTGTGCATCGCGATCATCGGCGTGGCAAGATGCGCCAGATAGCCGAGGGTTTCCGACTGCGTGTAATCCACGCCAGCCTCGCACAGCACGAAAGCGGAGGAGACCCCGTCGTTCGAAGCGTCCGGCAGATTGACGGGCAAGGGCGAGAGCGCGCCGCGGTTTTGCAGGATGCCTTCCGCCATCGTCTGCAGCGTGCGCGTATAGCCGACAACCTCGGCAAAATCGTTGTCGGCAAGACTTGCCTGCAGCTGCACGGACGAAACGAGCGATCCTTCCACGACCTGATGCATCGTGGTTTTGGACAGGTCGGAGATCGCCTTCTGCTGTTCGACGCGCGTATCCGCAACGACGTTCACCAGCGAGCGATTCTGAAACAGGGCGATGCCGGTGAATACGGCGGCTGCCAGAAGCAGCACGCTGACGACCAGCAGGATCGCTCTCTTCTGCAATCCTCCGAATGTTAAGCCCAGGATCTTCTTCACGTTCGTTTTCCTCCGTTTACAGCGATCGCAGCGGAGCGGATCTGCCGCATGATTTTTAATTATATCATCTTCACACAAAAAGCTCAACCGAAAAACGCAAATGCGCAACGTTCTGCGGCGCGGCAGATTGATGAGAAATGCAGGATCTCCCGTGATTTTCAAAAAACGCTTGACTCTGACGTAACGTTATGGTTTATACTGACGCTGAAAGGGGATGAGAACGATGATGACCGTGCACGAGGTCGGCAAACGGACCGGCGTGACGATCCGCACGCTGCAGTATTACGATTCGATCGGACTGCTGCGTCCGACGGCGGTGACGGAGGCGGGATACCGGCTTTATGACGAAGACGCGCTTCTGACGCTTCAGCAGATTCTGCTCTTCCGGGAACTGGAATTTCCGCTGAAGGAGATCAAGGCAATCCTTTCCGATCCGGATTACGACCGGAACCGGGCGATGGAACAGCAGCTTCGGCTGTTGAAACTGCGGCGCGAGCGGCTCGACCGCATCATCGGACTTCTTGAACGACAGCAAACCAAGGGAGGAAACATCATGGACTTTACGGCATTCGATACGGAACAGCTCGAGCGGTACAAACGGGAAGCAAAGGCGATGTGGGGACACACGCCGGAATACCGCGATTTTGAGCAAAAGAACCTGACCGCCGAACAGGAAAAGACCGCAGGCGCGGGGCTGATGGAAGTGTTCAAGGACTTTGCCGCGTGCAAAGACGGCGCGCCGGACGCACCGGAAGCGCAGGCGGCGGTGAAGAAACTGCAGGCATATATCGACCGGAACTTTTATCACTGCCCGAAAAACGTGCTTTTTGGACTCGGAACGATGTACGGCGCAGGCGGCGATTTCACTCGGAACATCGACGCCTTTGCAGGCGAGGGCACGGCGGCGTTTGCGTCGAAAGCGATCGAAGCGTACTGCAAATAAAAAACGCAGCCGGCGCGCTGCGTGAAGGGATCTGCTGTTTTACGGTTCGGACAGGATCAGTTCGGCGTCCGGGATCGTCTGCTGCGCGGCATAGATCCGGAGCGAACGGATCCAGATATCCAGCCCCTCGTTGCTCAGATGAAACTCACCGTCGCTGGAGAGCGCGGGCGGCAGATAGCCCGTTTCGTCCATGAGCTGATCCGCAAAGGTCAAGAAACCGGCGCCGTGTTCGGCGCAGATTGCGGAGAGGATCTCGTTGAAGCTGTTCCAGTGTTCGATCTTGATCCCTCTGGAACGGCAGAACTGCGCGGTGACCGGAAGGATCCCCTGGATCACGACTTCGGTCCCGGGACATTTTTCATGGATGACGTCGATCAGCTTTGCGAAATAGTCCTGTACGGATTCCCAGGTGCGGCTGCCGATGTCGTTCGTTCCGAGCAGGATGAAGACGCGCTTTGCGTCGGTCTGCCGGATGAATTCGGTGATGGAGACCGGACGTCCGCGATACCGGAAGGTGATGCCGTTGGCGTTGGAAATATCCTTGCATGCGAAGCGCACGTTCATGGAGACCGCGCCGAAGATCTCCGCCGTACCGAGAAATCCTTCGTCCGTCTTTCTTTGCCGCTGCACATATGAGGCAAGCGACTTGGTCAGCGAATCGCCGACAAACAGCGTATCGTCGAAGTATCCGTCGAATTCTCCGGACTCCAGCCGCGC
>CAMORL010000157.1 GCA_946623765.1 uncultured Clostridia bacterium
TGGCGAGCGTCAACACCGAGCTGTACGAGGCGGCGGCGATCGACGGCGCAAGCGTTTGGCAGCGCATGATCCATATTCTGCTGCCCTCGATCAAAAAACTGGCGTGGACAATGCTGATTTTGCAGATCATCTCCGTATTCCAGATCATGTACGAACCGATGGTTCTGACCAAGGGCGGACCGGACAACGCATCGCTTTCGCTGATGCAGCTGATGTGGCAATACGCGTTCGGCGGATCCATGGACTATGGCAAGGCGTCCGCGGTTGCGGTCATCGTCACGGCAATTTTGCTGGTGATGACCTTGATTTATTCCTATTTCAACCGAAAAGAGTCCGATTGGGATTGAGAAAGGGGGGTATCGCAATGCGTAAAAAGCCTTTGCAGCGCACCGGCGTCATCCGGAATTATGATATGCACTCGATCCCCGTCCGGATCGGGTACGCCGTGATCTACATTCTTTGCGGAATCATGGTGGTCTTCGCGGTCTTTCCGCTGATCTGGGTCGTGCTGGCGGGATTCAAGGATCTCAAAGAATTCATGTCCAGCACACAGATTACGCCGAAGTCGTTCAGCCTTGCGCCGTTTCTGAAAACATGGTCGCAGCTGGGACTTGCCAAAAACTATCTGAATTCGCTGATTTCCGTTGCGGGAAGCGTCGTCTGCGCTCTGCTTTTCAACGGGCTTCTCGGCTATGGATTGGCAATTCTGAAGCCGCGCGGCTCCGGTATCGTCAAAAAGCTCGTCATGTTCTCGCTGCTCGTTCCCGCGACGATCAGCATCGTACCGCTGTTTATGAACATTCAGCGGATCGGTCTGGGCAACAGCTTCCTGCCGCTTTGGCTGTCCTACGGCGCGAACGCAATGTACGTTGTGCTGTTTATTCAGTTCTTTGAATCCCTGCCGCAGTCGATGATCGAGGCAAGCCGTATCGACGGGTGCTCGCCGCTGCAGACGTTTTTCCACATTGTTCTGCCGCTGTCAAAGCCCATCGTCGCGGTCGTCACGATCTTTGCGATCAACGCCTCGTGGTCGGACTTTTTACTGCCCTACCTTGTGCTGCGCGGCGGTCCGCTGCAGACCGTCATGGTACGATTGTTCGTGTTCAGCACCGAGCAGACGGTCAACGCAGACACGATGATGCGCTCGGTCGTGTTCTCCATGATCCCGCCGATCATCCTGTTCATTCTGTTCCAGAAGCAGCTGACGTCGAACAACGTCTCTGCAGGCATCAAGGGTTGAGAACCAAACGGAAAAGAGGAAACCAGTGGCGAAAGTAGCAAACATTCATTTCGCGGTCGATCCGTGGAAAATCATCGAAAACGGGTTTGACCCATCCTATTCCCGCGTCGGCGAGTCGATCTTTTCGCTCGGCAACGAAAGCATCGGCGTGCGCGGCTGCTTCGAGGAGGGCGGCAGCGTGGATTCCCTGCGCGGCGCATATATCAACGGCGTATATGACCTTGCGGACATCGACCGTTCCTATCGCGGCATCGTCGAAAAGGTCCACTTCATGATCCCCGCCGCAGACTGGCTCGACACGGCGATCACGCTCGACGGCGAAGCGCTCGATCTCGGCAAGGTTCAATATCGGGACTTTGTGCGGACGCTTGATCTCCGCGACGGCACGCTGACAAGAAGCTTCATCTGGGAAACGGCATCCGGCAAGGAACTGAAGCTGACGTTCGTGCGGTTTTTGGACATGGTGCACCGGGAACGCGCGTATGTGCGGGTCGTTCTCGAAGCGCTGAATTTCTCCGGTTCGATTGTAT
This sequence comes from uncultured Clostridia bacterium, assembly GCA_946623765.1. The sequence goes on from CAMORL010000157.1 coordinate 1,771, forward strand.
TTCAAAGCGGGCTCTCGTTCCAAACCGTTCACGAGGGGCGAAAGACCTGTTTTTGGAACGAGCCGAAGCGCTTTGCAGACGGAAACCGCATGATGCTTCAGGCGAAGACGATCCGTTCGGAGCAGTCGGTTTTTGTCGGCGCGTCAGTCGATCTTCCGCAGGACGCAGCGGCTTTGACCGAAGAAAAATCGATCCGGCTGTCGGCGTCTGTTCCGCTGATCAAGGGCGAACCGCGCGCCATCGACAAGCATGTCGTCGTCCTGTTTGACGGCGGCGAAGGCGATGCGCTCTGGAAACGCGGCGAAACCGCGCTGACGGAATGCGGACGCGTTTCCTTTGAGGAAGCGAAAAAGGCGCAGACCGCCTATTGGGATGCGTACTGGGCGGTGTCGGACATTGTGATCGAACCTGCATCCGGGAATGAAAAAACAGTCGCTTTGGAGCAGCAGGGCATTCGCTACTGCAGCTTTCAGCTTGCGCAAACGTACAACGGCGGAAGCATGCGGCACAACATCGGCGCAAAGGGTCTGACCGGCGAAGCGTATAACGGGCATGCGTTTTGGGACACCGAATCGTGCTGCCTGCCGTTCTATCTGTTTACCAATCCGAACGCGGCAAAGGATCTCCTTCTGTTCCGCTACAATACGCTGCCGATGGCGAAGGAGCGCGCAAAGATGCTCGACTGCCGCGGCGCATGCTATCCGATCGCAACGCTGAACGGCGACGAAGCCTGTCCGCTTTGGCAGCACGCAAGTCTGCAGCTGCAGCCGAGCACCGCCGTTGCCTACGGGATCTGGCATTATGTGAAGATCACCGAGGACAGGGAATTTCTGTATCAATACGGCGCGGAAATGCTGGTCGAGATCGCGCGGTTTCTGGAAAGCCGCGTCGCGCTCGGCAGCCGGACAAAGCAATATGGCTTCTACGGCGTCATGGGACCGGACGAGTTTCATCTGATGGTCAACAACAATGCCTATACGAACTATATGGGCAAGCGTACATTCCGCTATGCCGCAGAAACGCTGGAAACATTGAAACAGCAAGCGCCCGCACAGTATGCGGCGCTCTGTGAGAAAACGGGCGTGACCGATGCGGACGCGCAGCGGTGGACCGAGATCGCGGACCGTATGTATCTGCCGATCGGCGAGGACGGACTGATCGAACAGCACGACGGGTTCTTCGATCTGCCGCACACGGACATCGACGCAATCCCGGTCACGGACTTTCCGCTCTATGAACATTGGTCATACGACCGCATCTATCGCACCGACATGATCAAGCAGCCGGACGTACTGATGATGCTCTATCTCTATAATTCGTCGTTCTCCGAAGCGGTCAAGCGCAGAAATTACGAGTATTATCAGCCGCGCACGATCCACGAATCGTCGCTCTCCCCTGCGATCCACTCGATCCTTGCGGCGGAGCTCGGGCAAATGGAGGAAGCGATGGACCTGTTCGGCTTTGCAACGCGGCTCGATCTGGACGATTACAACCGCAACACGCGCGAAGGTCTGCACATCACGAGCATTGCCATGGCGTGGGCGAACATCGTTTACGGCTTTGCGGGACTTCGAAGCGACGGCGATCTTTTACGCTTTGCGCCGCGGCTGCCGGATCGGTGGAGCGCGCTGCGCTTCTCGCTGACCTATCGCGGCCGCGTGATCGAGGTCAGAATGACGCGCGAAAAGACGATCTTTCGCCTCTCGTCCGGCGAACCGCTTTTGGTTCGCATCTACGGCGATGAGGTCACGTTGACGGAATGCGAATGTTCCGTTCCGATGCAATAATCAGCTTTCACACTTTTTTTCAGGAGGAAACCGGTATGTCCGAAGTGGTATTGAAAAATCTCAAAAAGGTATATGACAATAAGGTGACCGCCGTCCATGACGTCAATATCTCGATCAAGGACAAGGA
>CAMORL010000158.1 GCA_946623765.1 uncultured Clostridia bacterium
TGGCGAGCGTCAACACCGAGCTGTACGAGGCGGCGGCGATCGACGGCGCAAGCGTCTGGCAGCGCATGATTCATATTCTGCTGCCCTCGATCAAAAAGCTGTCGTGGACGATGCTGATCCTGCAGATCATTTCCGTATTCCAGATCATGTATGAACCGATGGTTCTGACCAAAGGCGGACCGGACAACGCGTCGCTTTCACTGATGCAGCTGATGTGGCAATATGCGTTCGGCGGCTCCATGGACTACGGCAAGGCGTCCGCGGTTGCGGTCATTGTAACGGCGATTCTGCTTGTGATGACCCTGATTTATTCCTACTTCAACCGTAAGGAATCCGATTGGGATTGAGAGAGGGGGATGTGAAATGCGTAAAAAGAAATTGCAGCGCACCGGCGTGATCCGGGACTATGATCTGCATTCGATCTCCGTCCGGATCGGATATGCCGTGATCTACATTCTCTGCGGCATCATGGTGATCTTTGCGGTCTTTCCGCTGATCTGGGTCGTGCTGGCGGGGTTTAAGGATCTCAAGGAATTCATGTCCAGTACAAAGATCGCGCCGAACTCGTTCAGCTTTGCGCCGTTTCTGAAAACGTGGTCGCAGCTTGACCTTGCCAGAAACTATCTGAATTCGCTGATCTCCGTCGCAGGCAGCGTCGTCTGCGCTTTGGTGTTCAATGGCCTTTTAGGCTACGGTCTGGCGATTCTGAAGCCGAAGGGCTCCGGCATCGTCAAGAAGCTCGTCATGTTTTCGCTGCTCGTTCCAGCAACGATCAGCATCGTGCCGCTGTTCATGAACATCCAGCGACTCGGCATGGGCAACAGCTTCCTGCCGCTCTGGCTGTCCTACGGCGCGAACGCCATGTACGTCGTGCTGTTTATCCAGTTCTTTGAATCTCTGCCGAAGGATATGATCGAGGCAAGCCGCATCGACGGATGCACACCGCTGCAGACGTTTTTCCGCATCGTTCTGCCGCTTTCAAAGCCCATTGTCGCGGTGGTCACGATCTTTGCGATCAACGCTTCCTGGTCGGACTTTTTGCTGCCGTACCTTGTTTTGCGCGGGGGACAGCTGCAGACCGTTATGGTGCGGTTGTTTGTATTCAGCACCGAACAGACGGTCAACGCCGATACCATGATGCGCTCGGTCGTTTTCACAATGATCCCGCCGATCATCCTGTTCGTGATTTTCCAGAAGCAGCTGACGGAAAACAACGTTTCCGTAGGCGTCAAAGGTTAATGTATGCATGAAACGGAAGTGAGGATCCTGTGGCGAAAGTAGCAAACATTCATTATTCGGTCGATCCGTGGAAAATCACGGAAAACGGCTTTGACGCAAACTATTCCCGCGTCGGGGAATCGGTCTTTTCGCTCGGCAACGAGAGCATCGGCGTACGCGGCTGTTTCGACGAAGGCGGCAGCGTCGACAGTCTGCGCGGCGCCTATATCAACGGCGTGTACGATCTTGCGGACATCGATCGCTCTTACCGCGGCATCGTTGAGAAAGTACACTTCATGATCCCCGCCGCAGACTGGCTCGACACCGCGATCTCGCTTGACAGTGAAACGCTGGATCTCGGACGGATCAGGTATCGGGATTTTGTACGGGAACTCGATCTGAGAACCGGCACGCTGACCCGCAGTTTTATCTGGGAAACGGTCGGCGGAAAAGAATTGAAACTGACCTTCATACGCTTTCTGGATATGGTACACCGGGAGCGTGCGTATCAGCGCATTACACTCGAAGCCCTGAACTTCTCCGGCCCGGTCGAGATCCAGAGCGGACTGTCGTTTCAGGCAGTACACGAGGGACGGAAAACCTGTTTCTGGCGCGGGCCGAGATGCGAAGCGGATAAAAACCGCATTGCGATGCAGGCAGAAACGCTCCGGTCGGAACAGGAGGTTTTTGTCGGGGCGGCGATCGACTTTAAGAATGCGGAAATCGTGTCCGGCGAAAAATCGGCGCGGCTTTGCGCGACTGTTTCGCTGAAAGAGGGGGAACCGTATTCCGTCGAAAAGCGGGTCGTCATTCTGTTTGACGGCAGCAAGCAGGATACGCTGTGGGAAAGCGGCGAGAACGCGCTGCGTGAGATCGAGCGGGTTTCTTTTGAAGACGCCGCCGCCGCACAGGCCGCTTATTGGAACGCATACTGGTCGGTATCGGACATCGTGATCGAGCCGGCGGACGGGAACGAAAATACGGTCGCGCAGGAACAGCAGGGAATTCGCTTCTGCAGTTTTCAGTTGGCGCAGACATACAACGGCGGGAGCATGCGGCATAACATCGGCGCGAAAGGACTGACCGGCGAAGCGTACAACGGACACGCGTTCTGGGACACGGAATCGTGCTGTCTCCCGTTCTATCTGTTTACCAACCCGGATGCGGCGAAAGATCTGCTGCTGTTTCGTTACCACACGCTTCCGATGGCAAAGAATCGCGCAAAAATGCTCGACTGCCGCGGCGCATGCTATCCGATCGCGACGTTGAACGGTGACGAAGCGTGCCCGCTCTGGCAGCACGCAAGTCTGCAGCTGCAGCCGAGCACGGCCGTTGCCTACGGGATCTGGCATTATGTCAGGATCACGGAAGATCGGGAATTTCTGTATCGGTACGGCGCGGAGATGCTTGTCGAGATCGCACGGTTTCTGGAAAGCCGCGTCGCGCTCGGCAGCCGTACGAAACAGTACGGATTTTACGGCGTGATGGGACCGGACGAATTCCATCTGATGGTCAACAACAACGCCTATACGAACTATATGGGAATGCGCACGCTCCGCTATGCCGCGGAAGCGCTGGATGAACTGAGGGAACACGCGCCGGATTGTTATGAAGCGCTCTGTGAAAAAACGAGTGTGACCAAAGCGGAAGCCGGGCGATGGAGAAGCATTGCGGACAATATGTATCTGCCGATTTGCAAAGACGGACTGATCGAGCAGCATGACGGATTCTTCGACCTGCCGCATACCGACGTCGATGCGATCCCGGTCACCGAATTTCCGCTGTATGCGCACTGGTCGTACGACCGCATCTATCGCACGGATATGATCAAGCAGCCGGACGTGCTGATGATGCTTTACCTGTACAACTCGTCGTTCTCCGAAGCGGTCAAACGCAGGAACTACGACTATTATCAGCCGCGCACGATCCATGAATCGTCGCTCTCTCCCGCGATCCATTCCATTCTCGCAGCGGAACTCGGACAGATGAAAGAGGCGATGGACCTCTTCGGCTTTGCGACGCGGCTCGATCTCGATGATTACAACCGCAACACGCGCGAGGGTCTGCATATCACGAGCATCGCCATGGCATGGGCGAATATCGTTTACGGCTTTGCGGGACTTCGAAGCGACGGCGACCTGCTGCGTTTTGCGCCGCGCCTTCCGGATCGGTGGAAAACGCTGCGGTTTTCGCTGACCTATCGCGGGCGCGTAATCGATGTGCAAATGGCACGCGACGCAACCGTCTTCCGCCTCTCGGCAGGAGAACCGCTTGCGGTCCGCGTCTATGACGGGATCGTTACACTGACGGAACGCAATGTGTCAATCCCCGCGAACAAGCAATCATAACGGACGGAAGAAACGAATGATCCATACATGCAATAAAGGAGGAAAAACCGCATGTCGGAAGTAATACTGAAGAATCTCAAGAAGGTGTACGACAACAAGGTGAC
>CAMORL010000159.1 GCA_946623765.1 uncultured Clostridia bacterium
GTTGCGGTGGGCTTCGGCGTTGCCGTCGGTTTCGGACCGGATCCGTTCTGAAGCTCCGTGGTATAGGAAAGACTGCTGTCGGGAACGGCGTATATCGTCAGCGCGCTCCCGGGATTGTTCTTTTTGCAGGTGAAGCATGCCTTTTCGGTATCGTAGCACAGCGTTGCGGCGGGCGTCTGACTGTTGCGGATGACGGGATTGCCGTTTTCCCAGCCGAGCTGCCAGTATGCCGCGCTCTTGCCTGCGGAGACGATGATTTTCTGCGTTGCGGAGAGCTTGTTGCTGCTTGCCGTGTAGCACAGATAATACTGCGTCGCCGAGCCGACCATGCGGAGCGTATAAAGACCGCCGCCGACGGATGCGATCTCATAGAGATACGCGTCCGAAACGTTGGTGAGCGTGTCGCCGACGACCTTGATGCCCGCCTTGGCGACCGTAACCGCGCCGGAGGCGGACGAAACGCCGGACGACGTGGTGTTCGCGGAGAGCACCACACCGTCGCCGTAAGCGAGAACCGCCTTGCCCGCCCAGTCCGCAGGCTCGGCGAACAGCTTCTGATAGGTGCCGGCAGCAACGGGCTCGCCGTTCTGCACCGCGTAGAAATACAGCGCATAATAGGTCTTATTTTCCGTCAGCGTCACGGAATCGCCTGCGTACAGGCACTCGGGACGCGTACCGGTATCCGGAACGCGGCTTTCCACCCAGCCGTAGAAGGCATATTCCTGCGCGTTGGCGGTCGGCGTGCCGGAGGGAACCGGCAACGAGACGACGTCGCGCTCGTAGCCGCTGATCGCCGGGCAGCTTACGCCGTCGGGCGTGACGAACGTGAGCTTCACGGGTGTACGTTTGCCGAAGTTGATCCGGATCGTGCAGTCGCTCTGCGCGCGGACCGAGAACAGCGTTTCCGAAAGACCGTCGCCGTTCTGCGTGACCTGTGCCGAGCCGGAGATCACTTCATAGCCCGTGACTGCGCAGCCGGATTTCGGCGTCGCGGTGATCGTCGTGCCGGAAACGGAGACCGTGCCGAGACTTGCGTCGTTTGCGACCGCCGTCACGCTGAATTGCGGATACAGCGTCCACGAGGAAAAGACCTCCTGACGCGCGTCCACGTTGCCGTGACCCGGATATACGTCTTCGCTCGAAACGACGATCGGATAGGCGGGATAGCGGCTCTCGTACGGATCCCGGTAGCCGCCCTGCTGCTTCATATAGGCGATCGCTTCCGCAACGTCCGCGCCGTCCTTCATCTTGTTCCAGAACAGCGGTTCCCAGCGGTAGTCGCCGGCGAACGTGACGGACTGCGAATAGCCGTAAACGGCCTCGACACCCTGCTCGCGCAGCGGCGCATGCATGCCGTCGGTCGCCATGCCGAGGCAGATTGCCATCCAAAGGAAGCTGTTCGGCGCTTCGTCCTTCATGTGGCTTGCGATCGCCGTGCCGTCGACGAAGGCGCCGCTGCCGGTTTTGAACGCGTGCTGGTAGGGACCGAACGGACCCTGCACCGTGACGGTGTCCTCCGCAGTCAGTCCTTCGCTGGTGGTGAGGCAGAGGTAAGACGTGTTCGCCTTTGAGGTATAGTCGCCGGAGGCGGAGGAATAGTCGGTGTTGCCGTGCGAGTCAAAGATGACTGCGCCGCAGAGCGTCAGCTCCCGCGCAACCGCATCAATTGTCGCCGCAGCGCCCGAATAGACCCTGCAGACGCCGCCGGTCGCCTGTGCGATCGAGTTGCCTTCGTTCCGGTACTGATTCGAGAAGCTCGAATCCACACCGTAATACGGTCCGATAACCGCGACGTCGGAGCTGTACGGATAGCCGCCCCTGCTTGCATAGGAGGTCGTTTCGACCGAGGCGGCTTCCGTCGGGAGCTTGCCGGTCGGGTTGGCGCGTTCCTTCTGACGCGCGAGCGGAACCCAGCCGTTGCCCATACCGTCCGTATCGCGCCAGAAGACGCACTGACCGTTCCGGTAGAGCGAACCGGGGATGCAGCTGCCATGCGCTTCGACGAGCGCGGCGATGCCGTCCGCCATGGTCAGATAATCGCCTGCGGACGCGCTTGCCGGCGTTTCGCCGCACGCAGCAAGGCGGTCGTCCTCATAACGCTCGATCAGGACCCAAAGATCCTCTTCGTCGGCAGACGCTGTTTCGGGAAGGCACAGCAGTCCTGCGGACAGCAGCATCAGCGCAGAGAGCAGAATCGCAAGGAACCGTTTGAAATGCATCTTGTATTCTCCTTTCGGGGATTCAATCGTATCTTATATTCTATCATATTCCCGGAGCCGTTTCAATCAAAAATCGCAGAATCGGGTGAAAAATCGATCGTTCTCCGATGGACGCGGCGTGTGATCCGTATTATAATGGAGCCATAGCAAACAAGGGAGGACACATATGGAACTGCGGGACGAAAACGGGTTGACGGAGCGGGAATTTCTGGCGGCATACCGGGACAGGCACTATCCGGCGCCGTATCTCACGGCGGACATCGTACTGATTTCGGAAGGAAAGGACGTGCTGCTGATCCGGCGGAAGGGGCATCCCTTTTTGGGCTGCTGGGCGCTGCCGGGCGGGTTTGTGAATCCGGACGAGAGCGCGGCGCAGGGCGCGCTGCGCGAGCTTGAAGAGGAAACGAACGTCACCGGCTTTACGGAGAACGACATCAGGGAGATCGGACTGTTTTCAAAGCCCGGACGCGACCCGCGCGGCTGGATCGTTTCCGACGCGTTTCTGGTTCCGGTCGACCGGAGCGCGCTGCGTCCGAAGGCGGGCGACGACGCGTCGCAAACGGCCTGGATCACCGTGGAGCGAGACGGGAAAAACCTGCGGTTTCCGGAGGGAATCCGGCTTGCGTTCGATCATGAAGACGTCCTGAAAAAGGCGTTTGCGCTGTACGACGCGATCCGCGGATAATATACCCCGCGAAGGGGTTGACACGGCGGAATCTTCGCGGTACATTTAGGAAGGTAGAAAAGGCATTTTACGCCTTGCAAACATCATAAACACACAAATCTACAGGAGGAAGACACATGGTAAACGAGGCACTTAGAGAGCTTATGGCGTACGATCCCGAAATCGGCGCGGCAATGCAGGATGAGCTGAACCGTCAGCGCGGCAATCTCGAGCTGATCGCTTCCGAGAACATCGTATCCGAAGCGGTACTGATGGCGATGGGCAGCGTGCTCACCAACAAATACGCGGAAGGCTATCCGGGCAAGCGCTATTACGGCGGCTGCCAGTTCGTGGACGTCGTGGAAAATCTCGCGATCGAGCGCGCAAAGAAGCTGTTCGGCTGCGATTACGCAAACGTCCAGCCGCATTCCGGCGCGCAGGCGAACATGGCGGTGTTCTTTGCAGTGCTGAATCCGGGCGACACATTCATGGGCATGGACCTTTCTAACGGCGGTCACCTCACGCACGGCAGCCCGGTCAATATGTCCGGCAAATATTTCAACTGCGTCTCCTACGGCGTGGATGAAAACGGCATCATCGACTATGAGGACGTACACAAAAAGGCGCTCGAATGCCGTCCGAAGCTGATCGTCGCAGGCGCAAGCGCATACTGCCGCACGATCGACTTCCCGCGTTTCCGCGAGATCTGCGACGAAGTCGGCGCGGTCCTGATGGTCGACATGGCGCACA
>CAMORL010000160.1 GCA_946623765.1 uncultured Clostridia bacterium
ATCGCCACGTCCGTTCCCGAATACTATAAGTGGACGCAGTGGATCTTTCTGAAGCTGTTCGAGCACGGTCTCGTGTTCCGCGCAAAAACGCTCGTAAACTACTGTCCGAACTGCAAGGTCGTCCTTTCGAACGAGGATTCGCAGGGCGGCAAGTGCGACGTGTGCCACAGCGACGTCGTGCAGCTTCCGAAGGACGTGTGGTATCTGAAGATCACGGCGTATGCGGATAAACTCCTGAACGGATTGAACGACGTCGATTATCCCGACTCGATCAAGCAGCAGGAGGTCGACTGGATCGGAAAATCGGTCGGCGCGTTTGTAAATTTCCGGATCAAGGATATTCCCGAAGCGCTTGAAATCTATACGACCCGCTGCGACACGCTCTACGGCGTGACCTTCATGGTCGTTGCGCCGGAGCATCCGATGCTCGACAAGTATCGCGACCGCATCGAAAACTGGGACGAGGTCGAAGCGTACCGCGCTGCCTGCGCGAAGAAAACCGAGTTCGAGCGCACACAGCTTTCAAAGGAAAAGACCGGTGTGAAGCTCAAAGGCTTTACGGCGATCAATCCGGTCAGCGGCAGGGAGATTCCGGTCTTTATCGCGGACTATGTCATGATGGGCTACGGCACCGGCGCGATCATGGCGGTGCCTGCGCACGATCAGCGCGACTGGGAGTTTGCAAAGAAGTTCGGCGCGGAGATCATTCCGGTCATCGAGGGCGGCGACATCGAAAAGGAAGCCTATACCGGCGACGGCAAAATGATCAATTCGGACTTTTTGAACGCCTTCGACAACAAAAAGGATTCCATCGCGGCGATGCTCGAATATCTTTCCGAACACAAGCTCGGCAGGAAGGGCATTCAGTACAAAATGAAGGACTGGGCGTTCAACCGTCAGCGCTACTGGGGCGAGCCGATTCCGCTCATCCACTGTCCGAAATGCGGTACGGTCGGCGTACCGTATGAAGAACTGCCGTTGCGGCTTCCGGACGTCGAGAACTTTGCGCCCGGCACCGACGGACAGAGCCCGCTTGCGCGGATCGAATCGTTCGTCAACTGCACCTGCCCGAAGTGCGGCGGCGCTGCAAAGCGCGAGACCGACACCATGCCCCAGTGGGCGGGGTCCAGCTGGTACTATCTGCGCTTCATCGACCCGCACAACGACAAGGTCTTCTGCGATCCCGAGGAAATGAAATACTGGATGCCGGTCGACTGGTACAACGGCGGTATGGAGCACGTTACGCGGCATTTGCTGTACTCGCGCTTCTGGCATCACTTTCTCTACGACATCGGCGAAGTCAACACGCCGGAACCGTACGCAAAGCGCACCTATCAGGGGCTGATCCTCGGTCCGGACGGCGACAAGATGAGCAAGTCGAAAGGCAACGTGGTCGACCCGATCGGCGTCATCGACCGGCTCGGCGCAGACACATTGCGTCTGTACGTGATGTTCATGGGCGACTACACGGCGGCGACGCCGTGGAGCGAGGACTCCGCAAACGGCTGCAAGCGCTTCCTCGACCGTGTCTGGAGACTGCAGGACATGGTAAAGGGCGAAGGCTTCACCGACGACGAGATGCGCACCAAGGTCAACGCCTGCATCAAGAAGGTTTCGGAAGACTATGAGCGCATGAAATTCAACACTGCGATCGCCGCGATGATGTCGCTCGTCAACGACTTCTACGCCAAGGGCAGCCTCACGAAGAACGAATTCCGCACACTGCTGCAGCTTCTGAATCCGGTTGCGCCGCATATCACCGAAGAGCTCAACGAACAGCTCGGCTTTGCGCCGCTGCACCACGCCGCATGGCCGGAATACGATCCGGACGCGCTTGTGGAAAGTACGATCGAATACGGCGTGCAGGTAAACGGCAAGGTCCGCGCGCGTGTGAAGCTGCCGGTCGGCATGGAAAACGCGGCAATCGTCGAAGCCGCGCTCGCGCTTAACGACGTCAAGCCCTTTGTCGAAGGCAAGACGATCCGCAAAACCATCGTCGTCAAAAACATCATCAACCTGGTGGTTGGATAATGCAAGAGGGCTTCGGCCCTCTTTTTCGTGCCCCGCAGGGACGTATCGTTTCGAAGAAACAACGCCTGCGCAAAGCGCGATCTATGCGATATGCGGTCTCGAACCGCACGAGATGATACCGCTTTCCGCATATGGCGGAAAAGCGATATCACGAAGAGGAACATGCTATGGAACAGCAGTATTTTCAAATCAACGGCGCAGGGCTGAACATCCGCGCAAAGCTGTATACGGAGGGGCGAGGCGACGTTAAAGCGCTTGTGATCTTGGGACACGGCTTCGGGGGACACAAGGATAACCGCGCGGCGGAACGGTTCGCAAAGCACGTGATCGACAAAAATCACGGCGTCGCCGCGCTGACCTTCAACTGGCCGTGTCACGGCGACGACGTCCGCAAAACGCTTCGGCTTGCGGACTGCGACGCGTACCTTGCCGCGGTGCTTGCATGGGCGGGGTCGCGGTATCCGGACGCCGCGCTGTTCGGCTACGCAACGAGCTTCGGCGGATACCTCTTTCTGAAATACCTCTCCGAGCACGGAAATCCGTTTCTGAAGATCGCGCTGCGCTGTCCCGCGGTGCGCATGTATGACGTGATGATGTCCTCGACCGTTACGCCGGACGCGCTTGAACGGATCCAAAAGGGCAAGCCTGCGTCCGTCGGCTTCGACCGCAAGGTTGAGATCGACAAAACCTTTCTCGACAGCCTCAGAGAAACAGACGTTTCGGCGCGGGATTTTCTGCCGTATGCGGATGAGCTCTTCATCCTGCACGGTACAAAGGACGAGATCGTCCCGTTTGAAACGGTGAAACTGTTTGCCGAGAACAACGTGATCGACTTTCTTCCGGTCGAAAACGCCGACCATCGTTTTCAGGCGCCCGAGAAGATGGACTTTGCGATCGCACAGATCTGCGCCTTTTTCGGACTGAAATAACCTTTTTTCTCCCATTTCGTGCAAGTACGCCGGTCTGGCATTGACAATTCCTTTGCCCTGCGATATATTATATATGTTCTATTGTACTCGGGCTTTTTCGGGTAAAACAATATGCTTGAAGTCGACAATCGCGCACCGGAATTTGCACCGATGCACGAACCCGTTCGGGGTGTAAAACACAAAAAGGGGTTGTTCGGAACCGCCGCGCCGTTTATCGTCGCCGCGGTATTGGGCGTTGCTCTGTTTTCTCTGCCGGACCCGCCGCCGACTCCGCTCGACTTGCCGGACGAGACCGTTCCCGTCATTGTGATTATCGACACGCCTTCTCCGTCGCCGACAGCGACCGTTTCCCCGACTGCAGCTGTCACTCCGACCCCCGCCCCGACAGCTGCGCCGACCCCTGCGCCAACGCTGACCCCAACGCCCGTATCGACATTTACGCCGTCGCCGTCGCCGACGCCGACACCTGCTCCCACGCCGACAATTACGCCTGCGGTTACGAAAGCGCCCGCGCCGAAACCCACGCAGTCTTCTACCCCTTCTCCGACTCCATCTCCCACGCCTACGCCGACGCCCACGCCTACGCCTACGCCTACGCCGACGCCCACACCCACGCCGACGCCTACGCCGACGCCCACACCCACGCCGACGCCTACGCCG
>CAMORL010000161.1 GCA_946623765.1 uncultured Clostridia bacterium
TTGATGACGTTGCCGATCCAGACATACCGTTCGTTGGTGATGATGCTTTCCGCGTCGTCATCCAGTTCCTTCTCGGCGGCGGCGATGTCCTGTTCGATGTGCGCTTTGGTCTCTTCGGAAATGTTCAGGCTTTCCATAACCTTGCTGTCGCGCTCAAAGACCTTGATCGCGTACCAGCGCTGCTGCTCCTCCGGCATGTTGTGCACAACCGCTTCCTCGATGTGCGCAAGCGCATGCTCGACCGGACCGGAGAAGGAGTGCTGCGGAACGGTCCTGGTTCCCTTCGCCGCCTTGATCGCTTCCTCGGCGGCTTCGGTGATGCCGGTACCCTTCAGCGCGGAGATCTCGACGATCTTGCAGCCGATCTGCTTTGCGAGCTCCGCGGTGTTGATCTTGTCGCCGCTCTTCTTCACGACGTCCATCATGTTGATCGCAACGACCACCGGAATGCCGAGCTCAACGAGCTGCGTGGTGAGGTAGAGGTTGCGCTCGAGGTTCGAGCCGTCCACGATGTTCAGAATCGCGTCCGGACGTTCGTTGATCAGGTAGTTCCTGGCGACGACTTCCTCCAGCGTGTAGGGGGAAAGCGAATAGATACCGGGAAGGTCCGTGACGATCACGTCGTTGTGATTTTTCAGTTTACCTTCCTTCTTTTCCACGGTGACGCCCGGCCAGTTGCCTACGAACTGGTTCGAGCCTGTCAGCGTGTTGAACAGGGTCGTTTTGCCGCTGTTCGGGTTGCCCGCGAGGGCAATGCGAATACTCATAATACCTCCTCTATCGTTAGCTTAAGCTAACCAATGCTTTGAAAAAACAGGCTTTGCGCCCGACAATCCTTTTTTGTGTTATTCTTCGACTTCGATCATTTCTGCGTCGGCCTTGCGAAGCGACAGCTCATAGCCGCGCACCGTGACTTCGACCGGATCGCCGAGCGGCGCAACCTTGCGGACATAAACCTCAATTCCCTTGGTGATGCCCATGTCCATGATGCGGCGTTTCACCGCACCCTCGCCCGTGAGCTTTTTGACTTTGACCGTTTCACCGATCTTTGCGTCTCGTAATGTTTTCATCTGCTCCTCCTTATATCAGAATCTTTTGCGCCATCTTTTCGTCGATGGCAATACGGCTTTCCTTGACATTCACGATCACGTTGCCGCCCATGCGGGAAACGATCTGAACGGTTCCGCCGACCACAAAGCCCAGATTGCTGAGATGATGACGAATCTCGTCCGTTCCCTTGATCCGGCGAATCACGTTGACCGCGCCGTCTTCTGCAAATACCAAAGGCATCATTGCATTCCTCCTTATTCGTTAGCAAATGCTAACCTTACGGTAAAAAGAATCGGTTAGCATCCTCTAACCACTAATCATTATAGTTAGCATGTGCTAAATTGTCAAGTATCTATTTTAATTCTGTTCGCAAATATAGGATCCGCTTGCATTCCGCTTTTGTTTTCGATATAATAGCTTCAATCCAAAGGAAAGAGGAACCCGTTATGACGCTGCTGGAATCCGGAGAAATGTATCTTGAAACGATCCTTGTGCTGTCGCAAAAGAAAAGTGCGGTGCGCTCGATCGATGTAGCGGAGGAGATGTCGTATTCGAAACCGTCCGTCAGCCGTGCCATGGGTATTCTGAAAACCGGCGGTTATATCGAGATTGACAAGTACGGGCATATCACGCTCACCGACAGCGGCAGGAAAACGGCGGAACGCATCTATGAGCGGCACAGAATCCTTTCGACAATTCTGATGCGGCTCGGCGTGGACGAAAAGACAGCGACGGACGACGCGTGCAAAATGGAGCATTACATCAGCGATACGTCCTTTGCCGCGATCAAAGAGCATCTCAGAACGCATCCCGTCGAATAAAGGAACGAAAGACGCCCGCGCGGCGTCTTTTTTTATGCCCGATCGACGCATCGTTTTTCACAGCGAAGAAAGAAACGCCCGATCCGCGGATCGATCGGGCGTTAAGCGTGTCAAAAAAGATCGCATGCCGGAGTCGGCAACATAAAACGAGTAACTTAAGCGCGTTATAGGCGCGTGTACGAACGTATCGGAGAACGGACATGCACTCAAATCCGTCAAATTCAGCGACATGTGCGGTGAATTTGACTCCTTGCAGCACCCGCCGCCCGGAAATCCGGAGGATTTTAGGCGGGTACTGTAATCAGTCTGTTGAAAAACTGTTTTTTCAACAGACTGAACGCCCGATCAATTCGTTGATCGGGCGTTGTGACTATCGGGTGCTGTCGCGCAGAAGCGGGACGGTGCTGATGTATGTGCGCATAGAGGGGCGGTCCGGGTTTTGAATGCGGTTTAAGAGAATATCCGCCGCAATGCGACCGACCTCCATGCTCGGAATCTGCACGGTTGTGAGCGCGGGATCGACCATCGAAGATTCCGGCGAACCGTCAAAACCGGTCACCATCACGTCGTTCGGTATGGACAATCCCATCTTTTTCAGCGCCGTCATCAGATGGATGGCGAGAAAGTCGTTTGCGCAGACAAATGCGTCCGGAATGCGCGGCATGGTCTGAAGCTGCGCAAGCAGCCAATCCGTATCTCCGTACGGCGCGCTGTCCTCTGACAGGATCGAGCATGCATCGACGGAGGAGAGACCGGCTTTCTGCAGCGCGCTCTGATATCCCGTCCAACGCTCCTTAAAGCTCAGACAGTGCGTGATGTCGCCGACGAATCCGAAGCACGTTGCGCCGCACCGGATCAGGTGACGCGTCAGCAGCGCCGTGCTGGTATAGTTCTCCATCGTCACGAGATCGTATTTCAGCAGGGAAATGCCGGAAGATGCATATGAATCAATGAAGACCGTCGGCAAACCGACGGCGTAAAGCATATCGCAATAATCCTGATCGAACAGCTCGATTGCAATGATGCCCGCGGTTTCACTCAAAACCAGATGGGGAGGAAGCGAGTGGTTTGCCTTTTCCTCCTCCGAGACCCGGAAGATCTTCAGATTATAGCCTGCGCGGCTGATCTGATCGGTAAAACTGGTAATCACAAGGGACCCGAAGCTGTGCCCCCGCGGATCGTTTCCGGTCAACAATGCAATATTGCGCGCCTGACCGACCGAAGCGGGCATGCCGCTTTCGGGCAGCTGATAATAACCCAATTCCTGCGCTTTTTGCAAGACGATACGTTTCGTCGTTTCCGGTACGGCCCCGCGGTTGTTGAATACCTTGGATACCGTGTTGCGGCTTAATCCGCAGGCGTCCGCAATATCCTGAATCGTGACACGCCGATGTGCCATTGTTTACACCTCGTTTACTGCATTTACTTCTATATGTAATATAACACAGCCCACAGCGAAAATCAAGATGTGCAAAATGTAAACATATGCACTGCTTTTGACACAATATTGACACAATTCACCATAAAACGGTTACGAAATGTAAAAATAAGTGAACATTTATATTGACAGAATGTAAATATTTGATTATTATGTAATTGACAGAGAATATTTATAATTACACGCTGTCACGGCATACCAAATTCAAAAGGAGGAAGCAGGAAGAATGTCGGAAGTCATCATGAAGGAATTGAAAAAGGTCTATGATAACAAGGTGACCGCCGTTCACGACGTCAACCTGGTGATCAAGG
>CAMORL010000162.1 GCA_946623765.1 uncultured Clostridia bacterium
CGGTTCCGTTGAAGACCACCTTGGTGATTGCAACCGGAACTTCTTCGCTGCCGAACGCCGCCTTCGCGAAAACAGCACCGCCTGCGGCCACCATACCGTCAAAACGGCGGCGAGCACGATCGAGCCGACGAGAAGGATTGCGATCGTACCGAGCGACGGCGGCGTCGCGCCCCACAGCATCAGCGCGCCGGAGAACACGACAAGCCCCATAAACACGCACTGCACGATGCCGGTCAGGATCGAAATGACAAGGTTCTGCCGGAACGCCTTTTTCCAGCTCGTCCACCAGTCGCTGCTGTCGTTTCGGAGACGTCGAAGAATCAGATCATAGAGACAGCCGAGCCCCGGACCCGCGATTGCGCCGCCTGCGACGCCTGCAAGGATCGCGATCAGAGCGCTCTTTGAAAGGACTGCATAGACCATGCCGCCCGCAAACGGGATGAACAGCAAAAGCGAAAGGAAGCCCACCGCGAACAGCGCCTTCCAGCTTCCCTCCAGTACTTCACGGTAGCGGGCAAAGCCGAGCGAACGGACGCCCGTGAAACGTTTCTCGTCCTGCGGAAAAAATAAACCCATACAGGTCCCTCCTTAAAAATGCAGTCGGTTCAAAAATTGCAGAAGGATCGCTTCCGTATCGTCTTGATACCCTTCTTTTGCAAGTACCTCGACGGTCACGGCATTCGCGCCTGTCAGCAAAAACGCCGCCGTTCCCCGCCGATACGGATTGTCCGCGCCGCTCTTAATCAGATGCAGGATGCGGTATTCGCGCCCGTTGACGGTTACGGTCGATTCCGTCGTTTCATACGCGTTCTTTTCGCGCTCGATCCAGTCGGCAACGTCGTTTTCCGCGCCGTTTTCCGTCTGCCCTTCCTTTAACAGCAGATAGATCTGCGCGTCGTAGACCGAAGCTTCTTTGCCCTGCGCGTTTTCGATCTGCTCGGCTTCGCCGGTCGTCCACGTCGCGTACCAAAGTCCGGCAATCGACATTACGTCGTTGCTCTCGTTGAGTTCGAAGCCCTCGATCGTTTCGGCGGCAAGCACGTCGCCGAAGCGGATCGGATACGCGTTCCATTCGGGATGCGCGTCCGCGGAAGGTCCTTTTGCGCACGCCGTCAGCAGCAAAAGAATCAAAAGAAGAATGGGCGTCCGCCGTTTCATCGTGTCGCTCCTTTCGTCAGTAGGTTCCAGAACGCTTCTTCCGCTCCGTGCTCGTTTGCGGCCTTGCCGGAGAACCAGCGCCGTCCGAGCGACAGACCGGAAAATGCGTCCGGATCGAGATTCAGGTTTGCAAGCGCAGGGCAGTTTTCCCACAAAAACACCTTGTCGGTCACGTCGGGATCGTCTTCGTCCGGCATGGAACCGTCGGCGTTTGCCAGGATCATGTACGAGCGCTGCAAAACCTTCGGATCGTCGGTCAGATAGAAATAGCTGTCGCCCCGCGTCATGTCCGCGAGCAGCTTCGTGTCCGCTGCCTGATTGAAAAAGAGCGCCGTTTCCGCGTCGCCGCTTCGCCGCGTCAGATATTGGCACAGTTCGACCTTTACGCTGCCGTCGCCGTTGACGTCCGTGCCGAGCGACGCGAGCGCCTCTTCGAATGCCGCCGCCTGTTCCTCGGTCAGCGGTTCTTTTGCAACGTAGGCGAACACATAATCGGGTTTTACCTTGCCGATGCCGAGGATGTTCCAAAGCATCGTGCCGACGATCGTCAGGAGCACCGCACCGATAAGAAGCCACATCCAATGGTAATGAAACCAGTTTGCGATCTTATCCTTGCGCGAAAGAACGACCGGCTCTTCCGGTTCTCTGTTTTGCGCCTCCTGCTGCGCTTTCCATTTCAAATACTCGCTTGCCATCGTTTATCTGCGCGTCGTGCCGCCGAACGCGTATTCCACCGGCAGGCAGAGCAGGGACGGCGCTTTCGTCTGGTCGGTGTTCAGGATCATGTTGACGCAGGTTTCGGCAATTGCATCGACCGGCTGCACGATCGTCGAGCAGGTCAGTTCGAGGTCGCCGAAGTACCGGCAGCCGTCGAAGCCGATGATCTGCACGTCCTCCGGCACGGAAAGTCCCATTTCCCTGAGCGTTCCGCGAATCTGATACGCAAGCGAATCGGTCACGCAGAACAGACCGTCGAAATCGAGCTTGCCGTTGTGGAAATGCGCGTTCAGAAAATCCACGAACTCCTGATACGGCGCGCCGTCGGTCAAAATCTTCTGATCGCAGGAAAGCCCCAGCGATTCGCATGCGGCGACAAAGCCGTCGCGCCGCTTTGCGGGTTCGTGCGAGAGCTGCGAACCGATGCGCAGCATGGCGACGCGTTCGCACCCGTTTTCTTTGAGCTTTTCCGCAGCAAGCCGGCCGCCGCCGTAATTGTCGGAGGACACGCAGGGGATCTTTGCCCCGAAATAACGGTCGATCGACACCAGCGGGATTTCGTCGGACACTTCAAGCTTCGGATTGTAGCTTAAGCAGATGATGCCGTCCACCTTCTGCTGCTCCGCAAGCCGCACATATACCTGTTCCTGATCGGGATCGTAATCGGTGCCGAAGAACACCATATGATGCTTTTTCATCGCAAGCTGTTTGCCGATGCTGTTGACGAGCGACGCAAAATACGGGCTGACGAGGTTCGGCATGATGACCGCGATCGTGCGCGTCTTGCCGCTTTTCAGCCCCTGCGCATAATTATTGATATGATAGTCCAGTTTTTTGATCGCCTGTTCGACCTTCAAACGGTATTCTTCGCCCACGCGGATCCCGTTGACGACCTTGCTGACCGTGCCGAGGGCAACGCCTGCTTCGCGCGCAACGTCATTCATGGTAGGATTGCTGCTCTTTTTTGCCATATCAGACTCCGTTTCGTGAAATTTCATGAAATCTAACGTGTAATATACCACATTGTTTCACGATTGTAAAGAGTAAAAATACGAAAAACGCGAAAAAGATTGCGATAATTGAAAATAATACGCATAAATTTGCAGATCAGCCGTTGACAATTCCGGCACAAGCGTGCTATTATGAATGTGGTTTCAAAAATAACGTTTCACGATTACCCGCAAAACGTCGCACAGGTTGGTGACCCGACGACCGTGATGCGGGCAAAAGCAGTCACTTTATTCCATGCGCAAAATGAATAAGGAGGTTCCCCCGTGAGCACAGTCACAAAAGCTGAGGGGAAGAAGGTCAAACCGATAAAGCACGGAAAGTCGCTCGGTCGCCGCATTGCGGAAAACTGGCAGCTGTATCTGATGCTTCTGATTCCGATTATCATTACGATCATCTATAAGTACATCCCGATGTACGGCATTCAGATCGCGTTCCGAAACTACAAGCCCGCGCAGGGCTTCTTCGGAAGCAAATGGGTCGGATTGCAATGGTTTGAGCGGTTCTTTACGGCGCCCACGTTCGGCAGAATGATCACCAACACCGTTCTTCTGTCCACGCTGTCGCTGCTGTTCAGCTTCCCCGTATCGCAAGGGTACTCTCATAACAATACCCCTCCTGCCAAACGCCCCGCCGTTTTTTCGGCGGGGCGTTTTGTCATAGATGCGAGGGCTTTGCGGACGAAGGAAAATGAAATCCAGCTCCTCCGCTTCGGAGACCGCGGAGCC
>CAMORL010000163.1 GCA_946623765.1 uncultured Clostridia bacterium
CAACACCGATTCCGAGCGCAACGCCGGAACCGAGCGCAACGCCCGCGCCGGGCGCATATGACGTGATCGTGACCTCGAATACGCTGAAGCTGCGGGAAGGTCCGTCGACCTCCTATGCGATCGTCCGGACGCTGGAGCTCGGAACGATTCTGCGCGTGCTCGACACGAGCGGAGAATGGCTTCAGGTCTTTCATGAACAGAGCGGCAGGACCGGATATGTGCACGGCGATTATGTCAGCTACTATGAGCGGGAGCCGAAACCGCATTGGGAGGGCGTCTGCAACGCCGATGATTCGAATCTGCGGCAGGGACCGTCTACCAATTTTGCAAAGTACCGGCCGCTGAATCAGGGCGACAAAGTATACGTGTACTATCAGTCGAAGAACTGGTATTTCATCATGGACCGCGCGACGGGACAGGGCGCGTTCATCTGGAAGAGCTATATCACGCTCGGCGCGGACGCTCCGGAAGTCCTTCCCGGCGATCCGAACGGGACCGGAGATCTGACGCCTGCCGACGCTGCGCTGATCCTGCGGTATCTTGTGAAGCTTTCCGCACTCTCGGATCGGAATCTGCTGGCTGCAGACTATACGCAGAACGGTACGGTGGACGCATCGGACGCCGCGACGATCCTCCGGCACATCGTCGGTCTGGAATAAAACGCAAATAAACAAAGGCGAACGGAGATGTCCGTTCGCCTTTTTGCCGGATGATACCCTTGGACAAGGGAAACTGTTATGCCCCCGCTGTGACGGGGTTACGGGTCGGAGACGACGGGCTGTTTGCCGCTCCGCAGGATGTCGCGCCGAATGTGGTTCTCGCGGATTTTCGCTTCCTGCCCCTGATCGGAAGGCTCGTAGTAGCGTTTGCCGACAAGCTCGGTCGGCATATACTGCTGCTGTACCCAATGGGCGGGGTAGTCGTGCGGGTACTTGTAACCCGTGCCTGCGCCGATGCGATCCGAACCGGAATAGTGCGTGTCGCGAAGGTGCACCGGAACCGGTTCGTAAACACCGCCTGTTTCGGCATCGTGAAACGCCGCGCTCATCGCCGCATCGACGCTGTTGGATTTCGGCGACTCGCAGAGAAAGATGATCGCCTGCGAAAGCGAGAGCCGCGCCTCCGGAAGCCCGACGAGTTCGACCGCCTGCGCCGCTGCGACCGCCTGTACCATCGCCTGCGGATTCGCAAGCCCGATGTCCTCGCTCGCGTGCGCGATGAGCCGCCGCGCGATGATGCGCGGATCGCAGCCCGCATAGATGAGCCGTGAAAACCACGCGAGCGCTGCGTCGGAATCTCCGCCGCGCAGAGATTTACAGAACGCGGACAGCATGTCGTAGAACAGCTGATCGTCGAACTGCACGACCTTTCGCTGTCCCGATTCGGCGGCGATCGCTTTTGTGATGCGAACGGTGCCGGTTTCGTCCGGCTCGGTGGTCAGTACCGCAAGCTCGAGCGCGTTCAGCGCGTTGCGGCAGTCCCCGTTCGAAAGCGCAATAAAGGTATCGTACGCGTCCGGATCGAGAACGATCTTTTTGGAGCCGAATCCGTTTTCGGGATCGGAAAGCGCCTGATCGATCGCGGTTCTGATGTCCCGGGCGCTCAGCGGACGGAACTGGAATACGCGGCAGCGGGAGACGATTGCGCTTGTCATCGAGATCATCGGGTTTTCGGTCGTCGAGCCGATGAAGCGGATCGTGCCGTTTTCCAGCGCAGGCAAAAGCGCGTCGGACTGCGACTTCGACCAGCGGTGGCATTCGTCCAGAAGGAGGTAGGTCGGCCTGCCGTGAAACCGGAGTTCCTCCGCGGCATGCTCGATCACGCTGCGGAGCTCCCTGACTCCGCTTGAAACTGCGTTCATCCGCACGAAGTTTGCGCCGGTGGTTTCCGCGATGATGTTTGCGAGCGTCGTTTTGCCGGTGCCGGGCGGTCCGAAAAAGATGGACGACCACAGCGAATCGGTGAGAATCGCGCGGCGCAGAAGCCTGCCCGGTCCCACAATATGCTCCTGACCGATGAACCGGTCGAGCGAATGCGGACGCATCCGGTCCGCCAAAGGCGCCTGCTTTTTTGCGGTCGCCGAAAAAAGATCTGCATTTTCCATGTTTCTATTATAACATACTTGCAATCGAAAGAAAAGCGATGTATAATATTTTGATTCTTTTTTGAGACAATCATACGAATCCGAAAGAAAGAGGAGATTTTATGAATATTCGCAACGTTGCGATCATCGCACACGTCGACCACGGCAAGACGACGCTGGTCGATCAGCTTTTGAAGGATGCAGGCGCACTGCGCCGCAGCGAGCAGGGAACCGAGCGCATCATGGACAGCGGCGACCTTGAACGCGAGAGAGGCATCACGATCCTGTCCAAAAACACCGCGGTCACCTACGGCGACACGCGCATCAATATCGTCGACACGCCGGGTCACGCGGACTTCGGCGGCGAAGTCGAACGAATCTTACAGATGGTGGACGGCGTTCTGCTTTTGATCGACGCCTTTGAAGGCTGCATGCCGCAGACACGGTTCGTGCTCCGCAAAGCGCTGGAGCTCAATAAAAAGGCGGTCGTCGTGGTGAACAAGGTCGACCGTCCCGAAGCGCGTCCGTATGAGGTCGTGGACGAAGCGCTGGAGCTTTTCATCGAGCTCGGCGCAACGGACGAGCAGCTGGACTTCCCGATCGTTTATGCTTCCGCAAGAAACGGTCAGTCCGGCTATGAGCCCGATCAGATGGAGAACAACATGCAGGCGGTCTTTGATACGATCCTGAAGGAGATCCCTTCTCCGTCGACGGATACCGACGCACCCCTGCAGATCCTGTTTTCGACGATCGACTACGACGATTACGTCGGCAAGATCGGCATCGGCAGAATCGAGCGCGGCGTGGCAAAGCGCGGGCAGGTGATTACGCTGTGCGGCGGACAGGAAAACCGTCGCCGCGACACAAAGATCACGCGGCTGTATAACTTCGAAGGGCTGCAGCGCGTCGAAGTCGAGGAAGCGTACGCAGGCGACATCGTGTGCGTCGCAGGCGTCGAGGATCTGAACGTCGGCGAGACCGCGTGCGATCCCGCACTTGTCGAGCCCATGCCGTTTGTCAAGATCGACGAGCCGACCGTTTCCATGATGTTCCTCGTCAACGACAGCCCGTTCGCGGGGAAGGAAGGCAAGTATGTGACGAGCCGCAACCTTCGCGACCGCCTTTTCAACGAAGTCAAGACGAACGTTTCGATGCGCGTCGAGGAGACCGATTCCACCGATACGTTCCGCGTCAGCGGCAGAGGCGAGCTGCACCTTTCGATCCTCATCGAACAGATGCGCCGTCAGGGTTACGAGTTTGCGGTGTCCCGTCCGAAGGTCATCCTGCACAAGGACGAGAACGGCGTCGTGACCGAGCCGATCGAGGAACTGACCATCGACGTGCCGCAGGAATATGTCGGCGCAGTCATGGAAAAACTCGGCATGCGCAAGGCGGAAATGACCGACATGACGGCGCTCGGCGATACCGGTACGCGTCTGAAGTTTTTGATTCCCGCGCGCGGACTGATGGGCTATCGCAGCGAACTGATGACCGACACGCGCGGCAACGGCGTCATGAACCA
>CAMORL010000164.1 GCA_946623765.1 uncultured Clostridia bacterium
TCGCTGAAGCGCTTCAAGGACGACGCGAGAGAGGTTCTGGCGGGCTATGAATGCGGTATCTCGATTGAGAACTTCAACGATATCCTCGAAGACGACGTCATCGAATGCTATATGATGGAGGAAGTGAAGCGCTGATGGCAAAGGTCAGAAACGAAAGGCTTCGCGAGGAGCTCAAAAAGACGGTCAGCGCGATCATCTTCGACATGAAGGATCCGCGGATTCCGGCGGTCACTTCGATCACCGAAATGGAAGTGACGCCCGATCTCAAATATGCAAAGGCGCATGTGTCGGTGTTCGACGCCGACGAGAACGCGCTGAAAACCGCGGTCGACGCGCTGAACCATGCGTCCGGCTTCATCGGACATGAGGTCGGCGCGCGGATGACGATCCGCCGCGTCCCGGCGATCCGGTTTGTCGGCGACGATTCGATCGCGTATTCGGTGCATATTTCCGAGGTGATCCGCTCGCTGCATAAGGACGGCAAGCCGCAGGAGGACGAAGCATGAATCTCGGCTGTGCGGTAACCTTTATACAATCGCATCAATCATTTTATCTGGCAGCCCACCAGTCGCCCGACGGCGACACGCTGGGCTCTTGCCTTGCTTTGCGGGCAGCGCTCCGTACGCTCGGAAAGGAAGCGACGGTCGTTTGCCCGGACGCCGTACCTGCGTATCTGCAGTTTCTCGACGGCGCGAAGGACGTCATCGGAACGGACGCGATCGAACCGCCGAAGGACGCGGTGATCTACATCGACTGCGGCGATCATAAGCGTACCGGACATCTCAGGACGGCGCTGGAGAGCGCGCCGTGGCAGTTCTGCATCGATCATCACGGCACAAACCCGCGCGAATCGAAGGACGGCGACTGGGTCGAGGAGGTTTCCGCCACCGGTGAACTGATCCTAAAGCTGCTGAAAGCGCTGCGCGTGCCGATCGATCGCGGGATCGCGACTGCGCTCTATACGGCGATCTCCACCGACACCGGCAACTTTTCGTACTCGAATACGACGCCGGAAGCGTTCCGCGCGGCGGCGGATCTGCTGGGCTGCGGGATCAATCTTCCCGAGCTCAACCGCGTGCTGTTCCGCGAAAAGCCGCTTCGCAAGGTGAAGCTGATCGCCTATACCCTCGCACACATGGAGCTGAGCGAGGACGGACGGCTGAACCTCTGCGCGATCCCCGAAAGCGCGATTGAGGCGTGCGGCGCAAGCAAGGAGGACTGCGAGGGGCTGATCGACTGTCTCCGGGATATCGACACGGTCGAAGCCGCCTGTGTATTGCGGGAAAGCGACGGAACCGTGCGCGTCAGCATGCGGTCGAAACGCTTCTGCAACGTGGCGGAGATAGCCGGGCGGTTCGGGGGCGGCGGGCATGTCCGCGCGGCGGGCTGTACGCTTGAACTCCCGCTGGACGAGGCGGTGCGCGTGATGCGCGAAGCGCTCCGAAACGCAATGGTATGCTCGAAGGAATCGTAACCGTATTGAAGCCGCCGGCGATGTCGAGTTCCGACGTCGTGGTCGATGTGCGGCGCATCTTTGAAACGAAGCGAGTCGGACATCTCGGCACGCTGGATCCCGAGGCGGCGGGCGTTCTGCCCGTGTGCGTCGGGCGAGCGGTGCGCCTGTTCGATTATCTGGTGGACAAGCAGAAAACCTATCTTGCCGAGATTGCGTTCGGCGCGGCGACCGATACGCAGGACGCGCAGGGAACCGTCGTTGCGACGTCGGAAGAGACCGTGACGGAGGACATGCTGAATGCGGTCCTTCCGCGGTTTACCGGCAGGATTCTGCAGACGCCGCCGATGTATTCCGCCCTGAAATTCAACGGACAGAAGCTGTATGACCTCGCGCTTTCCGGAAAGGAGATTCCGGATAAGACGCGCGAAGTGGAGATACCTTCGCTCCTCTGCGCCGGAACGCGGGGGAGGAACCGGTTTCTGATCGAGGTCGTGTGTTCGCGCGGAACATATATCCGCACGCTTTGCGCCGATCTCGGAGCCGCGCTCGGCGTACCTGCGCACATGGCGTTTCTGCTGCGCACGGCGTCCGGTCCGTTCACGCTCGACCGGGCGTATACGATCGCGGAGCTTGCCGAACGGAAGGAGACGGGGAGACTCGCGGAAACACTGACCTCGTGCGAGGAGGCGGTCGCCTATCTGCCGCGGCTGGACCTCAGAAGCGATCGCAGAAAGCCCGCCGTGAACGGGCTGCCGACGCATCTGAACGCGGCGGACGGGATCTACCGCATCTACTGCGGCACATTCCTGGGCATCGGCACGGTGCACAGCGGCGACGCGCTGCTGAAGGTGCATCTGTACGAGGAATGAATGCCCTTCAGTCACCTGACGGTGACAGCCGCCCCGGCAGGGGAGCTCGAAATGTACACCCCGGCAGGGGAGCTCGAATAAAACGGAGGAACTATGAACCAGACGGTTGTGGCGCTCGGGATGTTTGACGGAGTGCACCTCGCACATCGGGCGCTGTTGACAAAAGCCGCAAAGATCGCGCATGAAAACGGCGATACGGCAGTTGCGTTTACCTATGACAATCACCCGCGGGAACTGTTTTCCGGGTCGTTTTCGTACCTTTGTACGCGTGAGCAGCGCGAAGCCGAGATCCGCTCGACCGGTTGTGACCGCGTGGACAGCGTGGTGTTCGACGCGGCGTTTGCCGCCATGGAGCCGGAGACGTTTCTCGATTGGCTTACGGCGCGCTGTGAAGGCGGGATTTCGGCGATTGTCGTCGGGTACGATTATCGCTTCGGCGCAAAGGCAAAGGGCGATACGGCGCTGCTGGCGACGCTCTGCGCAGCGCGCAAGATCCGGCTCTGCGTGATCGACAAGGTCACGGTCGACGGCGAGACCTGTTCCTCCACGAACATCCGCGAGGCGATCCGGGCGGGGGAGACGGAGCGCGCGGAGCGCATGCTCGGCCGTCCCTATACCCTTTCCGGCACGGTCGTGCACGCAAAAGCGCTGGGTCGGCAGTATGACCGTCCGACGGCGAATCTCGACGCGGGAAAGCAGCTTCTGCCGAAGGACGGCGTCTATGCGACGGAGCTGATCTTTGCGGGGAGGCGGTACGACGCGGTGACCAACGTCGGCACGAATCCCACGGTCGGCGGACGGGATCGCACCGTGGAGACGCACGCGATCGGCGCGTCGCTTGATCTCTACGGCAAACGCATCGAAGTCGCGTTTCTGAAGCGGCTTCGGGATGAGAAAGTTTTCGCGTCGAAGGATCTGCTGTTCGCACAGATCGCAGCGGATGCGGAGAATGCAAAAAAAGTTTGTGAAGAACGCAAAAAAGGTGTTTACAATTCGGAACCGTTGTGCTAAACTGTCAAAGGTTAAACCGTAAGCTGGGTTGATGCGACTCTCCGACGCCATACGCAGCCTGCGGGGATACGAATAAAAGGAGGAAAAACATCATGACGAAACAGGAAATCATCGCAAAGTACGCACTGCACGAGGGTGACACGGGTTCTCCCGAGGTTCAGATCGCGCTTCTCACCGAACGCATCAACCACCTCAACGAGCACCTCAAGGTCAA
>CAMORL010000165.1 GCA_946623765.1 uncultured Clostridia bacterium
CGGCTTCCGCCCTGTTCGGTGTACGCCATATAGTGCTTCCAGGCGTTTGCCTCGTCCTTCTGGATCATCGCCCAGAACTCCAGCGCGACCGTCTGCGCAAGGCAGTAGTCGATATAGTAGAACGGAACCTCATAGATGTGGCTCTGCCGCTGCCAGCCCTCGCCCTCGCTGTAGAAGGGGATCTCGCCGTCCAGACGGATCCACGGCATATAGATTCCTAAAAGCCGCTTCCACTCCGCGTGACGCTCTTTGGGCGTCATGTCCGGCTTTTCATAGACGATGTGCTGGAAGTGGTCGACCATTGTGCCGTACGGGATGAACGTCAGCGCGCCGGAAAGGTGGCTGTACCGGAACTTTCTCGCGTCGGGACCGAAGAAGCCGTCCGCATTCCTCCAGCCGAAGAACTCCATGCTCATCGAGTGGACCTCGCACGCCTCCGCGCTCGGGCAGGAATACTCGATCGGAATGCGCTTGCGGTTCATCCAGTATTCAAAAGCGTGCCCCGCTTCGTGCGTGATGACCTCGACGTCGCCCTGCGTGCCGTTGAAGTTCGAGAAGATGAACGGGCGCTGATACAGCGGAAGCTCGGTCTGATAGCCGCCGCCTTCCTTGCCCTCGGTGGACAGGACGTCCATCAGTTCCTCGTCGAGCATCGTGCGGAAGAACTCGCTCGTTTCCGGGGAGAGCGCGTCATAGAACTTCTTACCCTCGGCAAGGATGTCGTCCGGCGTGCCCTGAGGGCGCGGATTGCCGCTTCTGAAATCCAGCGCGGCGTCCGCAAAGGAGAGCGGATAGGGCTTTCCGAGCCGTTCCGCCTGCTTGCGGTAGATCTTGTCCGCGAGCGGTACGAGGTACTTCTGCACCGCGGCACGGAATTGTTCGACGTCCTCCTTCGTGTAGCAGTTGCGCTCCATGCGGTAGTAGCCGAGCTGCGTATAGCCGCCGTAGCCGAGTTTTTTGCCCATCGCGTCGCGGAGATGCACGAGCTCGTCATAGATCGCGTCGAGGCGTTCCTGATGTTCCTTATACCATGCGCCGTCCGCTTTCCATGCGGCAAGACGGCGGTCGTCGTTCGCGTCGGTCTTGAACGGGGTCAACTGGGAAAGTGTATACACACCGCCCTCAAACGGGATCTGCGCGGACGCGAGCAGTTTGCCGTATTCGGTGGTCAGCTCGTTTTCCTTCTGCATGTCCTCGATGATCTCGGGGGAGAAGGTCTTGCGGTCCATTTCGGCGTTCACAAACAACAGATCGCCGTACTCGGCTTCGAAGTCTTTGCGGAAGGGCGAAGAAAGCATTGCTTCGAGCCATTCCTGCTCGTATTCCTCGATCTCCGGACCGATCTCGTCCCAGAATTTGATCTCGCCGTCGTAGAATTCGTCGCGCGTGTCGATCGAATGACGGATGTACGCCAGCGTACTCATCGTACCGAGGACCTTTTCTTCTTCCTCCTTTTCAAGGAAGACGGCTTTCGCCTCTTCATAGCTCGCCGCGGCTTTGAAGCGTTCGGTCAGATCGGAAAGCGTTTGCTTGATCGCTTCGGGATCGGGTCTTTCGTAAGGCATTTCAGAAAATTTCATAGGGATCTCCTTTCGGTTTTACGCCGTTTTTTCCGGCGATCGTTCACCTTTCAGTATAGCACAGCCTTCTTTGGGTTTCAATCCGGAAACGACAGCAGATTGATCCCGATCTCCGGATCGGCACGGCGTTCGACGACGCCGTCGAGAATGCGGATCACCATCTCGCAGGTCACGGAGATCATCGCGCGGTTCAGATGCCCGCCGACCGTTTCGCCGTTCTTGCCGCCTGCGCACATGTGCAAATGCTGATAGAACGCGCCGTCCTTTTCGGTGATCGTGCCGATCAGCGACACGATTTCATACGCGCCGGTGAAGCTGTATGAATCGTAATGCTTTGCCGCAAGGTCGTATACGCCGATCGTAAAGTCGTCGGTTGCGCCGAGCGCTTCCACGCTCGCCAGGCGGATGTGTTCCTTTTCCGCAACCTTGCGCACCGTTTCGATAATCTCCTCGCCGCGGTCCATCCTGACGATGACCGTATCGTTGAATCTCCTATAGTCCATAGAAACCTCCGTGTTTACCAAATAAAATTCGATTTGAGCATTTCGCCGTTGTCGACAAGAATATCCTCGCCCGTGATGGAGCGGTTTTCGACCGTCAGCGTATAGCAGAGCGCTGCGATCTCGTCCGCGTCCGCCCATTTATGCAGCAGCGTTTCGTTGAGCACGGCGCCGTACAGCGTTTCGCTTTCGAGAATATGCGCGTTCAGCGGCGTGACGACGCCGCCGGGGGAGATCGCGTTCACCGTGATCCCGCGCTTTCCGAGCGTGTTCGCAAGATATTTCATGTAGCCCACGATTCCGGCCTTGCTCGCCACGTAATACGGAAACTCCGCGCCGTTTCGCGCCGAGGCGGACGCAATGAACAGGATGGACCGGAGCGCGGGCGAATCCAAAAACCGCTCGGTAAAGCGGATCGTGCCCGTGAGATTCACGTCGATCGCGTCGGCCTCCTCGACCGTGCCGGCGTTGTTGATCAGGATCTGCGGCGCGGGAATATCGAAGGACCGTTCGTCGCGGATATCGCGCACAATATGCGTATAATGCGGATGCTCGATTGCAGCGGGAAGAATATCCACGCCGAAAACGTCGTTTCCTTCCTGCAGGAACCGTTCGGCGATCGCCTTGCCGATGCCCTGCGAGGTTCCGGTAATCAATACGTTCATGCCGCCGCTCCTTCCCGCCGCGCCGTGATGCGGAGCGAGATGCGGTAGCCGACCGGCGAGAACACGACTTCAAACAGCAGCTCGCAAAGCGCGCCGGTTACCGCACAGGTGAAGCACTGCAGCGACGTCCAGCCGAAGAAGATCCGGCTCACGAGCAGAGCGAAGACGAGGTTGTCGACAAACTGTCCGACAAACGTGGACACATAGGACCGCAGCGCAAACCGTCCGAAGCCCTCGCGGCTGCGGAGCAGTCTGCCGATGCCGTAGTTCAGGAAATTGTTGACGAACGCGGACGCGAGGAATGCGATCGAACTTCCGAGAATGATGAACCACGTTCCGGCAAAGGTGTTGTCGAGCGCGCGGTTGATGACCTGCTCGCTGCCGTCGACGAAGCTCTCGCCCCAAACGCCGGGAATGCGGCTTGCAAGGAAGAAGATCCCCGCCATAAAGAGATTGATGCACAGCGCAAAGACCGAAAACAGCGTTGCGGCGCGCGGACCGTAGCAGTGCGTGAGGATGTCCATCGTTAAAAACGCCATCCACGAAAGGATGATACCGCAGTCGAGCGCAAGCCAGTCAAGACCGGTGTTGATGCTTTTGTTTGCGAGAAGGTTCATGCCGACGACGGAAAGAACGGTCAGCGCGAGGAGAAACGGGGGGACGGTTTTCAGCATTTCTCTGAATTCGGAAAAGGTTTTTTTCACGGGAAAATACACTCCTTGTTTTTTTGCGGTGGTTTCCAAGAGACACCGTTGCTGTCCGCAGGGGACGGAGAGCATGATACCACACG
>CAMORL010000166.1 GCA_946623765.1 uncultured Clostridia bacterium
AAGCGGGACGCAGGGGTCGGCGACCCCTACAAATGTCTGCGCGGACCCAAAAGCCTTCCCCTCGGAGGGGAAGGTGGCGTAGCGTCAGCGCAGCCGGATGAGGTGGATACGCGCAGAAAAGCGGAACGCTTTTCGCGGATCCATGAATTGCACCTTGCGACGCATGAAACACCTCATCAGTCAACTGCGTTGACAGCTTCCCCTCAAGGGGAAGCCTCTGCGTGTGCGCAACCAAAAGCCTTCCCCTCGGAGGGGAAGGTGGCGTAGCGTCAGCGCAGCCGGATGAGGTGGATACGCGCAGAAAAGCGGAACGCTTTTCGCGGATCCATGAATTGCACCTTGCGACGCATGAAACACCTCATCAGTCAACTGCGTTGACAGCTTCCCCTCAAGGGGAAGCCTCTGCGTGTGCGCAACCAAAAGCCTTCGCCCGCCACCCTCCCTCGCAAGGGCGGGTAAAACATTCATCAACGAATCGTAGGGGACGCCGACCCCGGCGTCCCGTTCGCGGATGAATTTACCGGATCAGTTGTGACGCGAGCGCGTTCGCCAACTGAAGGGAATCGATGAAGCGTTCGTCGTCGCGGGCGTCGTAGCGGTTGCCGAGCATGATCCACTCGCAGTATTCGTAAAACAGAAAATAATCGAGCGCACGGCGGTAGTCTGAAAAGGCGACGCCGTGCTTTTTCGGCAGGTGCTCGTAATAGTATTCGATCGCAAAATCGCGGTCCTCATGCGAGAGGTAAAAATACGCGTTCCGGTCCTCGCGCCCGTGCGCGATCAGCCGCGCGAACGCGGACAGGTACGGCAGCACGCCGCCGTACTCCCAGTCGATCAGCACCGCGCGTTCCTCGTCCGCAAGTACGTTGATCGGGAGCAGGTCGTCGTGGCAGAGCGTGCGCGGCGTTTCCGAAAAGACGCGCCGAAATTCCGCGTACGCGCGTTCGAGCAAGTCCGATCCGAGGTATTTCCCGCGGTTTTCGATGCCCTGCTTTGCCATGTCCATCGTAACGCAGACGTCGTACAGATCCTCGCGCTGCCAGTATTCCTCCTGCGAGGCAACGAGCGCGTCGAGCGCAGGGACAAGTCGCTTCCGGTCGCAGATGCGGAGATCGTGAAGGGGAACGTATTCGGTCAGAAAATAATCGTCGCCGTTGTACGTGCACGAACCCAACAGCGCGGGGACGTACGGCTTTTTCTCCGCAAAGAAGCTGCGGTAGACCGGAAGCTCGTACGCCTTTGCACGCTTCAGCACGCACGGCGGGTCGGCGTCGATCCTCCACACAGCGTATTCGGCGCCGTCCTCGTCCGAGGTGAATGCGGTGATCGCGCCGTCCGCAACGGCTTCCATGCCGAGCAAGGAAAGGATCTCCCTGAGTTCGCCGATCGTCGGCTTCCGTTTTTCTTCCATAACGTCCTCCCGATGCGCGGCTTTTTGCCGCACCGTCATTTTACCACAAAACCCGCGCCGTGCGCAACGCGAATATATTTTTTGAACGGCGCAAAACGGGGTGACAGGACGATCGCGGCATGATAGAATGAACACAGAATCATACGAAAGGCGGAAACGGCATGGAACAGCTTGCGGACATGAAGTATCTGAAACTGCTGGCACGAGAGTACCCGACGATCGCCGAGGTCTCCACGGAGATCATCAATCTCAAAGCGATCCTCAATCTTCCGAAAGGCACCGAGCATTTCATCAGCGACATCCACGGGGAATATGAAGCGTTCATTCATATGCTGAAAAACGCTTCCGGCGTCATTCGCAAGAAGGTCGACATTCTGTTTGAAAACAGCGTGACCGAAGCGGAGCGCAACACGCTTGCGACGCTGATCTACTATCCGGTGCAAAAGCTGGATCAGCTGAAGCGCGCGGGCGTCGTCAACGCGGAGTGGTACAAGATCACACTCCGGCGCATGGTCGAGGTCTGCAGACTGTCCGCGTCGAAATATACGCGGTCCAAGGTTCGCAAAGCGCTGCCCGAAAGCTATGCCTATATCATCGACGAGCTTCTGCACGCAATCGAAACCGAGGATAAGATTCGCTACAACAACGAGATCATCCGTTCGATCATCGAGACCGAACAGGCGGACGCGCTGATCGTGGCGCTTTCGAACCTCATTCAGCGGCTTGTCATCGACCGGCTGCACATCGTCGGCGATATCTTCGACCGCGGTCCCGGCGCGCACATCATTCTTGACCGGCTTCTGACCTACCACAACGTCGATATCCAGTGGGGCAATCACGACATCCTGTGGATGGGCGCCGCGGCAGGCAACCGCGCCCTCATCGCGACCGCGATCATCAATTCTTTGAAATACGGCAACGTCGACACGATCGAGGACGGCTACGGCATTTCGCTTTCGCCGCTTCTGAAATTCGCGCTGGAAACGTACGGCGACGATCCGTGCACCAAGTTCCTCCCGCGTGAGGTCGGCGACGCGCACCACGACAATCCCGAGATGATCGCCAAGATGCACAAGGCGATGGCAATCATCCTCTTCAAGCTCGAAGGGCAGATCATCGAAAAGAATCCGGAATACAAAATGGAGCACCGCCGCATGCTGCACCGCGTGGACTACGAGCGCGGCACGATGACGATCGACGGCGTGGAATATGAGCTTGCGGATAAGCGGTTCCCGACCGTTCTGCCCTCGGATCCCTATGTGCTGACCGAGGCGGAGGAGGATCTGATGGACAAGCTGCGCACGGCGTTCTACCATTCCGGCAAGATCCGCGAGCATGTGAAGTTCCTGTTCTCGCACGGAAGCATGTACCTTGTGTGCAACGGGAACCTGCTGTTCCACGGCTGCGTCCCCGCGAATCCGGACGGCAGCTTTGCATCCGTCACCATCGACGGGAAGGAATATGCCGGCAAAGCGCTGTTCGACAAGGCGGACGCGCTGGTGCGGCAGGGCTTCTTTACCAAGTGGGGAACGCCCGAACGCGAACAGGGGCTCGACTTCTTCTGGTATATGTGGTGCGGCACGAACTCGCCGCTCTTCGGCAAGGACAAGATGACGACGTTCGAGCGCTACTTCATCGACGACAAGGTTACCCACGAGGAACACAAGAATCCGTACTTCAAGCTCGCCGAGCATGAAGACTTTGCGATCAAAATCCTCGAGGAGTTCGGACTCTCCGCCGATCCCGATTCGCACATCATCAACGGACACGTGCCGGTCAAGATCAAGAAGGGCGAATCCCCGATCAAGGCGAACGGCAGGATCTTCGTCATCGACGGCGGCATGTCGAAGGCATACCAATCCACGACCGGCATCGCGGGCTACACGCTGATCTACAACTCGCAGTGCATGATCCTTTCGTGCCACGACCCGTTCGTGACGGTCAACGAAGCGATCCGCACCGAAACCGACATTCACAGCACGCAGCAGATCGTCTATACGCCTGCTTCGCGCAAGCGCGTCGCAGACACCGACGTCGGCAAAACGCTTTTGGAGCGCATCGAGGACCTGACGCAGCTTCTCGCCGCCTACCGCTCCGGCGCGATCAAGCAGCATTCGAGATAA
>CAMORL010000167.1 GCA_946623765.1 uncultured Clostridia bacterium
AGCAGGATGTCGATCGTGTCGCCGGGCTTCACTTCCGAAGCGGGCTTTGCCACTTTGCCGTTGATCGAAACGCGTCCCGCGCCTGCCGCCTCGTTCGCAACGGTGCGCCGTTTGATGATACGGGAAACCTTTAACCACTTATCAAGCCGCATCTTAACCTCCGAACGGCGTAAAGCCGAACCCGAGCGCGCCGGTGATCTGCAGAATCAGCACGATCAGACCGAGTGCGCCGGTGTAGATCGCGAAGCCGAACAGTCCCTTCTTTGTGATGAGACGGATCATAAAGCGCACGGCAAAATAGCCCGAGATCGCCGCGACGAGCATCGCAAGGATCATCGCCGCGCCGAACGTGAAGTCGATATCGTACGCCGGCGGCTCCTTGACCATCTTATAAAGCTCCAGAACGAGCCCGCCGAGGATCGCCGGAATCGACATCAAAAACGAAAAGTCCGCGGCGCTCTTGCGGTCGATCCGCATGCCCAGTGCGCCCGCGATCGTCGAGCCGGAGCGCGAAACGCCCGGCAGTACGCCGACCGCCTGCATGCCGCCGATCACCAGCGCGTCGGTCCAGCGCATGGTTTTGATCGATTTCGTCGCCTTTCTTCTGCGGCAGAGAAGTTCGCTGACCGTCAGAAAGACCGCCGTCAGCAGAAAGCTCACGCCCAAAAAGTTTCCTTCGTCCAGCCATTTGTCGAGCGCGTCGAACTTCTTCAGGATCAGCGCAAACACAACCGTCGGCAGCGTCGCGACGATCAGATGCAGCGTCAGCTTTTGGATCGGCCGTCTGAGGATCGCCATCACCTGCTCGCGATAAACCACGAGCACCGCGATCAGCGTCGCAACGTGCAGCATGACCGTGAAGAACGAATCGAAATAGGGCTGTTCGGTCGCGCCTCCGGTCAGCTTGGAAACGAGGAACAGATGTCCCGAACTGGACACCGGCAGAAACTCGCAGAGTCCCTGTACCAGTCCCAGAAGAATCGCTATCAGAAATACCATAGATAACCTCCGATAATACTCTGATTGTATCATACTATGAAAAACGCAAAAATACAATAGATGCGAGGTGATTTCATGCTTTGCTACTGGATTCTGAAGCGCACGGACGGAACCCCCTCAGGGTTGGTCCGCGCAATCGACGACCGCGTGACGCTGACGCTTTCCGCACCGGTTGCCGGAACGTTCACGCTGTTTTCCGATACGGACGCGGTGCCGGTTTTTCCGGATCGGGAGGTGCGCTTTCCCGGCGCCGTCGCCCTGCTCGGGGCGGAGGGGACGCGCGTAACCTGCTTTGCCGCTGCCGAAACTGCCGCGCCGCTCTCGGTCTATCGGAAAAGACTGTCCCAAATTTACACCAATG
Organism: uncultured Clostridia bacterium; assembly: GCA_946623765.1. The sequence continues at coordinate 1,361 of CAMORL010000167.1, forward strand.
TCAAGGAACCGGTTCCGCCGTCCGTCCCTGCTGCGCCTGCCCCGGAAGATATGTCCCATATTCATACCATGGAGGCGGAAACAGTGGAGGATGCTCCAAAGGATGAACCGGATTTGTCCCATATTAGCACCATAGAAATGCAGAGTCGGGACAGCATTGCCGACACCGCGCGGGAGACCGAGTCGTTTACACAGCTTCTGAAGCGCGCGGAAGCATTCTATGCGGCGTATGAGGGGGATGGGAATGTGGATAACTCGGTGCAAAAAGAGGATAACTCGGCGGAACTGCCGCGCGGCATTACGCTGTTCCCGCAGGAATATCCCGGCGCGCGCTGGCGCTACATCGAGGGCGCGGACGTTCTGCCGCACTACGAGGGGACATGGAAACAGCCGAACGGGCAGACGCTGCACATCCTTGCGGTACGCGGTCGCGCCGCGCCGCGTCCTCCGCGCGCGCTTCTGGGCTTCACACGGTATCTTCGCGATCGCGACGGCACGGGCTACTGGCTGCGGCTGACTCCTCTGCCGTAGCCGATCGGTTCGCGAATCAAAAAACCTCCCCGTTCATCACGCGGGGAGGTCTTTGAGGCTGGCGCGCATCTGGAGAATGAGGGGATATTCGCGCACTGCGGTCATGTCCGACCGGCCTCTTTGCCGAACGGTTTGAGAATCATCAAGCAGAACCGACGGCAAATTTCCGGTGTATTTTTCGTACATCGTGTTGATTTATCATTGAATATATATTATTATAAAGGAGAAGGTTTTCCGTTTCAACCGACAATTTTATGGATTCCTGTTGAATTATGGAAAAATTTTTAGCCAAGGGCAGAGAAATGCCGGAAAGGATCCACCCAATGAAAAATCCCGAACATCGCGTACAGACCACCAAACGGCTTTTTCGAAACGCCCTGACGTCTCTGCTTGCCGAAAAGCCCCTGCGGAGCATCACGGTGAAGGAACTTTGCCTGCGGGCAAAGCTGAATCGCGGCACGTTTTACTCGCATTACGCGGATATTTACGATCTGATGGAGCAAGTGGAAGCGGAGATGACCCGCGACTTTTTCACCGCGCTCGACCCGATCCTGTCCGCCATCGGTCAGCCCACGCCGCCGCGGGTCACGAAGAAAGTTTTTCAATGCATCGAGGCGAACGCCGGTCTCTGCAAAGCGATCATCGGACCGTACGGCAACAAGGAGTTCGCGCGCAATCTGATGTGTGCGATCCGGGATCGGTGTGTTCCGTTCTTCGTCCGGTTCTATCCGAACGCGGATCTTGCCCGCATCAACGCCTACTTCACCTTCGTGTCCGGCGGCTGTCTCTTTCTGATGGAACAGTGGCTGAACAGCGGCATGCAGGAACCGGCGGCCGCACTTGCCGACGCCGCCGAGAAGATCATGGAATCCGGCGTCGGCTATTTGCAGCAGGTGTGAGCCATGGCTTTTTCAACCTATCTCTTTGATCTGTACGGCACGCTTGCCGACATCTGCACGGATGAATCGGCAGAGGTTTTCTGGCATGCGATGGCTGCGGACGCCGAAGGGTTCGGCGTACAGTACACCGGCGAAACGCTGCGCGCGGCGTATCATTCGCTCTGCGCGGACGAAACAAGGCGGCGGCACGAAGCGCTGCCCTCCGTGCCGCAGGCGTTTGTCGAGCCGGAGCTTCTGCACGTCTTTCGGCGGCTGCTTCACACGGACGACGCGAACGCCGCGGCGTTTGCGAGACTTTTCCGCCGCCGTTCGACCGTGTGGCTCCGTCCGATGCCGCATGCGCTGAAAACGCTCGACGCATTGAAGGCGCGCGGCGCGAAGTGCTATCTGCTGTCGAACGCGCAGTCGTGCTTTACCATGGACGAGCTCGACGCGCTCGGGCTTGGGTCGCGGTTCGACGGGATTCTGCTTTCCTCGGACGCCGGCATGAAAAAGCCGTACCGCGGGCTCTTCGAGCTGCTGCTTTCCCGCTATGCGATCGACCGGCAAACGGCGGTCATGGTCGGAAACGACGCGGAAGCGGACGTCGGCGGCGCGGATGCGGCAGGGATCCCCAGCCGCTATCTTCACACATGGCAGTCCGGTCCGCGTCCCGAATCCCTGCCCGAATCCTGCATCGAGATCCGCGACCTCACGGATCTGCTGTAAT
>CAMORL010000168.1 GCA_946623765.1 uncultured Clostridia bacterium
GCTTTCTTCTTTTTGATCTTATCCGCGATTGCAAACGGCGTGGTGACGAGCAGCATATAAACCGCGAGGATGACTGCGCCGGGCAGCAGATAGACGACCGGGTACGGGATCCAGCTCCAGAAGAGCTTCAGGATCGAAATGCCCTCGTGCTCCATCGTGAAGAAGTAGTTCGCGCGGTTGTACAAGCCGGTCTTGATGAGCAGGAAATTGATGCCTGTGATGACGAGCATCAGGATCACAAGCGTCAGCACCGTCTTCGGCAGATCCTTGAATTTCGGACGGTAGAAGCCGAACGTCACAAGCGCGAGCGCTTCGATGATGATCATGAAGTGCGTGCCGTAGAAACCGAGCATGCGCGGCAGCCAGATGGAATAGCCGTCAAAGCCGACCGCGGGGCTCATAAGCGCGAGCAGCGCGCCGAGCGGCGCAAGGAAGAAGCTGAAGCTCATCAGCGGGCGGTTTTTCAGCGCAACGGCGATCGGGATGATCATCATGTTGATGTTGCACAGCTGCAGCGGCAGTTCCGCCCACCAGGTGAATCCCCCGCGCGTTTCGATGACGAGCTTGTCGTACTCCGTGTCGATCGACAGGAAGTACTTATAGACGAAAAAGCCGATGAACGTAAGGATGCACGTTACGATCAAAACGACGCGCTTCGTCTTATCGCTGCGGTTTTTCAGGATCAGGCTGACAACGACAAGCAGCGCGATAAAGAATGCGAAGCAGGCAAAGAACAGCGGATTGAACGTTCGCATGATCCAAAATGATTCCTTCGTCATAAGAATGCCCCTTTCTGACAGTCGATTATTTTGTGGTCTCCGGTTTTTGTTTTCTCTTGAAAATGCGGCTCCGGAACAGGATGACGTTCATCACCGCAAAGAATCCGATCAATATGAGAAGCGTCAGGATCGGCTGCTTCGGCGCAAACGTCGCAAGCAGCATCATCGGGAAGCCGAACACGATCGCCGGGAAGTTCTGATATACGAGGTTGTCTGCGGCGGGCGTCGTGAAGTTTCCGTCGATTTCACGCAGCAGAATGATGCCGGTGCTCGCCGTGCCGGTCAGCATGCCGTACATCGCCATGAACTGTTCTTCGGTATAGTCCGGGAACAGCTTCTTTGCCACAAAGCGGTTATAGATGTAGGTGACGACAAGACCGACGGCGCCCATAATCAGGATGATGCCCCAGTAGCGTTCGAGCACGGAGAAGCGGATCGCCGCAATGCCCGCAACGATCATCAGATCGAAGAAGAAATTGCTCGCGCGCGTCATCAAAAATGCGTCGGCATATTCCTTTTTCAGCACGTTCTTCTTGCGGAGGAAGTTCATGAAGAGCTTCACAAGCGTCGCCGTCAGTACGCCGAGCAGGAAGTTGAATCCGAACACGACGGATTTCATGCCCGGCAGCAGCGCGCCGAGTCCGAGCATCAGCAGAAACGCGAGAAAATACGCCGTAAAGATCAGCGCGATCTGTACGGTCAGGCGGTCGACGCTCTCCTTCATCGGCATCTTCCGGTCCGCAGCTTCGGTGTCGCTCTGCCCGTTCAGAACGGTTTCGTCCGCAATCCGGATCTTGCCGCGTTTTTTCAAAATCGTCAGGTGGATGACGCCGCCGATGCTTGCGGAGAGGAAGCCGAGCGCGGCGATCGTCAGCCCGAAGCTCTTGCCGCCCGCAAAGCCGTATTCCGTCTCATAGATGTTGCCGTAGTTCATCGCCTGACCGGTGCCCTGTCCGTACCCGAACGGCAGCAGAATGCCCGCCGCCCGGAAGAAATCCTTCACGATCAGCGCTGCGACGATCGAGATCGCAAGTCCGAAGATGCCCTGCAGCAGGTAGGTGGAGACCGTCGTCACGCCGGTGTTGAAGATCTCGCCCGTGCGCTTTTTGGTGAGCTTGCCCTTCGAGGGCTTGAACGTCGACGCAATGAATCCGAGCGCAAGGCAGTGATAGGTGATGAGCTCCAGCGTCGCGGTCCCGTTGCCGCCGAAGAACGCCGTTTCAAACATGCCCTCTTTGGCGATCAGCTTATAGACGCCGGCAATCGCGACGAGAATTGCGCCGCCGAGCACCGAGGTCGGGATCAACGAGTTCCGTAAAAACGGGATCGCCTTCCTGAGCATGCTTGCCGCAAGCAGGCTCAGAAGCAGCACAGATACGAGGTTGATCATGCCCCATACGTTAAAGTCCCAGAAATTTTCCATCCGTGTCTCCCCTGTCGATATTTTTGCTGTGATAGACCGTATTTACATATTTCAGCGCATTGAAGCGTTTTCCGCCCTTGATCTGGAAGATCCGCTCCTGCGTGTAAAGGTTCAGTTTGTTTCTGCCGAGGACCGTTGCCGCGCGAAGATCCGTGAAATACAGTGCGCCGCACCCGATTCCGTCGATCTCGATCCGGTCGCCGAAGAGACGGATTGCCGCGTTCTTTGCGATCCGGCGCTTGTTTTTGTACAGCACAACGTGATAAACGTCCGCCGTATCGGAAAACATCGGCTGTTCCGTATACGCCGAAAGATCGAGCCCGCACATGAACGCGCTCTGCGCGTCGTACCATTCGGCAACGGACCCGTACGGAAAATCGAATCCCACGCCGGTGAGCCGCTTATCCTCGCCGTAAACGATCCGCCTGTTGCAGCGCGTGCACCGGATCTCGTTTCCGGCGCTTTCGAAGGTCGAAAGTCCGCAGTACGGGCAGTAATACACCGCGCGTTCGAGATATTCCGCCCGCTTTTCGGAACGGAACACTCCGCCGGTCTCCCCCTCGTTCACGTACAGTCCGTCGCGAATCTCTTTAAGCAGCTCCGCGCTTGTCATGCTCTCAAACTGCTCCGGTTCGATCACGCGCGAAACATACGCGCGCATCGAGCCCTTTCGCGTGCCGTCGCTCCAGCGCGGCTGTACGCCGTAACCGCCTTCGATCCGGTAAAGCGCGATCGGCAGCCCGAGCTTTTTGGCAAGCGCCGCAATCGCCGGGTTGATGTACTCGGTCTTTCCGGAATACGTGCGGTTTCCCTCCGGCGCGATGACGATGGTCCCGCCCTCCTTGGCGACGCGCAGACAGGTCTTGACGGCTTTGAGATCCGTCGTCGATTTCACGATCGGTATCGGCGCAACGGAAAACCGCAGGAGCGAGGAAATAAAGCCGTTCGAGAAGATGTCCTCCGACGCGACGTAATAGATCGGTCCCTTGAACGACAGTCCCACAAAGAACTGATCGGCAGGCGTCTGGTGGTTATAGAGCACCAGATAGCTGCGATCGCCCTGCGCTTCAAAGCGCTCGCAGGCGACGTTGTATTTTCGTCTGATGACGGGTCTGAGCACAAACCGCGCGGCGTCCATAATCACCGCATGCCGTTTCAGAATCCATTTCTGCTGTTTCTTCATCTGTCCGGAACCGTCCTTCCATATCATACAACAATATAACATTTTTTGACGCAGAGTGCAAATACATTTTTCGGCAGATCCCGCCATGCGGGAAAAGCCGTATCAACG
>CAMORL010000169.1 GCA_946623765.1 uncultured Clostridia bacterium
TGCGCCTCTTTGCAAAAGGCGACGGCTCCGACGGACTTCGCATCGAATATGACGACGCGAAACGCGAGATCACGGTCGACCGTTCCCGGCTCATGAGACGATTCAACACGGAACAGGGAGAATCACGCACGCGTCCGCTGCCGAAAGGTCTGTTTCATCTCCGCATCTTTATCGACAAAAGCTCGGTCGAACTCTTCGTCAACGACGGCGACGCCGTGTTCTCGTCCCGCATCTTCCCGGCTGCGGGGGAGGATCGTATCGTCGTAAACGGCGACGTCTCGATCCGCCTGTGGGAACTGACCCGCGCGGTCGAAGACGATTTCAGGGTATAAAGAACCGTTTCCGGAGCAGCCGTACAAAAGCGGCTGCTTTTTCTTGCATTTGCCTTTGCAATACGGTATACTCGATCAAACGGACCAGACAACGGGAGAGGATGAATCCTATGCAGATCACAACCATCGGAGAGATCCTGATCGATATGACGCAGACCGGAACGGACGCGAACGGCAGCGCGGTGTTTGCCGCGATCCCGGGCGGCGCACCGGCAAACCTTGCGGTCGCGGCGCGCAAGCTCGGCGTGCGGACAGCCTTTATCGGCTGTGTCGGAAACGACGCGTTCGGCAGAATCCTGCAGGATACATTAAGACATTACGATGTTGATGCAAGCGGCTTGCAGGTGACCGAACGCGCCTCCACGACACTCGCCGTCGTGACGGTCGACGCATCGGGCGAACGCAGCTTTTCGTTCTGCAGAAAGCCGGGAGCGGACACGCAGATCGACCGGGAGCGCGCGCTGATCGCGGCGGCAGACGCGGACATCCTGCATTTCGGCAGCGTCTCCCTCTCGTCGCCGGACTGCCGGGAAACGATCAAAGCCGCAGTGAAGCAGGCGAAGGCGAACGGCGCGCTCATCACCTACGATCCGAACTACCGCGCGTCGCTTTGGAACAGCGAGACGGAAGCGGTCGGGATCATGCGCTCGGTGCTGCCGCTTTGCGACGTCGTGAAGATCAGCGAAGAGGAAACCGCGCTTCTGACGGGATATGAAGAACCCGAAAAAGCCGCCCAAGTGCTGCTGCGGCAAGGGGTACGTCTTGTAATTGTGACGCTCGGCGCGGACGGCGCTCTTTGGAGATACGGAAACGATTCCGGCACGGTGCCGGGTTTCAGGGTCAAGGTCGCGGACACGAACGGCGCGGGCGACACGTTCTTCGGCGCGTTTCTGAGCCGCATTGCAAAGCACGGCGGGATAGAAGAACTTACACCGGAAACGATCGAACGCTATGTGCGCTATGCGAACCGAGCGGCGTCGATCACGGCAAGCCGGACCGGCGCGATCCCCGCTATGCCGACGGAAAACGAACTTACGGAGGAATAAAGGCATGATGGAGCACGCAAATTGGGCGCAGGAATTTACAAGAAGATATGTTTTGCGCGAGGACGAGCTCAAATGGCTCTACTGCGAACTGTACCACAACAATCTCAAGGCATATAGGCGCTTTGTCGATATGCTGTACCGCGCGTATGAAGCGCGTCCGGAATCTCTGAAGAACATGGACCGCGCGCGGGAAGCGTGTCCGGACTGGTACCGCGGTCACGATCTTGTCGGCATGCTGATGTACGTCAACGCCTTTGCGGGGACGCTGAACGGCGTGAAAAAGAAGATCGGCTATATCACCGACTGCGGCGTGAACTATCTGCATCTGATGCCGCTTCTGGAGAGCCCGAAGGGCAGAAGCGACGGCGGTTATGCGGTCAGCGATTTTCGGAAGGTCCAGCCGGAGCTCGGCACAATGGACGATCTCTTCGCGCTGTCCGAAGCGTGTCACGAACGCGGAATCGCGGTGTGCCTCGATTTCGTCATGAACCACACGAGCGAGGACCACGAATGGGCAAAGCGTGCGCGCGCGGGCGAGAAGGCATATCAGGACCGGTATTTCTTCTATGACAACTGGGAGATCCCGAACGCGTACGAGCAGACCGTGCCGCAGGTGTTTCCGACGACCGCGCCGGGCAATTTCACCTGGTGCGAGGAAGCGCAGAAGGTCGTAATGACGACGTTCTATCCCTATCAGTGGGATCTCAATTACGCAAATCCGGCGGTATTCAACGACATGACGGACAACATGCTGTTCCTTTGCAACCACGGCGTGGACGTCATCCGGCTCGACGCGGTGCCGTATATCTGGAAGGCGCTCGGCACGCCCTGCCGGAACCTCAAGGAGGTGCACTCGCTCGTGCGTATGATGCGCATCGTCTGCGAGATCGTCTGTCCCGGGACGCTGCTTCTCGGCGAGGTCGTAATGGAGCCGAGCAAGGTCGTTCCGTACTTCGGAACGGTCGAAAAACCCGAATGTCACCTTCTGTACAACGTCACGACGATGGCGTCGATCTGGCACACGGTGGCGACGAAGGACGTGCGGCTTCTGAAGCATCAGATGGAACAGGTGTTTTCGCTGCCGAAACAGTATACGTTTCTGAACTATCTCCGCTGCCACGACGACATCGGATGGGGACTTGATTACGGCTTTTTGCGCCGGTTCGGGCAGGAGGAAATCCCGCACAAGAAGTATCTCAACGATTATCTGACCGGCAGGTGGATGGGCAGCTTTGCGAAAGGCGAGCTCTACAACGACGATCCGCGGCTCGGAGACGCGCGGCTTTGCGGAACGACGGCGTCGCTGTGCGGCATTGAAACGGCGAAAAAGCACGGCGACAAGGCGAAAATTGCCGAGGCAATCCGCCGCGACGCGATGCTGCATGCGCTGATGTTCACGATGAGCGGCGTACCGGTTTTATACAGCGGCGACGAGATCGCGCAGGAAAACGATTACGCCTACCATGAAGACCCCCTGAAAGCTGAGGACAGCCGGTATCTGCATCGCGGCAATCTGGATTGGAAGAAGGCGGCGAAGCGGAATCTGAAAAACACGATCGAAAACAAGGTTTTTTGCGCGATCAGACAGCAGGAAGCGCTTCGCGCAAAGTATTCCGTGTTCGACGACGCGGCGGACACCTGGGTTCTCGATACGCATAACGACCATGTGCTCGGTCTCGGACGGTATTATCGAAAGGAAAAGCTGCTTGCGCTGTTCAATTTCTCCGACGAACCGCAGGTCGCGTGGGTACAGGATCTTTCGGTCTATACCGATCTTCTCACCGGCGAACAGCGCGACGCAGGCGCAGTGCAGCTGCCTGCGGGCGGATATGTCTGGCTGTACCGGAACATGTAACGGAGGGAGCGTATGAAACGGAAACTGATCTTTCTCGACATTGACGGAACGCTGACGCCGGCGGGCAGCAATACCCCTCCCGAAAGCGCGATGAAAGCGATCAAAGCCGCGCAGAAGAACGGACATCTGATCTTTCTCTGCACGGGACGCAATCCCGCGATGCTCGCGCCGGTGCTCGCGCTCGGGTTCGAGGGCGCGGTCGCGGCGGCGG
>CAMORL010000170.1 GCA_946623765.1 uncultured Clostridia bacterium
CGAACGTATCGGAGGACAGAAAGAGACGGCACGGAAGCGTTTCCGTGCCGTCTGTCGGGTTTTGGGAATTATGCCTGCTTTGCGGCTTTTTTGGCTGCCTTGCGCTGTTCGAGACGGGAGATCCAGATTGCGCAGGTTGCGTCGCCCGTGATGTTCAGCGTGGTACGGCCCATGTCGAAGATCTTGTCGACGCCGATGATCAGCGCGATGCCCTCGACCGGAACGCCGATCTGCGCAAGCACCATGGCGAGCATGATCGGACCTGCGCCGGAGACGCCGGCGGTGCCGATGGATGCGAGCACGGCGGTCAGAACGATCTGCGCCATTTGCGCGAAGGTCAGATTGATGCCGTAGCAGCATGCGATAAAGACTGCGGAGACCGCCTGATAGATCGCGGTGCCGTCCATATTGATCGTTGCGCCGAGCGGCAGAACAAAGGATGTAATGCCCTTATCCGCACCGAGCTCCGCGCAGCATTCCATGTTGACCGGCAGCGTCGCATTCGACGAGGTGGTGGTAAACGCGGTAATCATCGCGGGCATCATGCCGCGGAAGAACTTGAACGGATTCATGCGGCTCAGCAGCTGTACGCTGAGACCGTAGACGACGACGAGGTGGACGAGGTATCCGAGGTACGCGACGCCGATGATCAGCGCGAGCGAACCGATAATCATCGGACCGTTGACTGCGACGACGTTCGCCATCAGGCAGAAAACGCCGATCGGCGTGATCTTGATGATCATCATGAGGATCTTGATGACCACTTCGTTTGCGGAGTTCACGAGGTTCGTGACCGGGTCCGCTTTCTTGCCGGCGGCAAGGATGCCTGCGCCGAGCAGAATCGCGATGCAGATGACCGGAAGCATATCCGCGTTCACAAGCGGCTTCAAGGCGTTATCCGGGAAGATGTTCTTGATGACGTCCATCACCTTCGGCGCTTCCTTCGCCTGGTATTCGAGCTCGGTCAGATTCGCGCCCGGCAAAGCGGGGAACCATTTCTTAAACAGGCTGACGATGACAAGACCGATAATGACCGCAAGCGCGGTTGTGCCGAGGTAGTAGAGGAACGTTTTGAGACCGACGCTGCCGACCTTTTTGAGATCGCCGAGCGAGATGACGCCCGCGGTGATCGAGATCAGCACGATCGGAACGATCAGGAACTTCAGCAGGTTGATGTAGATGTCGCCGATCGGCTTCAGCCAGTTTGTCGTGAAGTTGACCATCGGCTCCTTCCATTCCGGATGATTGAACCAGCCGGGAACCCACAGGCACAAAAGACCGACGATGATACCGGCAATCATACCGATCAGTATCCAGATCGGCAGCAGATTTTTTTTCTTGGCTTGCTGTTCCATAAAGAATCCTCCGTATCCTTATTTTTTCGAACTGCTTACACGTGATCTCCGAATGTATGCAATCCCCCTCTGCGCGGAAACAGCCCTCGCCTACAGTATCGCATAAAAAAACAGAAATTGCAAGTAATATCGAATATATATGCAATACGCGGTGCGGGTTTTTACAAAAAACAGCAGAAATTCCGAGAGTTACGGCAGCAGCGCGGGAATGCGGTCCGCCGCGCGGGACAGAACGTCGTGAATGAGCCGCTGCCCGGCGTCGTTCGGATGGATCCCGTCCGCGCAGAGGTAGGGGAGCAGACAGCGCTTTTCCAGAAACGCGCTGCGCAGGTCGACGAGCGCACAGCCGGTTTCGGCGGCAAGCCGCTCGATCGCAAGCGAGTATTTTTCCTGACAGCGGTAGATCGCGTTTGCGTCGCCGAGCCAGCGGAGAATGTTCTCCTTCGAAAGCCCGCCGCGCGTGATCCAGTCGAGGTAGCGCTCGGACGAGATCGGCGGCAGCGTGGACAGCACCGGCGTGATGCCGCGGTCGCGGAGGGTACGGATCATGCGGCGAAGCGTCTCCGTAAAGACCGGCAGCGGCGTATTCGGCTCATGCTCGTCCAAGGGATGCGCGGCGACCTCCGCCCAGCAAAAGTCCGCGTCGTTTCCGCCGTATTCCAAAAGCACCGCCGCCGGGGTCTCGCCCTTTTCGAGCTGTCGGTTCAAAAGCAGCTCGCCCTTTTGGACCGTGCAGCCGAAGCGTGAGCGGTTGTCGAGGATCAGATTGTGGCGTTTTGCGATGGATTCCAGCCCGATATCGTCCGTCGTTCCGTAGCGCATTGTGCCCGAAAGGATGCGTACGCCCTTCAGGATCGAGTCGCCGAAGATGGAAATGACACGATTTGTTTGCATTTGAAACCTCCGATTGACACAATTCGCACTTGCAATAAAATGATTCTGCCAGTATAATAGACCCATCGTATTGAAATTGCACCCTATTCGAACGGAACGGACGTCTATCGCCCGAAAAGCGACCGGTAGAAATGTAGAATGACGACTCTACCGACAGTAGAATCCCAGTAAAACAGGGCATTTTGAGGTATAAATGGAAGAAAGCAGAATCCGCACCGTGCTTGCGGAAAAGCTCGCCGCATACCGGAAACGCGCCGGACTCACACAGGCGGAGCTTGCAGAAAAACTGAATTATTCGGATAAATCCATCTCGAAGTGGGAGCGCGGAGACGGCATGCCGGACCTTCTGGTCCTGTGCAAGCTCGCCGATCTCTATGACGTTCCGCTCGATTCGTTCCTGCGTGAAGGACCTTTGGTCCGTCCGCAGGCGGAGCAGAAGAGCCGCCACATCATTATCACGCTGATCTCGATCGGACTCGCGTTTTTCGTCGCCGCGATCGGGTTTTTCGTGTGCTATCTTGCCAAGGTCCGGGTCGGCTGGCTCGCGTTCATCTATGCAGTCCCGGTCAGCATGATCCTGCTCGTCGTGTTCAGCCACAAGTGGAGCAATCTGCTGATGCAGGCGCTGTCGGTGTCGGGGCTTGTGTGGACGCTCTGCGGCGCGATCTATCTCTCGTTCGTCGTGATCGGCAGCATTCAGAAGGTCGCGATGCTCTTCATGGTCGCCGCCGTGTTCCAGGTGCTCGTCATCCTTTGGTATGTGCTGATGCTCGTAAGAAAGCGCAACAAGGCGCGAAAGGAAGCGGACCATGTTCTGTCCTGAATGCGGCAAACCGCTGCCGGACGCGACCATTCGGGTCTGTCCGAACTGCGGCACGGCGTTTGAAGTACCGAACCAGCCGGAAGCGCCGGAAGATAAGCCGCACTGCAAGCGCAGCGGCGCTGCGCTGCTTCTCGGCGCCGGGACGTTCGTGTTCGGCATGCTGACGCTGCTCGGAAGACTTATGAACTTTGAGCTCAGGATCCTGTACGGAACCGCCGCAGTCACGTTTTTCCTTGCGCCGCTTGCCTGCTGTTTCGGACTTTTCGGCATCGTCGCCCGCATCCGAAACCCGCAAAAGCGCGGTCTGCCCTCGGCAATCGCCGGACTGCTGCTCGGTCTTG
>CAMORL010000171.1 GCA_946623765.1 uncultured Clostridia bacterium
TGTTCATAGGCCTTGAGCTTGATACGAATTCTTTGGTTTGCCATACTTTTTTCTTCCTCCTAAATTTGTTGTCGGGCAGTACACAGAGCCGTGTGTTTCCCTCTCATTTTTTTACACAGCCTTTCGGCTGTGATCGGTGGGACGGCACGGGAAACTGCTATTTTTGCCCCGTCCGTTCGGACGTCGGATATGCGCGAAATTACCCGGAATGGCAACCGGCAACCTCCGCTGCACTCCTGCGCTGCAAGGCAAACTTCGCCTGTGCGGCGCGAACATTTGAACTATACACCATACTTTCGGAAAATGCAAGCTTTTTTTCTGAATTCTTAAAATATATTTTAATCAAAAACCGTGCCGCTGCAGTTGAAAACCCTGCCGCAATATGATATATTGTAAGAGAAGAAATTTCGGAGGTGGAAATCTATGGAGCAAAAGATTCGTCGTATCGGTATTCTTACGAGCGGCGGCGATGCGCCGGGTATGAACGCGGCGGTACGCGCAGCGGTGCGCACCTGTCTTATGAACAAGGTCATTCCGGTCGGTATCCGTCGCGGCTACCAGGGGCTGATCCATGCAGACGTATTGGAAATGAACGCGCGCAGTGTCAACGGCATCGTTCACCGCGGCGGCACCATTCTCTATACTGCCCGCAGCGAGGATTTCATGACCGAAGCCGGACAGCACCGTGCTGCGCAGACCTGTCGATACCTCGGGCTCGACGCCATCATCTGCATCGGCGGCGACGGCACGTTCCGCGGCGCACTCGCGCTGTCCAAGCAAGGCGTCAAGGTCATGGGCATTCCGGCGACAATCGACAACGACATCGGCTGCAGCCACTACACGATCGGCTTCGATACGGCGGCGAACACCGCGGTCGACGCGATCGACAAGCTCGCCGACACCATGCAGTCGCACGAACGCGTTTCCGTCGTTGAGGTCATGGGACGTCATGCCGGTCACCTTGCCGTCTACGTCGGCGTCGCGGTCGGCGCAACGTCAATCATTATCCCCGAATTCCCCTACAGCTTTGAGCGCGACGTCATCGAAAAGATCCGCGAAGGCCGTATGCACGACAAGCATCACCACCTGATCATCGTAGCGGAAGGCGTCGGCAAGTGCGACGAGATCTCCCACCGCATCAGCGAGGAGACCGGTCTCGAGGCGCGCGTTTCGATCATCGGCTACATCCAGCGCGGCGGCGCACCGACCGCACGTGACCGCGTCATGGCGACCCGCATGGGACACTACGCAGTCGAACAGATCCTTGCCGGTCAGACGAATCAGGTTATCTGCTATCGCGACTCCCGCATCGTGCTTACGCCGATCGAGGAAGCCCTCGAAATGAAGAAGAACCTCGACGCGTACATGTACCGCGTCGCAGGCGACGTCGCTCTGTAAGGCAGCAAAAAACAGAGGCTGTTTCCGAAACGGGACAGCCTCTTTCTTCATATATATAGTGTCTTCACAAAGACCGGATCACAGCATCTTCCGTTATGACTCCAGGAACGTTTCGAGATCGTTGTAGTAGAACTGCATCAGCCCGAAGAAATACATCTGCCGTTTGACCGCATAGGTATCGTCGTACAGATCCTTCGCCATCAGCGGCGTGGCGAAGGCGGTCTTCAGTCCCGTCTTCCAGTTCAGCCGCAGTTTTTTGTCCTCCTTGATGACTTCCGGAGCATGCATGGCGTTGAGTTCTTCAAGGAATGCATCGTAAACGCCCTTTCCGCGGATCTTGCGAAGATCGGCATGGATATACGCCACATTTCCGATCCATCCGTACCGTACGCCGTACCGGTCGAAGCGGACGTCCATCACCTTCACGCCGTTTTCCGTTCCCTTGCAGTCACAGATCACGATCACTTTCGTGTCAACCGTTTCCGTTTTGCTGCGGTACAGCCACTTCTGCTCCTCCCACCGCACGATCCGCACGGTACCGTCCTTCGTGCCGACCACGACTTCTTCACTTTCATCGTCGTCGGTTTCCGCCAGTTTTTTGATCTGCTGATACAGCAGCTCGTCTTTCGTCACGATCGCGAGATTTCTCTTGCCTTCTTCTACCCCGTCTCCCTCGGCAAATGACGCGTTGCGTTCCGCGATGACGTTCGCCCGGTGCGTTACAAGCATATTGATGAGATGATCCGGCGACGCCATCAGCGAAAATCCGAGAATCTTGGACAGCGTCTCATCCGGCACCGTGTTGCAAAGTCCCGCAACGATTGCTGTCGGCGGAAAGGCCGACAGCACCGTCACAAGCGTATTCTTCGCCGCCTGCGGATGTTTCCGGTTCAGTTCATACAGATCGAGATGTCTCACAATATCGGCGGCATTCTGCCATGAATTCAGGTCGACGTCCTTCAGCTTGAGCTCGTCCCGCAAAAATTTCCTGCGCTCCAGGTCAAGTTTGAATTCCTGCGCTTCCTTCGCAAACACACCGAAGATCGTTTCCACGCCCTCCGGATCCATCTTGTCCACCAGTTTCGAAAGCGAATCGTTGATTTTTGCCGTCCTGTTGACAGCTTTTCCTTTGTTTTCTTTTGCCATAAGAATGTCCTCCCGCACAGTTATTTCATAACGGCAAATGTTTTTTTCGCGAACTTAACCGAATAAATACCGGTAAAGCGCGTCCGGCGTGTCAAAGTACAGAGGGCAGTTCTCCATAAGGAACTGTCGTATCTCCGGGATATCATATGCCCAGCCCGCCGCCGCGAACGGCACGTTCCGCTGCTTTGCCATATCATAGCCAGGCTTCAGATCGTCGACCATCAAAAGATCTTCCGGCCGCAGGTTCAGAATACGCATGATCTCGTCAAGCGCGTACGGGTTCGGCTTGCGAAGTTCGCGCGGCAGCTCCCATCCGTATACGAGGGTCGGCTCCGGCAGACCGTTAGCTGCATAGTCGCGCAGAATGTTGTCCTTGAACGAGTGCGACGCCACACAGACGTATCCGCCGCGCGCGATCTGCTCGCGCATGATCTCGGCAATGCCCGGGAAGACGTCGGGGATATGCTCTTTCACGTATGCGCGCCAGATTTCAAGCTCACGATTGAACTCCTCCGGCGTAAAGCCGAGCACGTTCTCGCAGTACGGAAGAAAACCCGGATCGAAATTGATGCGGAAATACGTGTCAAGGTCCATCGTGAGCCCCGGACGCAGTTCTTCAAGAGCAACAAGAAACGACGGATGATGCACATGCTTCGTGCTGTTCATCACGGTGTCGTCGTGATCCAGCACCAGACATTTGTATTTCAGTCCGTTCATGTTCCGTCTCTCCATTCCGCAAAGTTTTACAAAGTATATCATAAAGCGGCAATCGTTGCAACTGCTGCACATCAATTCATTTGCAGGGACGGGTATTACCCGTCCGCGGTGA
>CAMORL010000172.1 GCA_946623765.1 uncultured Clostridia bacterium
CGAAGGGGAAGGCCTTTGGATATGCAGCCGGACTTTTTATAACCCCCTATTTTTGCTCCTGCGCGGCCTTCCACGCCTTGATCTGCGCGAGCCGTTCCTTGAACCGTGCTTCAAGCCCCTGTTCGGTCGGCTCGTAGTAGACGCGTCCGAGCAGCGAATCGGGCAGGCAGCGCATGTCGGTCAGCTTGTCGTCCGTATCGTGCGCATACTGATAGCCTTTGCCGTAACCGAGTTCTTTCATCAGTTTCGTTACGCCGTTTCGGATGTGGAGCGGCACGGGCTCCGCAAGCTGCGTGATCGCGTCGCGCTTTGCGGTTTCGTATGCCATGTAGAGCGCGTTGGACTTCGGCGCGAGGGAGAGGTAGACGACCGCCTGCGTGAGGTGCACGGAACATTCCGGCATGCCGATGAGGTGGCACGCCTGATATGCCGCAACCGCAAGCTCCAGCGCGCGCGGATCGGCAAGCCCCACGTCCTCGCTTGCAAACCGTGTGACGCGCCGCGCGATATAGAGCGGATCCTCGCCCGCTTCGAGCATGCGGGCAAGCCAGTAAACCGCCGCGTCCGGGTCGGAATTGCGCATGGATTTGTGCAGCGCGGAGATCAGGTTATAGTGTTCCTCGCCGGTCTTGTCGTAGAGCAGCGATTTTTTCGAGGTGCATTGCTCGACCGTGTCGGCGGTGACGCGGGTCACGCCGTCGTCGTATTCGCCGTTGAGCACCGCCATCTCAAGCGTGGAAAGCGCGGTGCGCGCGTCGCCGTTTGCAAAGACCGCGATCATCCGGAGCACGTCGCCGGAGATCTCGACCGCCTGATTGCCGAACCCCTTCGGGCTTTCGATCGCGCGGCGCAGAAGCGCGGTCAGATCATCCTCGCCCAGCGCTTTCAGGACAAAGACCTTGCAGCGCGAAAGGAGTGCGCCGTTGACCTCAAAGGACGGGTTTTCGGTGGTTGCGCCGATCAGGATGATGCTGCCCTTTTCGACGAACGGCAGAAACGCATCCTGCTGCGCCTTGTTGAACCGGTGGATTTCGTCAACGAATACGATCGTCTTTTCGCCGAACATGCGGTTTTCGTCCGCCTGCTGCATCACGGTGCGGATCTCCTTGATGCCGCTGGTCACGGCGGAGAAGTTGATGAACTTCGCGCGCGTGTGATTTGCGATCACGTGCGCAAGCGTGGTCTTGCCGACGCCCGGCGGACCCCAGAAGATCATGGAGGACACCGCGTCCTGCTCAATGATGCGGCGGAGGATTCTGCCCGGTCCGATGAGGTGCGTCTGACCGACGACCTCGTCGATCGTTTCCGGACGCAGCCGCGCCGCGAGCGGTTCGGATAACTGCGCGTTCATCAGCGATTGCTGTCCGTTCATGCTCTGACCTCCTTCAAATCCTGTATCTTTTATTATATCAAATTCCGGAGGCCATTTCAACAGCGGATGCGCTTCCATACGGGCAGCCTTGAAAAACCCGTCCCGCTGCGCTATAATGAACGAGTCGGGCAAACCGTTTGCCGTGAAAGGAGAGACATCGGTGGATTGGACCTTTTCCGTGACGCCGAGACCGTTCGGCATCGTACATTTCGTCATCCTCGGCGGTGTTGCCGCCGTCTCGGTCGTATTTGCGCTGCTGATCCGCAAAGCCAAGCCGAAAACGCTTCTGCGGCTGCTGTTCGTCTTCGGTGTGCTGATGCTGCTGACCGAGGCGTGGAAGCAGTGGTTTGTCATTCGCTATCTCTACGCGGGCGTCCGTTCGATGTGGTTTTTCCCGTGGCAGCTTTGCAGCATGGCGATGTACTGTTCCGCGCTCGCGCCGTTTTTGAAGGGGAAGGCGCAGGACGCCGTGCTTGTCTTTCTCTGTACGTTCTCGATGATCGGCGCGTTCTTCGCGCTGCTCTTTCCGGAGGACATGATGCGTCCGCAGATTTTGCTGTTCTGCCACAGCTTCGTCTATCATACGGTCATGGTGTTCGAGGGGCTTTTGGCGCTTCGCGTGCTGCGGCAGCGAAAAAAAGCGCCGTTTCTTCCGGCGCTTGTCCTGTTTCTCTGCATGGCGGCGGTTGCGGAGGCGATCAATGTCGTCAGCCACCTCATCGTCCGCGATATCCGCTATGAAGCCAATATGTTCTATATCACACCGTTCTATCCCAGTACGCAGTTCGTCTTTTCCGCAATCGCAAAACACGCCGGGATCGCCGTGGAAATCTTCGCTTATCTCGGCGCAATCGCGCTCGGCGCGTATCTCCTGTACCTTTTGCAGTTCTCGCGCAGGCGCACAGATCCGGCGGGACGTTAGCTGACGGTTCTCGCGTGTTCAAAGAATTGCAGCACGGTTTTTATAAACACGGGGTCGAGCTCGTTCGCAAGCGCTTTGTCGACGGGGTCCGTTCCGTTCCATTCGGCACGGTAACGCGCCGCGCCGACCGACAGCCACGGCGTTGAATGTTCGCTGCGATATGCCGAGGTGATCAAAAGGCTTTTAACGTTCGGATTCCGGTACGTTTCGGAATCGCGGATCAGGCTGTTTTCGTACGGGACCAGATCGTCCGAATCTCCGCCGACGATCAGCACCGGCGTGTCACCCGCGTCGATCGCGCCGCGTGCGGAGGCGTTTGCGTCCGCGCCGAACAGAAAGACATTTTCAAGCGCGAGGAAGGGGTATTGAAGCGCGGCAGGGAAGCCGACGCGCCGCTTTGCGTGCTCGTACATGAGCGAAACGGGGCGGTCGAAGCCCGAAATGCAGACGGCGGCGCAGACTGCGGGATGACGGAGGTTTTGCGCGGCGGCATATGCGCCCGCGCTGTGTCCGTAGAGCATGACGGGCAGACCGTTCCACGCGCCGCTTTGTTCATAACAGCTCAGAAACGCCGCAAGATCCCGCGCGGATTGCTGAAGTCCTATGGTTCCGCGTCCGCCGCTGGATCCGACGCCGGTTGCGTCCCAGGTCACGACGGACCAGCCCGCTTCCGTAAACGCGGCGATCTCAGATAGATGCGCGTCCGCGCCGTCGCCGAATCCGTTGACGATCACGATCAGTCCTTTCGGATTGACGGCGTCATACCGGTAGCCGGAAAGCGTATTCTGCCCGGAGGGGAAGGAGAACGCCGTGCGCGGACAATCCGGATGCAGCTCTGCATAGGTGTATCGCAGCGGCGAGAGCCCCGTTCGCCGCGCAAAGAGCACGCGGAACACGACCGCCGACGCCGCCATGGAAAGCGCGCAGTACAACAGCAGCGCGCCGAGCGCGATGCACAGCGCTCTGCGAACCGGATGCTTTTGTTTGGTTGTCGGCGTCAAAGAAGCCATTTATCCCTCTCTATGAAAAAA
>CAMORL010000173.1 GCA_946623765.1 uncultured Clostridia bacterium
GCGCCATGGCAGTTGCGCAGGAGCAGGAGAACGTCGCGGAAGTGCAGCGCATGCGCGCACGCGTCATCGAGGCGGAGGCTGAGGTCCCGCAGGCGATTTCCGCAGCGCTCAGAGAAGGCAAGCTCGGCGTGATGGACTACTATAATATGAAGAACGTGATGTCCGACACCGATATGCGCAACGCCATCGGCAAGTCGGCAGCTCCCGCAACGGACAAGAAAGGACACTGAGCCATGCTGCTTGCAGCCGTTTTACCGTTGATCGCCGTGGGCGTCGTGATTGCGATCGTCCTAAGATCGGTGGAACAGAATAGGCGGCAGGAAGCGCAGCGCCGCGCTGCTGAGATGAAGCAGCCGCAGACCCCGTCCGAGGGACAGGCGCAGTATACGCCGGTCAGACCTTCCGTACAGGCGCCGCCTGTACGGAGGGAACCCGCGTTCCGCCCGGAGGGGACCGCAGTAAAGGGTCCGTCGATGCATCAGGAGCACGATTTGTGCGCATTGAAGCAGGAGACCCCGAACGCGAACGGTAAACATCCCGAACATGACGATTGCGCGCTGCGTCCCGAAGAACGCAAAGAGCCCGCATCCGCCGCCGCAGCGAAAACCGGCGGAACACTGCTCAGCCTCGAACCGGACGACATCGTCCGCGGGGTCCTGTTTTCCGAGATCTTAGGCAAACCGAAAGCATTGCGATAACCCGTGCGAAGAAGAAACATCTTCAATCTCTGCATACAGATCACCATACTGGCCGTACTCGTTTTCCTGTACGGCCTTTCGCTGTATGCCGCCACGCCGCGGTACTGGGAGACGATCGTCGTTTCCGCGCTGCTGACCGTATTGTTCGGCGCGGCGTTCATCCGGGTGATCCCCGTGCTGTCTTCGGCGGTGATGGGGGAGGAGGAGCAGCGTCTGAAGCGCGAGGGCGACCGCACGTTCAGGCGCTGCGGCACGCGCGAGCTGTTTAAGCTGTTCCTGCTCATTTTGGCGGTGCGGCTTTTGGAGTTTCCGCTGACCTATATCGTCCACTTCCGGCTGTTCGGGTATACGGGCACCTTCTTCGAGATTCAGCGGCTCTGGCTCGATTTTTACCATCCGGAAACGGCGTTTCCGCTGTACGGATACCTGTCGTATATCTTCTGGATCTTCACGCTCAACTTCAACCACGCGCGTTTTATCGGCTCGTATTTCTTCACGGCGCTCGCGCTGGTTGCGCTGTACTATCTGGTGCAGCAGGATTACGACCGCAAGACCGCGCGCCGTTCGGTCCGGTATTTTCTGCTGATGCCGTTTTCGCTCGTGCTGATGGCGACGGTGCCGGACGGACTCTTTCTGCTGTTTTCGATCCTGTGCCTGCTGTTTTTGAGAAAGCGCATGTTCCCGCTCGCAAACCTGTTTGCGATGCTTGCGGTTCTGACGAGCGCGCAGGGCGTGCTGCTGTTCTTCCCGATCGTCTTTGCCTACGTTTCCTATCTGATCGGAAATGCGCGGTTTGTACCGGAACGGGAGAAGGGGTACGGCTGGAAGCAGGCGGGCAATATCCTTTCGATGCTTTTGATTCCGGTCGGGATCATACTGGTGCTGCTGTACGCGCAGCTGCAGTTCGGCGATCCGTTTGCGCTCTATCGCGCCGCGGTCGGATCGAACATCGTCGGCATGAGCGATCTGTTCCGATTCACGGACGCCGCGTTCGATCAGACGCTGATCGTCGGGAACCATTCCGCATCGATCCTTGCTGGAACGTACCTCACGGAAGCGGCATATCTGATCTTCGGAACGGTCATGCTGATGCTTTCGGTGGATTCGATCCCGGGTTCATATACGCTGCTGATGGCGGTGACGCTGCCGATGCTCGTCGCCGCGGGACGCACGTCGGACGCCGCGCGCATCATTACAATGACGGCGCCGTTCGGGATCGCGCTTGCGGTCCGGATCAGAAAACGCTGGGTCGACACGATCGTCACGCTGCTGCTTGCGGCAGGGTGGATCGCATACTTTTTTGCATTTGTTGCCGGATATACGGGGGGGATCGGATGAGCCTGTTCAAACTGTATCTGATGTTTCTGAAGATCGGTTCGCTGATGATCGGGGGCGGATATTCCATGCTGCCGCTGCTGATCCGCGAGCTTGTCGAACGGAACAAAATCATCACCGAGGACGAACTGACCGACTATATGGCGGTCGCGCAGTGCACACCGGGCGTCATCGCAGTCAACACCGCGACGTTCGTCGGGTATAAGGTCAAAAAAGTGATCGGATCCGTCGTGGCGACGCTCGGCGTCATCACGGTGCCGACGATCCTGATTATGCTGATCGCGGCGGTGCTGAAGCCGCTGATGGAGTACGAGATCGTCGAGCATATCTTCGCGGGGATCCGCCTTGCGGTATGCGCGCTCATCACGGCGTCGGTCTATAAGCTGTTCAAAAAGAGCGTCACGAACATCACGACATTCGCGCTCTTTTTGCTGGCGTTTTTGTTTGTGGCGGTCGGCGGCGTTTCGCCGGTGTTCATCGTGCTCGGCGCGGCGATCACGGGACTTGCGTGGGGAGGACTCAAAAAATGCTGACGTATCTTTGGAACCTCCTGCTGCTGTTTTTCGAGTTTTTCAAGACCGGGCTCTTCGCGGTCGGCGGCGGTCTTGCGACCGTCCCGTTCATCCGCGACATGGGCGCGGCATACGGATGGATCACCGAGGCGGAGCTCGCCAACATCATCGCGATTGCGGAATCGACGCCGGGACCGATCGGCGTCAACGCGGCGACGTACGTGGGGTATCATGTCGCGGGGATTCCCGGCGGAATCGTCAGCACGATCGGTCTGGTGACGCCGTCGGTCATCATCATCGTGCTGATCGCAAAGGCGATCAAAAAATATTACAATTCCTATCTCGTCCAAAGCCTGTTCAAGGCGCTGCGTCCCGCGGCGATCGGGCTCATCACGGCGGCGGGCTTTTCGCTGCTGCTTACGGCGATCGGCGTGAAAGCGAACTTTCTGCAGTTCCGCTTTTCGGCAGACTGGACGACGCTTCTGAAGCTCGGCATCTACGGCGTATTCCTGTTCTTCGCATTCTTCAAAAAGACCGCGAAGATCCATCCGCTGTTCTTCATCCTTGCCGGAGGCACGCTCGGCGCGGTCCTGTCACTTTGAAGGTTGACAAACGCCGAATTGTGTGTAAAATAAATACGATGCGATTGTGGTGGAACGGCATACACAACGGACTTAAAATCCGTCGGGGAAACCTTGCGGGTTCAAATCCCGCCAATCGCACCACAAGAGATCGTCCCTTGCGGGCGATCTCTTTTTGGTTTGAATAATCG
>CAMORL010000174.1 GCA_946623765.1 uncultured Clostridia bacterium
AGCGCCGAATACTCTGCGACCGCCGCCTGAACGCGAAAACGCAGCGCCGTGTCAAAGCTCCGCGCGATCAGGATCTGTCCTGCCACGCCGAACAACAGCGCTACGATCAAAACGGTACATATGCAGATTTTCAGCGCAAATCTCATGTCTCCGGAATGTCCAGCCGGTAGCCGATCTTATGCACCGTGCGGATGCGGTCCTGCCAGCCGAGTTTTCTGCGAAGGCGCTGCACATGGCTGTCCAATGTCCGCGTCTCGCCGATGTAGTCCGTCTCCCAGACGCGCTCGAACAGCGTTTCGCGGAAGAGCGCGGTGTTGGGGTTCTGCACGAACAGAACGAGCAGGTCGAACTCCTTGCGGGTCAGTTCGATGTGCTGTCCGTTCTGAATGACGTCGCGCGCGTCGAGGTCGATCAGAATATCGAGGCACTGGATCATGCCCTGGCTCTTGTTGTAGCGGCGAAGCACCACTTCGATGCGCGCCAGAAGCTCCACGATCTCGAACGGCTTCACGATATAGTCCTCCGCGCCGAGCTTCAGCCCTTTGACACGGTCGTTCAGATCGCTCTTTGCCGTCAGGAAGATCACCGGGATCCCCATCGGGCGAATGTATGCCAAAAGATCATAGCCGTCGAATTTCGGCAGCATGATATCCAAAAGCACCAGGTCGTACGGATTCTTCTCCAGAAGGTCCGCCGCCTGCTGCCCGTCGTATGCACAGGTGCAGACATATCCCTGCCGCGTCAGATTCATGCGGATCAGGTTTGCGATCGGTTCCTCGTCGTCCACGATCAGGATTTTAATCATATTCCCATCCTCCGATTCCCTATCTTGGAAATCATTGTAACACCCAAATGCGGACAAAATGTAACACGAGTGTTTCAATCCCGCAAATTTTACAACTTTTTTGAAAAATCCCGGTTTTTTTGTGCGGCGCGCGTTCTGCGCCGTCCGTTTTCGTATGCAGTATACCACATTCCGGTTCTTCCGTCAAAGCAATCTTCACGACAAAAACCGGGTTGCAATGCAGCGGATTTACGCGTATAATGGCGATGTATGAACTGGTATTATCATTCTCGTTATCCGCAGTATAAACAGCCGTTCGGCGCGGTCAAAACCGGCGAAACGGTCTCGATCCGTCTCGACGGCGAACCGAGCGCGCTGGTCGAGCTTCTGGTCTATCCGCCGAGCGGTCCGTTCGCGATCCCGATGCAGTGGGACGGACGCCGGTATTCTGCGTCGTTTGACGCGCCCGCGTCGCCCTGCCGCATGGGGTACGGCTTTCGCATCAACGGACGGTACTTCGGCGCGGAAAGCGGCGAGGCGCATTTCTCCGACCGCCCGGAAATCTACGGGCTGACCGTCTATGACGGCGCGTTCCGTACGCCCGCGTGGTTTCAAAACGCCGTCGTCTATCAGATCTTTCCGGACCGCTTCTTCTGTTCCGACCGGCAGCGTTTCGAAAACGCCGTCCGGGAGTACCGCGCGTCGGGACGTCCGATCTTCGTCCACGATTCCTGGGACGAGCAGCCGTACTTTACCCCGCACGGCGGCGCGAAGGACTATGCGCCGGACGATTATTTCGGCGGGGATCTTCGCGGCATCCAAAAAAAGCTCCCCTATCTCGCCTCGCTCGGCGTCACCTGTCTCTATCTGAACCCGATCTTTGCGGCGCATTCGAACCACCGGTACAACACGGCGGACTATCTTTCCGTCGATCCGATCCTCGGCACGAACGACGATTTCAAGGCGCTGTGCGACGCCGCAAAGGACTGCGGCATCCGCATCGTGCTGGACGGCGTGTTCTCGCACACGGGCGACGATTCGATCTATTTCGACCGCTACGGGCGCTACGGCACGCACGGCGCGTGCGAAAGCAAGGACTCGCCGTACTACCGCTGGTACCGCTTTTACGACTATCCCGACACCTATGAGTGCTGGTGGAACTTCAAAACCCTGCCCGACGTCGAGGAGACCGAGCCGAGCTATACGGCGTTCATTCAGGGCGACGACGGCGTTCTCCGCACGTGGCTCAAACGCGGCGCGTCCGGCTGGCGGCTCGACGTTGCGGACGAGCTGCCCGATTCGTTCATTCGCGGCGTGCGCCGTTCGATAAAGGCGTTCGATCCCGACGCCGTGCTGATCGGCGAGGTGTGGGACAACTGCGCAACGAAGTTCGGTCCCGAGGGACGCCGCGGCTACGTGAACGGCGACGAGCTCGACGCGCCGATGAACTACCGGTTCCGCGAACCCGCGATCGAGTTTCTGAACGGACGCAGGGATGCGTACTGGTTCGCCGAGACGCAGAACCGCCTTTTGGAGGACTATCCGAAGCCCTTTATGGACGCGTGTTTGAACCTTCTCGGCTCGCACGACACCGAACGCGCGCGCACCGCGCTGTGCGGCATTCCGGACGCAAGATCGCTTTCGCGCAAGGAACAGCTTTCCTGCCGCTTTGACGCGGCGACGCTTGCGCGCGCATCGAAGCGGCTCGTGCTCGGCTATGCGCTGATGGCGTTTCTGCCCGGCGTACCCTGCATCTATTACGGCGACGAAGCCGGCATGACCGGCATGTCCGATCCCTTAAACCGCGGCACGTTCCCGTGGGGACGCGAGGACAAGGCGCTGACCGAACAGGTGCGCGCGCTGATGCATCTGCACCGAAAAAGCGACGCGATCCGAAACGGGTCCGTCCGCATCGCCGCGGTCGGCAGGCAGACGCTCGGCGTCATCCGCAGCAGCGAAACGGAAACGCTGATCCTGCTTGCGAACGCTTCCGACGCGCCGGTACGCGCGGTGCTTTCCCCCGCCCTGTTCCGCGAAGGACCGGACGCCGCCGAGCCGTTTTTGCTGTCCGGTACGTATGAAACCGAATCGGGCGAACGGATCGCGGCGCGCAGCACGCTGACCGTTTCCGTCCCCGCAAACGGATTCCGGATCCTGAAAAAGCAGTAAGCGTCACGAAAAAATCACATTCCCCTGTTGAAAAACGCGGCGGAACTTGTTATACTGACTTTACCGAACACATAAAGGAGAAAGAAATCATGATCACCAAGGATATGAACATTCGCAAAATCATTGAGATCGACGAGAATCTCGCGGGCATTCTGATCGCATCCGGCATGCACTGCCTCGGCTGCGCGATGTCGCACTTTGAGAACCTCGAAGAAGCCTGCGCCGTCCACGGCATCGACGCCGACGCGCTGTGCAAGGACCTCAACGATTATCTCGAGAACAAGCAATAAGCAGCGGACAAGCCGCCCTGCCGATCCCGGCGGGGCGTTTTTATC
>CAMORL010000175.1 GCA_946623765.1 uncultured Clostridia bacterium
GACAAGTGGGAAGAGATCGCGCCGGACGTGCTGAACAAGATGCACCGCGGCGTCACGTACATTCCGTGCCGCGGCGCATACACGAATCAGGAAAAGACGCTGGTCTATATCCTGACCAAGACGATCGAGCTCGGCGCGATTCGCCGCATCGTTCTGGAAAAGGATCCGAAGGCCATCATCTCCATTATCGATACGCGGGAAGTCATCGGCAAAGGCTTCACCGCCGTCAACTGACAGAAAGGAAGAATTGCTATGAAGAATTGGATTGAAACAACGCTCCGCGACCAGATCGAGGATCTCAAAACGCTCGTGCGCATCCCGTCCGTCTCCCGCGGAACACCCGCAGAGCCCGGCAAGCCGTTCGGCAAAACGGTCTATGAAGCGCTGCAGGCGGCGCTCGCGATCGCGCGCAGGCTCGGTTTGAAGGCATGGGACGTCGACGGCTACTGCGGCGTCGTCGAGTACGGCGAGGGCGAAGAGGTGCTCGGGATCCTGGCGCATCTGGACGTCGTTCCGGAGGGCGAGGGCTGGTCGGTTCCGCCGTATTCCGCGACGGAAAAGGACGGCCGCATCATCGGGCGCGGCACGCTGGACGACAAGAGCCCGGCGCTTTCCGCAATCTACGCGCTCGCCGCGATCAAGGCGAGCGGCAGGCAGATGAAGCGGCGCGTCCGCGTCATCCTCGGCTGCGACGAGGAGATCGGTTCTCTCGGCGTGGAGCATTATTTGAAGGTCGAAGGACAGCCGACGCTGGCGTTCACGCCGGACGCGGAATACCCCGCGGTCAATTCCGAAATGGGCATTCTGCAGACGACGTACGAAAAGAACTATCCGTCCGCGCTGAAGATCGACTGCGGCACGGCGGCGAACGTCATCCCCGGCGTGATTCGCGCAGAGCTCCCCTGCGAGCCGATCCGGGTGGACGCGCCGGAAGGCTACACCGTCACCTATGCGGGAAACTGCATCACGGTCGAGGGACGCGGCGGTCATGCGTCCATGCCGGAGTTTGCCAAGAACGCGCTCGAAGCGCTCATGCTGATCCTTGTGCAGCAGCCGCTTCCTGCGGAGGATAAAGCGACGGTCCTTGCGCTGCATGCGCTCTGGAAGCTCGATATGCACGGCGAATCGCTCGGCATCGACGTGACGGACGAATCCGGCCGCATCACCTATCAGCCCGACGTGATCCGCTTCGACGAAACCGGCGTCCGCTTCATTGCCGACTGCCGTCATCCGTTCTCCGCAAAGGCGGAGGATCTGCTTGCAAAGTGGGACGCGGCGTACGGCGAAGCAGGCTTCGTCCGGACCGACGCGACGATCAAGCCCGGTCATTTCATTCCGGCGGATTCCGAACTCGTTTCCACGCTGATGAACGTCTATAACGAGCTGAACGGCTCCGATTCGAAGCCGCTGTCGATGGGCGGCGGCACCTACGCGCGCGAGCTCGACAACGCGGTGGCGTTCGGCACCGTGCGCGAGGGCGAGGAGAGCATGTGCCATATGCCGGACGAATCGATCTCGGTCGAGGACATCCGCTTCAACACCAACGTCATGGCGGAGGCGATCCGCCGTCTGGCAACCGTATAAACTATGGCGCTGGTCTATATTGCCGAAGACGATATCGACATCCGTGAAATGGAGGTCTACGCTCTGAAAAGCGCAGGCTTTTCCGTCGATGCGTTCCCGGACGGCGCATCGCTGCTTGCTGCGGTCGGACTCCGCCTTCCCGATCTCGTTCTGCTCGACATCATGATGCCGGGGCAGGACGGGCTTTCGGTTCTGAAGGAACTGCGGTCCGGTCCCGAAACGCATGCGATCCCGATCATTATGGTTACGGCAAAGACGTCGGAGGCGGACACCGTGAAAGGACTCGATTCCGGCGCGGACGATTATCTCACAAAGCCCTTCGGCATCATGGAGCTCGTATCGCGCTGCAAAGCGCTGCTGCGCCGTTCGCGGCGGAAAACGTCCATGCTCGCGTTCGAGCCGATCGAACTGGACGACGACCGGCATCGCGTCACCGTCAACGGACAGGAAACGGAACTGACGTTCAAGGAGTACGGACTCTTAAAATACCTGCTTGAAAACCGCGGCGCGCCGGTCACGCGCGATCAGCTGATGCAGGCGGTGTGGGGCTTTGCCTTCACGGGCGAGACCCGCACCGTGGACATGCACATCAAGACACTCCGGAAAAAGCTCGGCGAAGCGGGAAATCTCATCGAGACCGTCCGCAATGTCGGCTACCGGATCGGGAGATAAGTATGAACGAAACGATGCTCTCCGGCGTGCTCGACGCAATGGAGGACGGCGTCATCGTGCTGGATCTCGAAGGCACCGTGCTCTGCGTGAACAAACAGGCGTGCAGGCTGCTGCATATGTCTCCGGAACAGCTGTGCAGAATCCATGATCTGCCGGAGGAGGTACGCGGCTTTTTCGGCGACGTCCGCAGCGGCAGCAGCGAGGTTGCGGAGCTGTTCGACGAGGCGGTGCGCCTGCACTATCACGACACGCGAAAGGACGGACTGCGCACCGGCGCTGTGCTGATTCTGACCGATCTCGGCGAGCAGCAGCGGGCGGACCGGCTTCGGCGCGAATTCACCGCGAACGTCTCGCATGAGCTGAAAACCCCGCTGACCTCGATCTCCGGGTACGCCGAACTGATCGAAACCGGCATGGCAAAGGGCGAGGACGTCCGCGTGTTTGCCGAACGCATCCGCAGAGAAGCCAACCGCATGCAGACGCTTGTAACGGACATCATCACGCTGTCCGAGCTGGACGAGCGCGAGATCCGGGAGCAGGCGGAGATCGTGGACCTCTATACGCTGTCTCTGGAGACCGTGGAAACGTTGAAAAGCGCCGCCATGGTGCACGGCGTGACGGTGCAGGTCTCCGGCGGACCGATGCCGGTACTCGGCGTCCGGACGCTGCTCTCCGAGCTTGTCTATAACCTGCTGGACAATGCGATCCGCTATAACCGCGACAACGGCACCGTCTCGATCCGCACGGCGGACAACACGCTTTCCGTGCGCGACACGGGCATCGGCATTCCGAAGAACCACCTGAGCCGCATCTTCGAGCGGTTTTACCGCGTGGACAAAAGCCGCAGCAAGGCGACGGGCGGCACGGGACTCGGGCTTGCGATCGTCAAGCACATCTCGGAACAGCACGGCGCAAAGCTGACGCTCGTCAGCGCGGAGGGCATCGGCACCGAAATCACGGTCGCTTTTCCGCGCCCCGAATTGTGAAAAACTTTCGGGAACCCGAAATTCGTCAAAAAAAGAGGATTT
>CAMORL010000176.1 GCA_946623765.1 uncultured Clostridia bacterium
CCTTCGCAATCCTTTCGCGGAGAACACGGTCAAAGACATCACCGAAGCGATCGAAGCGCTGCTGTAAATCGTTCTGTCAACGCGGGGAGTCCCTTGAAAGGACTCTCCGCTTTTTTGTTTACAAGTGTAAAAGAGTTGTAAGAAGCGAAAAAACCCCTTGACATTTTGCTTTATTCTTATATAATTAAGACAAGATTAATCTTATAAACTTAAGAATACCTCGAGGTACGCAAATGGACACAAGACTCAAAGACAACGAATGGATCATCCTGCATGCGGTATGGAAGCAGAATCCGATCGACCTGAAGTCGATCATCCGGTCCGTGCAGGAAGACAATCCGCAGATCGGCTGGGACTATAAGACCTATCACAGCTTTCTCCGGATCCTTTTGGACAAGGGGTATCTGAAGGCGGTGAAGTCCGGCAAAAACAATCTCTACAGCCCGGGCATCACGTACGAGGAAGCGATGTCGCTGGAGGCGGACAGCCTCATTTCACGTCGGAACTTCTACGGCTCCGTTTCGGGGCTGATGATCAACATGGCGGAACAGGGCAAACTGACCGACCGTGAAAAGCAGGATCTGATGGAGCTTGCAAAGCGGCTGGCGAGAGGCGAGGTATGATCCTGACGTCGGAGGACGCGCAGACGATCCTGAAAACGCTTTTGGAGATCGGCGTCTTTGCTTCGGCGATCTTTGCGGCGATCATGGGATTCCGCTTGGCGTTCAAAAACAGGATCCGACCGGCGCTTCGGTTCGCCCTGTGGTTTCTGCTTCTGCTGCGGCTGACGGTTCCTTTTACCGTGAACAGCGCGGTGCATCTCATCGTGCTGCCCGCAAAGGAGGCGGTCTCCGTACCGGTCGAGGCGCAGGCGGAAACAACGGTGCGTCCGGTCACGCCCGCCGCGGTCGCCGTAACGCCGAAGCCGTCTGTGCAAACGGACACGGCGCCCGTGCCGAAGGAAGAAGAACGCGAAGCCCGGAAGACGGCGGCGCGGCTTACGGTATGGCAGATCCTGCCGATGATCTGGATCGCGGGCGCGATCGTGCTTCTCGTGCGAAGGCTGTGGATGCGCGGGCTGCTTGCCGCCCGGCTGCGCACCGGCGCAAGGATTCCCGATGCGGAAACCGTGCGGGAATTCCGGAACCTGTGCAGTGAGATGCGCATTCGCAGAGCGGTTCGGATCCTGGAGGTGCCGGACGTGACAAGTCCCGCGCTGACGATCGGGCTGCGGCCGACGGTCCTTCTGCCGACGACGCTCCTCGGAGTGGATCGGGAACGGGAACGCCGATTTGCGCTTCTACACGAGCTGACGCATCTGAAGCGCTGCGATCATTGGGTGATGCTTTGGTACGGCATCCTGCGGTGCGTCTGGTGGTTTCATCCGATCGTCTGGCTGATGGAGAAGTCCTTTCGGACGGATATGGAGTCCGCCTGCGATGCAAAAGCGGTCCGGAGCATGAATGCGGAAGAAAAGCTTCTTTACGCGACGCTTCTGCTGGAGCTCGGAAAGGACCGGACCTTGTAGAAAAGGGGAACACGACATGCCGCACGGCGGCTGAACAGAAAGGAGAAAACGATGAAGTTATTCAATACAAAGAAATCCACGCAGGAGCTGATCGGACTCGGTATGGCGCTGCGTGCGGACAAAGATACGATGGAAACGCGGATCCGTGGGATCTTCGGCAGACAAAAGACTGCGCGCGGCGCGTCCGCTGCGGCGATCCTGCTGATTCTTGTGCTGGTGTTTGCTTGCTTTACAACGGCTTGTCGCCCGGTTCTTGCCGAGGTATCGCCGAAGAAAGCGCCCGCTTTTGACGACAATTCTCAGGCAGCTGCGCAGAGCGCGTCGCTGCTGCAGTTTGACGGATATGCCAAGGGCGTCGTCGACGGAAACAAGATCACCGTGACGGACGCTAAAGGTGCAAAGCACGAATTCACCTGGGTGGACGAGGGCGTTCGGCAGTACTCGAAACCGATCCCGGAGGGAACGTACGCGTCCCCCGCGGACGTCGCGCTGCATGCCGCGGAGGCTGCCGTGACGATCTCCTGCGGCAAGATTCCCTCGAGCGAGATCCATATCAACCAATATCAGAACGAGGGGATGGACCTTGTTTACTACGGGATCGGCTTTGACGGAAGTCCGTTTGAAACGGACGGATCCGCGTACGGATATGCGGACGCCGTGACCGGAACCCTGCTGCTTCTGGACATGAACGACTGGGGCGTGCAGGCAAAGCAGTACGGCAGCGAAACCATGAACGGGAAGATTTCCTCCTGGAACTGGGAGGATGAACGGTACGCGGCGGCGCACACCTCCGAAAAAGCGCTTGCAACGGCGACGGAGCTGATCCGCACCTGCTTCCCGACGGGAGAAATCATTCCGCAGAATCCCAACGTGTGGGACGCCGGTTCGCACACGGACGGCGAGCAGATCGGCTGGGCAGGCGGATATGAAGCCATCGTGGACGCCTATATCCGGATGGACAAGGATCCCTGCTATTATGTGCAGGTTGCAGTGCCGCTTGAGGACGGCGTCGAACCGCATATCACGATCTTCGGCTGCTATCCGCTCGGCTGGGACTACTGCTGCAATCAGATACATGATCCTGCTGTGCTCAAACAAGAGTTGGCAGACTTGGAAGCTATCCGAAACGGCACGCTGAACACGGACGACGGTGCATATGAGCCTGTTCCTACGCCTGTGCCGGGCGCGTCCGATCTCGCGGCGTATGCCGATCAGGCGGAAGCATATATGGGTCAGACCTTCACGCCGATGGCGGAAGACTGGAAGGAGGGCGACAGCCCCGAGGAGCTTTCCAAGATCTTCCTCGTTCGCATCGGCGCGTATCTGGACGACGGGTACGAAAGCAGCGAGCCGACCCGCGACCCGAGTGCGGTTTTTGCCGAGGCAAAACGCGGCAACGTGCTTCGCTTTGCATGGAACGATCAGGTACGCTATGCGGTTTATATCGGCGACGGACAGATGGTGTTTGCCGACGCGGAAAAGGATCGGATGATCTGCTGCGCGTATGTCGCGGACTGGCTGAACGATGCGAACGGGAAACCGGACTGCACCTGCAGCATTCTGACCTGGCGCTGACAGGCGAATTTGAACCGGGGACGGGAAACCGTCCCTGTTTCTTGCATATAAATATAATATTATACATATATCAAATATAATGTAATTGACATAGATCAAACGCCTGTGGTAGAATCACCGTGACACTCGGAAAGGATTGTATTTTGTATGGA
>CAMORL010000177.1 GCA_946623765.1 uncultured Clostridia bacterium
GGAGATGTCTTCAAGACCTGCGACCATTCTGAGCGTCGTGGACTTGCCGCAGCCGGACGGACCGACGAGCACGATGAACTCCTTGTCCTTGATTTCCAGATTGAACTCCTGAACGGCGACGACGCCTTCATCGGTGATCTGGAGATTCACTTTCTTCTTCTCGGGTTCGTTTGCGTTTGCCTTCTTTTTCTTGCTCGACTTTTTCTGTTCGCCGGAAATAAAGGGGTAGACTTTTTTGAGATTGACGAGTTTGACTTCTGACATATGCTTTGGCTCAGGACGTTTGACATCCGCCCGAAACGTCCTCGCGGTCGCCGCTTTTTGTGCGATCCGCATTACGACAGGTCTCCACGCTGCCGCACCCCGAGCCCGGGGACAATAACCTCCTTTTTTATGATGGAACGGAACGAGAGGAAGTGGAGTCGCCCCGCCCCATTTGGATGATTTTTTCAGTCGAAAATGCTGCTCATGGATGCCACGTACAGCTCGGTGATCGTCACGTCGCCCGCGGCAAACAGTTCCATTGCCTTGGAGTCCTTTTGTTCGGGGTATGCGCGGATCGAAATCGCCTTGTAATCGTTGAAGAACCCTTCGACCAGAGAACGGTCGATGTAGATCTCCATCGTGATTGTCCCGTCCGCGTTCGGCAGCGCGCCGGAAACCGCTTTGGATTTTGCGCCCTCGCCCTTGTTTTCCGTATAGCCGTTGATCTGTTCAGCCGCAACGTCGTAACGGAAGCCGGTTTCGTCCCACTTGCCGCCCTTCAGCATCGTAATGCCGAATGTCTCTGCCTTTGAAACGTCCGCTTTGATGCGGATGTACAGAAGATCGTCGGTCACGCCCTGCAGCGCTGCGTTTGCATCGGCAAGGGTGATATTCTTCTGGTCGATCCAAACCTTGTCCTCGAGCGTGTGAAGCGTTTCGATCGGCTCGATGCAGAGATCGGTGCCGTCGTCGTTGAGCCAGATGTGCCGCGCAAGTCCGACGGTATGCGCCCAGCCGGACGCGCCCTGCTCGGCCGCGCCGCGCTGATCCTGCATGATGGAGAACATATAGATCTCCCCGCTGTTCGGATCGACGAGACAGCTCGGACCGGTAAAGACGTTCGCGCCGTAATCGAGAAGATGCGGTTCGCCCGCGAATGCCTCGTCCGGCGTGAATTTGCCGGTTTCGAGATCGAAATCGCCGAGCCAGTAATAGACCTTGTTGTCCGCGATGCTCGCGGGCGCAGGACTGATTTCAAAGAAGTACTTCGTGATCGTTCCCGCGGCGTTTGTCACCGGCAGAATGATCGGAAGCTCCCAGCTCGTGCCGTACAGCGCGCTCTGGTTCTGCATCTCATAGACCGGACCGCGATACTGCCAGTTCATCTCGACGTGATCGCCTGAAAGCTCCAGCGTATCGGTGGTGTACAGAAGCGCCGTGCCGCCCTTTGACGACGTCGAACCGGAGCAGACGAGCATACACCACGTGTCGCCCTCTTTCCAGATGTGCGGATCGCGGAATTCGCCGGGTCTGCCCTGTCCCTGCTGCTGAACAAGAGCAAGCTCCTTGCCCACGACCCACTCGGTCAGCTCGGGATCGCTCGTGTCCTTGGGCCATGCGACGCCGATGTTCTGATTGGAAATCAGACCCGGAGTGTCGCGGAAGCTGTCGTTGCCCGCCGTGAAGAACAGCAGCGGGATGCCGTTTTTGTCGAGCGTTGCGCCGCCGGACCATACGCCGTCGGGAACGACGGAATCTTCGGTCGGGGTGATCGCTTCTTTGACGGGCTTCCAGTTCACCATATCGGGGCTCACAAGGTGCCCCCAGCAGATGTTGCGCCAGTAGGAACCGGTCATGTTCGCCTGATAGAACAGGTGGTACACGCCGTTGTAGTACACAGGCGCGTGCGGCTCGTTCATCCAGAACTGGTACGGACCGCCGTGGAACTGCGTGCGCGTGTAGTCGCCGCCGAGGATGTTCTGAAGCCAGATTTTTGAGAATTCGATCTCCGGCACAGAGACGCTCCTGAAGTAGTCCGAAATCTCCTGTTCGGAGAGCGCGACACCGTAGAGCTTCACTTCATCAAGGTATCCGCTTGCTACATTGAGATAGCCCGCGGTGAGCCGTTCCGCGTCCGTGTTGCGTCCGACGACGAGCGCCGTGCGCTTTGCGGGCGCGATCTGCGCACCCTTCGGGACGGAGTGCGAGCCGACCATTTCACCGTTCAGATAGAGCGCCATTTCGCCCGCATCCGCATCGAATGTTGCGGTGACGAGGTTCCATGCGTACTTTCGGAGATTGTCTCCGTTCGACCAGACGGTGAGCCAGTCGTCGCCGATGCCGACCTGAAACGTCAGTCTGCCGAAGCGTTCATAGCCGAGCAAAAAGCCCTGTTTGTTCGCCTTGTTCGCCTGACTGATGATGCCTGTCGGGGAATCGGTGCCGTTGTCCGCGGCGTTCGGATCGTCCCACTCGAACATGCGCGGCGCAATCCACGCCTGCACGGTCAGCGCTTTGCCGGAAACGGTAATGTCGTTGCGGTTGTACTGCACATAGGTAGATGTGCCGTCTAAAAGCAGGCAGCCGCCCTTGATCCCGTCTTCGCGCCATTCGGGATCCCGATCGTCCATATATGCCGCGCCTGCATAGGCGTAGTTCATGTCGGTGTCGGGAACCTTGCCTGCAGCATCCTTGACGGTCAGCCCTTTGCCCTCGTCAAACGTGAGGTACAGAAGCAGGTCCTTTTGATGCTTGTCTCTGCCCCCGCCGGCGCAGGCGGTCAGAGTGACCGCCGCCAGCAGGATCGCGCACAGAATGGTAAGGAACTTTTTCATAAGGTCGCCTTGTTACGATTGGATTATGCGAGGTTTTCCGCAAGCTGCCACGGAATCTGAATCTCGCCCGACTGGTTGCTTTCCATGACGGTGTCGAAGAGATTCGCGTAGTCCGGCGCTTCCTCGTAGAAGGTCACAACTTCATCGAAGAAGCCGTGTGCCCAGCCGCCTTCGATCACTTCGTCATGCAGCTCGATGTAGAGTTCCTGACCGAGGTATGCACTGAGATCCATGACATAGGTGCCCATGTCCGCCCAGGAACCGCCCTGACCGACGAACGGGAAGTTCGCGTCGTTGAAGCGGGTCTGCTTGTAGTAGCCGACGAGCGTGCCGTCTGCGGTGAAGACCTTGACTGCCGCCGCCGCGCCGCCCATGCGGACGGAGATGAAGCCGGAGCCGGAGAGCGTG
>CAMORL010000178.1 GCA_946623765.1 uncultured Clostridia bacterium
ACGCTCGGCTGCAAGGTCAATCATTACGAAACGCAGGCGATGGAGGAACTGTTCCGATCGGCGGGACACGAAATCGTTCCGTTCGAGGACGCCGCCGACGTCTATATCGTCAATACCTGTTCGGTCACAAGCGTCAGCGACAAGAAATCGCGGCAGATTCTTTCACAGGCGCATCGCAGAAATCCGGACGCGCTGATCGCGGCGGTCGGCTGCTACGCCGAGGTTGCAAAGGAAACCGTCGCCGCGCTTCCCGGCGTTACGCTCGTGCTCGGCACCGAGGGCAGAAAGGACATCGTGCGGCTCGTTGAACAGGCGCTTGCGGGATGCGCCGCGCCTGCATATCCGACGCCGTTTGAACGGCGTTCGTTTGAGGAGCTTTCGGCGCAGCACGATACCCGCACCCGCGCGACGCTCAAAGTGCAGGACGGATGCGTCAGCTTCTGCAGCTACTGCATCATTCCGTTTGCGCGAGGCGCGCTGCGTTCCCGCACGCTCGAAAGCACGGAGCGCGAGCTTCGGAAGCTGTCTGAAAACGGCTATCGCGAGATCGTTCTGACCGGCATTCAGCTTTCGGCGTACGGCGTCGATCTGCCGGACAAGCCGGAACTGTCCGACCTGATTACGCTTGCGGACGGGATTTCCGGGATCGAACGTCTGCGGCTCGGTTCATTGGAGCCGCGGGTCATCACCGACCGGTTTCTGAAGATCGCACAAAACAGCCGGACGCTTTGCCGACAGTTTCATTTGTCGCTGCAAAGCGGGTCGGATACGGTTCTTGCGCGCATGAACCGCCGCTATACGACGGCGGAATACCGCGACGCGGTCGAGCGGATCCGTGCCTGCATGCCGGATGCCGCGATCACAACCGACATCATTGCGGGATTTGTCGGAGAGACGGAAGAGGAGCATGCGGAGACGCTGCGCTTTGTCGAAGAGATCGGCTTTGCGCGGATCCATGTGTTCCCGTATTCTCGCCGCAAGGGAACGAAAGCGGACGCGATGGAAGGGCATCTGCCGCGCGCTGTTAAAGAAGCGCGCACAAAAGAACTGATCGCGCTGGGGGAACGGCTTGAACAAGCGTTTATCGACCGGCAGCTCGGTTCGACCGTCGACATTATCATGGAGGACGACGGAACGGGCTATACCGGAAACTACATCCGTGTGCGCTGCGAAGGCGTATGCGGCGAAACGGTTCGGGTTACATTAACCGCGCGGGAGGGAACGACCGCGATCGGTATCATGGAATAGGAGGATTCAATCATGTGTTTGTTCTGTAAGATCGCAGCGGGGGAGATCCCGTCGAAAAAAGCGTACGAGGACGAGAGCGTTTACGCGTTCTATGACATCGCGCCGCAGGCGCCGGTGCACATTCTGGTGATCCCGAAGCAGCATATCGAAAGCGCTCAGACTTTGACGCGGGAGGACGACGCGCTTCTCGGTCACATGTTTGAAGTCGCGCGCAGACTCGCAGTCGAAACCGGGCTTGACAAGACCGGATACCGGCTGATCACCAACGTCGGCGCGGACGCGGGTCAGAGCGTTTTGCATCTGCATTTGCATCTGATCGGCGGGAAAACGCTGAAATGGGACAACTGAACGGTTGCAAAAACGACAGGATTCGCGTATAATGAGGCAGATTCCAAGGTTTGGGGAGAACGTATGACGGCAAAACTCGACGATGCAAAACGCATCCATTTCATCGGAATCGGCGGCTGCAGCATGAGCGGCATCGCCCGTATTCTGAAAGCACAGGGACATGAGGTTACCGGGAGCGACCGCGGAACGACGCAGTTTACCGACCGCCTTGAAAAAGAAGGGATCACCGTATATTACGGACACCGTGCGGAGCAGGCGAAAAACGCCGATCTCATCGTGTATTCCGCAGCGATCAAACCGGAGAATCCCGAGCGCGTCTACGGGCGCGAACACGGTATTCCGGAGCTCGAGCGCAGCGTTGCGCTGGGTCAGCTTTCCGCGCGGTTTCACGAGGTCGTCGCAGTGGCGGGCTGTCACGGAAAGACCACGATTACGTCCATGCTGGCGTTCGTCAACGAGGAGGCAAACCTCGATGCGACCGTTCACGTCGGCGGGTTCATGGAACTTCTCGGCGGCGGCGTGCGGCTCGGAAAAAGCGATCTCTTTATCACCGAAGCCTGCGAGTATGTGGAGAGCTTCCTGACCTTAAAGCCCACGATTGCGATTGTCAACAACATCGACAACGATCATCTGGATTATTACGGCGACATCGAGCATATCGTCGCAGCGTTCCGCAAGTTCCTTGCGCTGGTGCCGGAGGACGGGCACGTGCTTGCGTGCATCGATGACGCATATGTGCGCGAACTGCTCCCGGAGATCGACCGGAACGTCATTACGTACGGGCTTTCGGAAGGCGACGTCCATGCCGACGCAATCGCGTATGACGCGCTCGGCTTCCCGTCGTTCGATCTCTATGACGGCGGAGAGAAAATCGGACGCGTCACGCTGAATGTTCCGGGGCAGCACAACGTCGTCAACGCGCTTGCGACCTATGCCGCGTCGAAACTCTGCGGCGTTACGTTCGCGCAGTATGCGGATGCCATGGAGCGCTTTCGCAACACAAGCCGCCGCTTTGAGCTGCTCGGCGAAAAGAACGGCGTAAAAGTCTTCCACGATTACGGGCATCATCCGAACGAGATCAGAGAGACGCTGCGTGCCGCGACGCATGTTCCGCACGGAAAGATCTTCTGCGTGTTCCAGTGCAACAGCTATACGCGCGCAAGAACGCTGTTCTGCGAAAACGTTACCTGTTTTCGGGATGCGGATGAGGTTCTTGTGCCGGACATCTATCCCGGCAGGGAAGTCGATACCGGCATTGTCCATGCGCGCGATATGGTTGCGGGCATCAATCGGGAGACGCATAACGCGCAGTATCTCGGCACGTTTGAAAACATCGCGGCATATCTCGACGAACATGCCGTTCCCGGAGACATCGTCATTACGGTCGGCAGCGGCGACGTTTACCGCCAATCGCAGAAGCTCCTGTGAGAGAAAACGGGGCAGCCGGAAAGGCTGCCCCTAAAATATACGAAAAAAACCGAAATCAGGGCTTGACAATTTCAGTGAGAACCGCTAAAATAACAAGGTACGCGAAAGAGTACATGCGCTTGTAGCTCAGTGGATAGAGTGCCCGGCTACGAACCGGTAGGTCGCAGGT
>CAMORL010000179.1 GCA_946623765.1 uncultured Clostridia bacterium
AACGGTCGAGCGTCTGTCTGAGCTCGGTCTGCGGATAATACGGATGTGCCTCCGCCTGCATAAACTGCGGCACGATCTCCCACTTTGTTTCCAGTTCCGCAAGGTATTTCCCTTCAAAATTGGAAATGCCTATCGCCTTCGCCTTGCCGTCGCGGTATGCCTTTTCAAGCTGCCGATACCCCGCAAGCCAATTCCCCGCCGGCTGATGGATGTACAAAAGGTCGACATAATCCGTGCCGAGACGTTCGAGCGTTTCCTCCACGGCGTTCGGATTCTCATACTCGCTGGGCCAGAGTTTGGTGGAAAGGAAGATTTCTTCCCGGGAAACGCCGCTGCTTTGCATGCCGCGTCCGACCGCACGCTCGTTGACGTACGCGTTTGCCGTATCGATCATGCGATACCCCATCTTCAGCGCTTCGCGGACGCTGTTTTCCGCGTCCTTGGGCGAGAGCATAAACGTGCCGATGCCGATGACCGGGCAGGCGGTTCCGTTGTTCAAAATCATTTGTTCCATGGAAAAACCTCCTTTTATTCGTTTTGTTCGTTCGGATCTAAGTACTTGATGACCTTTGCAGGAACACCGCCGACCACGGCATAGGGAGGAACATCCTTGGTGACCACCGCACCGGCTGCAACGACCGCGTATTCGCCGATCGTGACGCCCGGGCAGATCGTGACGTTCATGCCGAGCCATGCGTTCTTTTTGACGACCACCTTGCCGTAGGTGTAAACCCGATGCCGGTCGTTCATATCGTGATTGATCGTTGCGATCCTTAGCCCCGGCGCGCTCATTGCGCCGTCCTCAAATTCGATTCCGCCGGATGCGGACAGGATCGCGGAATGATTGATGAATACGCCCTTGCCGAATGTGACCCGGTTGCCGAAATCGCAGATGAACGGCGTCAGAATCCGCACACCGTCGAGTTTCCGTCCGAACAGTTCCTCCAGATACCCGACATAGGACGGATCGTCCGGCATCGTCGCGTTCGCTTTGGCGCAGAGCGTTCGGGCGCGCATCATCTCTTCAACCGCTTCTTTGAAATACGGTTCCCGATTGTCGGTCGGACCGCCCTGATCCATCAGCCGATATACATACCCTTTTTCGTATTCCATACGCTACCCTTACAGCAGACCGTTCGTTTTCAGCCAGCGCTGTACGCTGCCTTTTGCGCTTGCCGCCGCGCTTCCGGTGATCGGCAGACCGTCCTTCACAGTCGCGCCCGGGCAGGTACGCTTGATGTCGCGCTCGCTGCCGCCCATGCCGCTGCCCTCGTTGGTGCAAAGCGGCAGGATCGTCTTGCCCGAAAAGTCGAACGCCTCGAGGAACGTAAACACCGCCATCGGCATCGTGCCCCAGTAGTTCGGATAGGCGAGAAGGATCGTGTCGTATGCCTCGATCGATGCCGGCAGCGAAACGAGCGCCGGACGAGCCTTGGCGCGAAGGTCCGCCTTCGCTTCGTCGATGCAGGTCATATAGACCGGCGAATAGGGCGTTTCCATCTCGATTTTGAACGTGTCTGCTTCGATCAGTTCTTTTATCGTGTTGCACACGATTTCGGTATTGCCGACTTTTACGTAACGCATTGCACCGCCGAAATAGTTTTCATCCGCCCGTGAAAAGAATGCAATCAAAGTCTTTGCCATCATGTTGTCCTCCCAAACTTCTTTTGTTGCGTCCATTATAATTCCAATCCTATTGCAATGTCCAATTGAAATGCTGTATAATTGATTTAGATTTTTAATAGTGAGGGTGACCATGACCACAAAACAGATCGATTACTGCATTGAGCTTGCACATACCTTGAACTTCAGCCGGGCGGCGGACAACCTGTTCGTCAGCCAACCGACGTTTTCCTATCAGATCCGGCTTTTGGAGGAGGAGATCGGCTTTGCGATCTTTGAACGCAGCGGCAAGGGTGCGGCGCTGACGCCGGCGGGGACGCAGTTCGTCTCCTTCCTTGCGGGGATGCGGCAGGATCTGAAACGTGCGATTGAGCAGGGGCAGAATTTCAGTGTGACCTATCGGGACAGTATTTCGATCTGCATGATGGTGCGGCAAGCGTTGTACTTTCTGCCGGAGGCGATGCGGCTCTTTGCCGAAAGCTGCCCGGACGTGCAGATCGTACCGCTGTTTCAATATGAGAACAGCATGGAAACGTTTCTGCGAAACGAAGCGGACGTCGTCTTTGCGCTGAAGGAACAGACGCGGCAGCTGCCGGGCGTGCGCGTGCACGATCTGTTCGAAAGCCGCATCTATCTGATTACACAAAAGACCGATCCGCTGGCTGAGAAGAATCTTGTCACGGAGGAGGATCTTTACGGACGCACGCTGATGGTCGGCGGAGGTTCACCCGCTGCGCTCAAAGCCGTGCAGCACCGACTGATCGCCACCGACAGAATCCGCTATTTCAACAGCGCCGATCACGATACCACGCTGACCAACGTTGCCGCCGGACGCGGCGTTTGCCTTGCGCCGGGTTTTTTGAACGATCACAGCGGACAGTTTGCGTGGATTCCGTTCGACTGCAAGGAGACCTTCTCCTGTGTCCTCTGTTCGCATAAGGAAGACAAGCGGCCGTCGCTCTCTGCGTTCCTCACCGTTTTGAAAGGGTTATACGATTCCGCCACGGCATTTCCGATGTAACGGACTGCGCAGATTAGCCGATGCTACATCAAGCCGCCGGTACGCCGGTTTAGCGAAAGGAATTTCGCTTAATGGCGATTTACGACCGTCGCCCCATCGAAACACACCTGACAATATGGGAAATCGCGAGTTGTGATGCGTAACTCGCGATCCAATGATGCTGTCCTTGCAATGAACTGTATTATAATATGACTTCCGAAAACAATGAATGTTTCGGATTGATTTTTGCGGTCGTAAAACCCTGCAATCAAAATGTGAGAAAGCTGCTTTCCCTTTTTCCACTTTGTGCCGATTACCTTGATCAGGGATGCCGTACAAGCGCCGATCAACTAAGCGTTATGTCCGTCCCTGAACAGCGCGGCGTACCACTTGCGGTTTAGGATATGGCGCACGACAGCACGACGGTCATGCCGATGCCGAACCATTCGTGCAGCGCCTCGCCGGTTACCTGATACGTCGTCAGGCACAGAAAAAGGACGGTCGTGCATGCGTCCGCAATCCTCTTGACGGTTTTGCCCGTTTGGTCCGCATGATGCCGTCCCCTGT
>CAMORL010000180.1 GCA_946623765.1 uncultured Clostridia bacterium
TTTCAAAAAGCCGCACGGCGAGGACGCTTTCCGCTTCGCGGCGCTCTCGGCAGATGCAAAAAGGCTGTTAAGACTTCGCGATCGCGTTCTTAACAGCCTCTTCTTTCAGGTTCGTGCGGAAGAATCAGAAACCGGTCCGCAGCGGTTTTTTCCAAAGGGAACCTTTCCCTTTGTCCTCGGGCTTTTCCGGAGGTTTTTCTGTAGCCTTTGTCTGCTCGTCTTCCGGCGGTAGCGGTTTCGGCGGTTCGGATGCCGCATCCATTGCTTTCAGCGCATTCAGAACCTGCGTCATATTCGGACGGTCCTCCGGATTCAGCGCGAGCATGCTTTTGATCAGCTTTGCATATGCTTCCGGGACTTTGGGCGAAATCCGGATGTCCTCGCCGTCCAGCAGCGCTTCGTATACGTAATCAAACCCTTTGGGAATCTCCGGAAGCGTGCCGGCAAGGTACAGATGGAACAGAAGACCGCAGGCGAAGACGTCCACCTTCGTCGTCAGCTTCACGTCCTCGCCGAAGACGTACCGGCAGGTTTCCGGCGCGAAATAGATCTGGTCGCCCTGCACCTCATCCGGTCCCGGCTGCTCCCCTTCGATGTAGCTTCCGTCGAAGTCGATGATCTTTGCGACGATCTTGCCGGTCTCGGACAGCTTGATGAGCACGTTCGTCGGCTTGAGATCCGCATGAACGACGTTGTTATCGTGCAGTTTCGCCAGGCTGAACGCAAGGATCTTCAGAAGCAGATGCTTCTTGTCCTCCGAAACGTCCACAACCTTTTCGGCGGTGATATTGCACTGCTCGATCTTATCGGTCGTGATGTAATACTTGGTCCCGCACAGGAAGAACTGATGAATCAGCACGAGGTTGCCCGTCGCGCTGTCCAGGATGCGGTCGTACAGCGCTCTCTTCTTTTTGAAATAGGCAAAGCAGATCCTGCGCTTCGCTTCCTCCATGGCAGGCGAAAGCACACCCTTTTCCGGAAAAACCGGAGACAGGAACTCCTTGATGAAATAATCCTTTCCGTCCTTTGATGCAAAAGACCAGCGAGCGTTTCCGCTGTTGGTGTTTCTCCACGGTTCGATCAGGTGATATCCTTCAATCGTCGGGAGCTCCGGCGTTTTCTTTCCGGGTCCCCGAAATCGCAGCGTCACGGTCCCCTTCACCCCTCTGTCCTCAGATAATACTGTTTATAATCGTTCCAGACGGCGCGCAGATCGTCTCTGCTGCGGCACGCCGCAATGCGCTTTCCGAACTGCTCGCGGAAACGCTGCAGCGCCGGACGGAAGAAACTGCGGATCTCTTCAAACGTTCCGAAACCGCAGCCGACCGCCTCCAGCGTGAAGTCGTCGGATGCAACCGCGCCGATCGTATCGGACAGCAGACTTTGCCAGTCGTTGAGACTCTGCGCGCGCTCAAGCGTTTCGAGAAGCGTGATTTCGAACTCCATCGGCGACGGGAAATAGGAGAAGCAGCCGTCCGTTGCCGTGAGGATGATACACGGCTCGTTCAGCGTGAAGTCGCGCACATTGATACA
Source organism: uncultured Clostridia bacterium (assembly GCA_946623765.1). Next base: position 1,534 of record CAMORL010000180.1, read on the forward strand.
AAACGGTTTTGCGGAGATCACGTTTGTGAGAACGCCGTCCTGCTCGATATTGTCGAACGGATCGAGGCGGTCCTTGATGTCGTCCGCGGTGATCTGCACCAGCCCGCCGCGCGTCAGAATAAACCCGCGGGAATCCCCCGCCCACAGAAACAGGCAGCGCAGGCTCCCGTCGTTCTGCGAAGAAAGCAGCGCGCCGGACAGCGTCGTCGGAAACGGACGGATCATGCTGCTCATCACAACACCGCTTTTCCGGTCCTGACCCAAAAGCTCCTGCATGTTGGCGATGTTCTCCTGCAGCGCCTGACAAAGACTGCCCGCGATGCGTTCCGCAGGATACTCCTGTACGCCCAGCCGGTCGATTTTGTTTTTGAAGAACCAGTCGGAAATCATACGGCTGCACGAGAAGGACGCGATCCGTGCCCCCGTCCAGTTTTCCGCTTCGGCATATTTCTTTGCGCCGGACCCGCCGCAGCCGTCCAGGCAGGCGATCATGAGCGCTCTGCCGTCGGGCACGGCAAGACACACGGCGGCGTCTTCGCCCTGTCCGCGTTTCTGTTCAACCTCGATTGAGAGGATCGGCTGTATCAACAGTCCTTTATTCTGTGCGTCCTTCACGGTTCTCTCCCCGTCGCATGCGGTCCTGCCGCGTTAAATCGAGTTGCTGATGGTATCGATGATCTCGGAATAGCTCACGCCGTCCAGTCCGCGGCCTGCCTCGGACGGGAAATGCAGAACGTTGTCCCAGTTTGCGGTGATCGTGTTCCAGTACGGCTCATCCGGCGCGTACAGAAGCAGACGCTTTGCATTCTGATCCATGAAGCCCTCCTGATTGAGGTCGCCCCACCAGGAAGTCAGCTCGTTGAAGTCGCGAACCATGTACTCACGCGGATAGGTCTCCTCGTCCCAGCCGAAACCGAGCTCGTGGGTTGCCGCGTCGGTCCACACGACAATGACCTGTCTCCGCTTGATGCCCTGACCGCCTTCGCACCAGTGCGAACGGATCGCATATGCCATCGCTTCCAGACCGTCCTCGGGATCGTCTCCGCCGCCCTTGGCTTCGATCTCGCGAATGCACTGTTCGAAGAGATCCTGCTCCTGAGGCATCAGGAAGAAGTCCGTCGTCAGCATTGCGTCTTCGCCGTCATACTTATAGTCGCGGAACGCGACGATGCGGATGCGCAGCTGATTGATCGTCTTGCTTTTCGCTGCCATTGCATCCATAAGATCCTGATGGAAGGTCAGCGCATGCTGCTTGACCATGTCCAGAAGTCCGTCCATGCTCGCGGTTGCGTCGATGCAGAACACCAGGTCCACGTTGTAGGTCATCTTGTAGTTGCTTCCCATAACTCTTGCTCCTTACATAATAATAAATGTTATACGTGTTCAGCGGCTTAGCCGCGTTTGATTTCCGGTTTATCGTGTCGAAACGCCGGTTTCTGCTTCGGCAGCACGATCGCGCCCCGCACGTTACGGTTCCGCGGGCGGCTCCGGCGGATCCACGGGAGGATTGGTCGGCTGCGGTACTGCGGTCGGCTGCGGCACTTCGGTCGGCTTCGGTACTTCGGTCGGCTGCGGCACTTCGGTCGGCTTCGGTACTTCGGTCGGCTGCGGCACTTC
>CAMORL010000181.1 GCA_946623765.1 uncultured Clostridia bacterium
AAGCGGAAGCCGTCCGCATCGACCACATTGCCTGCGCCGACCTTGACTGCATCGCCGTAGCGCGAGCGGATCCACGCGAGCGTTCTTGCCTGCCACTCGGAAAAGCCTTCGGAGGAATCGATGCACAGCACGTCGGCTCCCGCTTCGACGAGCGCGGGAACGCGGGTCTCGTAGTCGCGCGTGTTGATGCCCGCGCCGACCATAAAGCGTTTGTGATCATCCAGCAGCTCGTTCTGATTCTGCTTGTGAGAATCGTAATCCTTGCGGAACACAAAGTAGCAAAGCTGTCCTTTGTCATTGACGATCGGCAGGGTGTTGAGCTTGTGATCCCAGATAATGTCGTTCGCCTCGCGGAGCGTCGTACCCTCCGACGCGCAGATCAGCTTTTCCCGGGGAGTCATAAAGGATTCGACGGGCGTGTCCGGCGCCATGCGGGATACACGGTAGTCGCGGCTTGTCACCATACCGACGAGCTTGCCTTCGGGCGTGCCGTCGTCGGTGACCGCCATCGTGGAATGACCGGTGCGCTCTTTGAGCGCGATGACGTCCGAAAGCGTCTGATCCGGACGCAGATTGGAGTCGCTTCTGACGAATCCCGCCTTATAGTCCTTTGCGCGCTTGACCATCGCCGCCTCGTTCTCAACCGACTGCGAGCCGTAGATGAAACTCAGACCGCCTTCCCGCGCGAGCGCGACGGCAAGCCGGTCGTCGGAGACCGCCTGCATGATCGCGGAAACCAGCGGGATATTGAGGCTCAGCGCGGGCTCCTCGCCGCGGCGGTATTTCACCATCGGCGTACGCAGGCTGACGTTTGCGGGGATGCATTCCGAGGAGGAATACCCCGGGATCAGAAGATATTCGTTGAAGGTACGAGAGGGATCGGTGATGAATGTTGCCATAAACGCTCCTTTCCTGTCCGTGAAACCGTATTTTGATTTATTATATCGTGCAGGACGACCCACCGCAAGCCCTTGATTTCCGTTTTCGCAGTTTTTATCATACTTGCGGATCGAACGGTGATCGTGTATACTATATATGAAATTGAAGCAGGAGGGCTGTGTATGAAAAAAGGTTGGGGGAAATGGGCGGTCGCGCTTGCGGTGCTGCTCTGCGTCACGTTCGTCGCGCTGTTCTTTGCGGACCGCATTCAGCGGGCGGGCGGCGCAATCGCGATCACCGAGGGGTATCTGCCCTCCGAGGTCGGCGATCTCTTTTATAAACTCTATACGCCGTCCGGTTTGAAGGACGGAGAAAAGGCGCCGGGCATTCTGCTGCTGCACGGGTATCAGAACGATCACGAAACCAATGCGGCATACGCGATCGAGCTTTGCAAACGCGGCGCCGTCGTGCTGTCGATCGACGAATACGGGCACGGTGCAAGCGTTCCGGGGCTTCGGGAGCGCGGGTACGTCAATCACATGGTCAAGGTAAACTACGGTCTGGACAGCGAGGCGGACAGGACCTTCCGTCCGGTCGGCGGGTCCGTGCGCTACCGGCTGCTGATGAACTTCTCGAACCTTTCCTTCTTCAACGATCATTACACGAAGGACGAGGCGGGGAACAGCGTGAAGGACAGTTCGTGCGGCGGCGTAGCGGCATACCGGTTCCTGTCCGAGCTTCCGAACGTCGATACGACAAAGCTCGGAATCAGCGGACATTCGATGGGTACATGGGCGGGCTGGAGCGTCGCGGCAGCGTATTCCGGAACAGAAATCGAACCGAAGGCGACCGTGCTGCAGTGCGGCGAGCTGTTCATGGACAATGCCTACGATTCGGCGAACATTCATTTCAACAACGTGCTTCTGCTGCAGGCAAAGTGGGACGAGTTCAGCTACTTCCGCGATTATAAGCGCAATGTGGACGACGCGATCCTGCGCTCGCCGCTGCGTACCGGATTCCTCGGCACGACTGCGGAAAATGCCGCCTGGGATAAGACCTTCGGCGACTTTAAGGACGGCTCTGCGCGGCGCATGGAACTGCTCTATACCAACCACCGTCTGACGACGCATAACGCGCACGGGCTTGCCGTTTCGCTCGATTGGTTCGATCAGGCGTTCGACGGCGCGCTCAACGGTCCCGCGGTTGAAGCGCAGACCGCTATGGGCAAGGAGTGGCTGGTGCTGCTTGCAATGCTCTGCACGATCGCGGCGCTGATTCCGTTCTTTGAGCTTTTGATCCGCATTCCGTTCTTTGCAAAGCTTGTACAGCCGCTTCCGGGCGAGGCGGGCGTCAAGACGAAGGGGAAGTGGTGGCGCGGCGCGCTCATCACAATCCTGCTTGCCGGCGCAACCTATCCGTTCATGACGCAGCTCGGGCACGCGCTTCTGCCGCTGCCGGAGGGTATCTTCCGCATGACGGTCGGCAACGGGTTTATCGGCTGGTACTTGCTGCTGATCCTCATCATGGTCGTGACGTCGATCATCGGCGCGCGTTCCGCAAAGAAGAAGGGCACGTACGACGGACTGTACGGCATGGGTCTCGGCGCCGAAGCAAAGCCGAACAAGATCGCATGGGGACTCCTCGTCCGCGCGTGCGTTCTCGTTCTGTGCATGCTTCTGATGATGTATCTGGTCGTGCTCCTTGCCGGTCTGCTGTTCAAACTCGATCTTCGGTTTATCTGGCCGTTCTTCAAGACCTTTACGCCGGCGCGCATCGGACAGTTCTTCGTCTATATTCCGGTGTTCGCGCTGTTCTTCCTGCTGAACAACTCGAAGATCATGGCGTCGATGCGGACAAAGGCGACCTATCGGAAGGGCGTCGGCGGATTCCTTTCGAACTGGTGGCGCAGCGCGCTCTTAATGGTCGGCGGCATTCTTCTCATCGTGCTCATCGAGTACATTCCGTTCTTCCTCGGAATCGGACCCGGCGCAGACGTGTTCTTCGGCTCCACCTTCGGCGGACCGTTCATGTCGCTTCTCATTCTGTTCGTACCGCAGGTCGTTGTGTTCAGCGTGCTCTGCACGTACTTCTATCGCCGCACCGGCAGCGTCTACACCGGCGCGCTGCTCGTTGCGTCGCTTGCCGCCTGGATCGTTACCGGCGGTTCCTCCATGCTTTGATTCAAAACCGGCAAAGAGCCTGCCGGGGATGTATAGCTCATTTTACTGCGGAGATGGCAGGCGGAGAAATACTGGTTTGAAAAA
>CAMORL010000182.1 GCA_946623765.1 uncultured Clostridia bacterium
ATGCCGAAGAATTGAAGCTTGCCCCACGTGGCGGGGGATTCTTTTGTGCGGAACTCATATTATGAATAAATTCACACTCTATTCATAATGTTGACGCCTGATAAGACGCTTGTCTGCTTTACAAAGTCGAAAAAGCAAGATAAAATAGAAAAGAAGCGGAAGATGTATATACGCGGTTGACCGCGGTACTGTACGCTGGATTTTCCATGATAGAAACTGCCAGAAAAATCTGCAGAAGACTGCACGCTTATTTGCGCCTGTCCAATTACGACGGGTCGGTGTATGCTGTGTATCCGGACGCAGTTTACTGCAATACTTCGATCGGCATGGTTGCCGTTTTGACCAACGCGCATTGCCTCGCGCCGTTCTCTGCGATCGTTCCTTCGACCAAAGCTCTGACCCGCTACGAGATTCTGGAGGGTCAGCAGGTGCTTTTGGGCAACGAACGCATCGAGATTCCGGAAGCCGGATTCACCGTCGATTTCTCACAGGGGACGGATTACGATCTCTCGCTCGAATCGATTCGCGCCGTTTTTCTGCCGAACGATTACGATATCCGGCTTCGGCACATCCTTCGCGCGATCGAAACGAACGCGAAGGGGGACGATCTCAGCCCGCTCGTGACCGACGCAAAGCCGAACGAATACATTGAGACCGTGAAACCGCTGCTTCCGAAGCTCCACACGGCGTTCCGGGACCGCGATCCCGAAGCATGCAGCGAAGCCGCCGCCGCGATTGCGGGGATCGGCGTCGGACTGATCCCGTCGGCAGACCGTCTTTTGTGCGGGTATATGGCGGGTTATGCGGGTATTTCCGTAGCGCTCGGCAGAGGATTCAACCGCGTCCTTGAAATGACACGCCCGCTTGCAAGCGCCGCCGCAGCGCACACGACAGAACTGTCCGGCGCGTTTCTGCTGCAGAGCGGGGAAGGCATGGTCAACGAAGACCTGTTCCGGCTTTTACGGGACGTGCTGTCCGATGCGCCGTACGCTTCGCTCACAGCCGACGCAAACCGCATCGGCGCGCTGCCGCTCGGCGGCGGAGCGGATATGCTGGTCGGCGTTTATCTTTCGCTTTCGATGATCAATTCCGAAAATCCTTTGAACTGATTGATGACCCTCTCCGGACTTCGGGGAGGGTTTTTCAATGCTTGCAAATCATGACGAAACCCGCTACAATGAATGCAAAGACTATGAGGAGGACTGCAATGGAACCCATCGGCATCAAAGATTTCCTGAATTACAAATACCTTTCCAACGTCAGGTATGCGCCGGACGGCAAGCGTGCCGCGTTTGTCGTGTCGAACTGCAGCGAGGAGGAGAACGGCTATGAAAGCCGCCTTTGGCTTTATGACGGCGCGCTGAAACAGCTCACCGATCTCGGCAAGGAGGCGCGGTACTTCTGGGAGGATGAAAACACGATCCTGTTCCCTGCGGTACGCTCCGCGTCAGAAAAGAAACGCGCCGAAAAAAAGGAGCAGTTCACGAGCTTTTATCGCCTGCGTCTTGATGGCGGCGAAGCCGTTCATGCGTTTACGCTTCCGTTTTCCGCACAGTGGATCAGAAAGCTGCCGAACGGCGCTTATGCGGTGATCGGCGGGATCGATGCGAACAACCCGGATTATTACTGCATGTCCGAAGAAGAGCGTGCAAAGGTCGAAAAGAGCTATGCGGACGATGCGGACTACGAAGTGTTCGACGAGCTTCCGTACTGGATGAACGGCGGCGGAATCATCAATAAATCCCGCACGGCGTTGTTTCTGGTGTCTGCAGACGCAAAGGAGATCAAGCGCGTAACGGAACCGTTCTTCTCGGTCGATTCGATCGAAACAATCGGCGATGCTGTCTATTTCCTCGGCGACAGCTACACCGCACGGCGCGATCTCACGCATCCGAAGCTGTTCGTGATGGACGGCAGAACCGGAGACGTCCGTTTCCTGAAAGAATACGAAGGAATGTTCGTCGATCGCATCAAAGCGGTCGGTGAAACGCTGCTCATGACGGCGACCGAGGGCAAGGACATCGGTCTCAATGAGAACGTTGATTTCTATACCGTCGACCGCGAGACCGGCGTGCTTACCCTGCTGTATGAGAACACCGAGAGCCTGTGGAACTCGGTGGGCAGCGACGTCCGTCACGGCGGCGGAGAGAGCATGATCGGCGCGAACGGTCGTGTTTATTATATCACCACGCGCTTTGAGAGCTCGCATTTGTACGCTTTGGACATGCAGGGGAACAATGTTCCGATTGCAACGGAAACCGGCTCCATCGACGCTGTGGCGATCCATCCGGACAATGACGAAGCGCTGCTGATCTCGCTCTATGAGGGATCCCTGCAGGAGCTGTACGCGAAGAACCTCAAAACCGGCGAGCTCAAAAAGCTCTCGCATTTCAACGATGAGATGCTGAAGGACAAATACGTCGCAAAGTGCGAGCCTGTTTCGGTCGAGAGCGAAGGCTGGACGATCCAAGGCTGGGTGCTGAAGCCCAAAGATTACGACCCCGCAAAGAAATACCCTGCGGTGTTCGACATCCACGGCGGACCGAAGACGGTGTACGGAACCGTGTTCTATCACGAGATGCAGCTTTGGGCGAGTCTCGGCTACTTTGTGTTCTTCTGCAACCCGAAGGGTTCGGACGGCAGGGGAGACGCCTTTGCCGACATCATGGGACACTACGGCGAAACGGATTACAAAAACCTCATGGACTTTGCGGACGAGGTTTTGCGCCGCTATCCTGCGATCGACCCGAAGCGCGTTTGCGAAACGGGCGGCAGCTACGGCGGGTTCATGACGAACTGGATCATCGGTCACACCGACCGGTTCTGCGCGTGCGCGTCGCAGCGGTCCATCTCGAACTGGCTGAGCTTTAACGGAATCTCCGACATCGGCTACTACTTTGTGGGCGATCAGAACAAGGCGGACTTCTATACCGATCACGAAAAGCTGTGGGATCACAGCCCGCTGAAATACGCAAAGAACGTAAAGACCCCGACGCTGTTCATCCATTCGGACGAGGACTATCGCTGCCCGATCGATCAGGGTCTGCAGATGTACGCGGCATTGGTCGATCGCGGTGTGCCCGCGCGTCTTTGCCTGTTCCACGGCGAAAACCACGAGCTTTCCCGCTCCGG
>CAMORL010000183.1 GCA_946623765.1 uncultured Clostridia bacterium
TCGAGCTCGAATGTGCGTGAAATCGGAGAAATGGGCGGTTCCATCGAAGGATTGGTTCCGCAGTGCAATTATCATTACTTACGGGAAAGGTTGGCAAGGCAGAAATGAACGGCGTACAAACGATGAAGATCTTCAGCATCCTTTCGAAGATCGAACAACTGGTTGCGGACAGTCCGAAGCCGCGGTTCAACAACGCGGGCAGCCGCCGCATCATCGACGAGGAGGAGCTTTTGGCGCTTCTCGACGATCTGAAAGCGACGATTCCGGAGGACATCAGAAGAGCGAGCGGCATCATCGCAGAGAAGGAAAACACGCTTCGCGACGCGAACGAGCAGGCGGATCAGATCGTTGCGGATGCACAGAAGGAAGCAAACGAACTGCATGAGCAGGCACAGGAAGCGGCGGAGAATGTTTACCGCCAGGCGGTTGCGGAATACGAAGGTCTCGTTTCCGAGAACTCCGTGTATCAGGCTGCCGTGAAGCGTGCCGACGACCTTCGCCAGGCGGCGGAGGAGAACGCGGATTCCATCTGCAACGGCGCGCGCGCCTATGCGGACGACATTCTTGCGGATGTGCAGCGCTACCTCAACGATTATATGAAGATGATCAACGGAAACCGCGAAGAGCTGGACGTCCGTCAGAGACCCGTCGCGCCGGAGCTTCGCGTTCCGGAACCCGATCCCGCGCCGATTGCAAAACCGGTGATCGAGCCGGTTCGCCGCGCAGAGCCCGCACGCCGTCAGGAACCTGCGGCGAAGGCACAGCGTCCCGCGCAGCAGACGACCCGTCCCGCCGCGCGTCCCGCACCCGCGCCCGCTGAGGACGACGAGGACGATTACGACAATCGCGAAGAGCGCCAAGAGCGCAAGCCGCGCAAGAAGGGCTTCTTCGCCCGGATGCTGGGCATTGAGGAAGTCGATGAGGACGAGGACGATTACGAAGAAGAGGAAGAGGATCGTCCGGCACCCAAGAAAAAGCGCGGTCTGCTGTCCTTTATCACCGGCGGCGGTGACGACGAAGAGGACGAGGACGAATACGAAGACTAAGCCGTTTCATGCTATGATCCGGGGGAGAATGTTCCCCCGGTTTTTTTCTTTTCATGATTGCAGCAAATTGCCCGCTTCATCCGTCTTATGGGTGAAAGGAGATTGAGAAATGGAGCAGAAAAACAGACAAACCACGAGGGACCGCGAGATCGTACGGATCGTGGAAACGTATTCCGACATGCTGATGCGTATCGCCTTGAACCGCGTGAACAGCATCGCGGAGGCGGAGGACGTCGTACAGAGCACGTTCGAGCGGCTGATCCGAAAAGCGCCGCGCTTTGAAAGCCGCGAGCACGAAAAGGCGTGGCTGATCAAAACCGCGATCCGCATCTGCATCGACGAGGCAAGAAAGAAATCCCGTGCCGACGTGCCGCTGAACGAGGAGATCGCGGCGGCGTACTCGGAGGAGAGCTTTGAACTTCTGGAGACGCTGAGACAGCTTCCGGAACAGGACCGCGACGCCGTGTACCTCTATTACTATGAGGAATACCGAATCAGCGACGTTGCAAAGATCCTCGGCGAGCGCGAGGGAACGACCCGGTCCCGACTGTCCCGCGCAAGAAAAAAGCTCAGAAAAATCATGGAAGGAGAAGCGTATGAACAAGTTTTATAAGGGCTATGAAAGCATTGCCGCGTCGCCGGAATTCAAAAGCCGCATGGTGAAAACGCTGCAAAGCGCGGAAAAGGAATCCGCATCGAACCGTTCCGGCGGGTTCGTCATCAAAAAGAGAACGCTTGCGATCCTGATCGCGGCGGTCGTGGCGCTGCTCGCGATCGGCACGGCGGCAGCTGCAACGATCCTTGCAAGGAACTACTATTCGCCTTCGAGCTACATGATGCACGGCAAGGACGAACGCGAACAGAATCAAAACGTCGTTCCCGATATCGAAAGCGCGATTGCGTCCGCAAAGCCGGAAACCGGCAATTACAGCATCGTCATGCTGCCGGAAATGGAGAACGCGGACGAGCTGAACGAATGGCGGCAAAAGATGGGGCAGCCGGTCTATTCCGAGGAGGACTGGGGCTGGATCCGCGAGATCCGTCCGGAGATCGAGGAAGTGCTTGTCGACGGAAGTACGCTGGTGTTCAACGTTCGGCTCAACACCGATCACGGCACGAGCTTTGCCAATGTTCGCACAGGGGACGGTCAGTGGACGGACGCGCTCTGCGATGAAGCATATTATACTGTCCTTGATACCGGCAAGATCGGCGAACTGAGTCTGGGAACGGGAATCAGTCCGGATTCCGTTTCCGAAAACGGCGCTACGCTCTATACCGAAAGCGATCTGGACGAATCGTTCCCGACGGAAGGAAAGGTTCGCGTCACGATGACGATCGGTATCCGCGATGCCAGAGTGGACGATATGGGAAGCGTGGGTTTGCTTGCGAACATCACGTATTCGTTCGAATTTGACGCTTCGGCAGGCGCGGACGTTGCTGCGCCGATTGTCACGGAGCGTCCGCTGTCCGGTTCGGTCGTGCTGACCCTGATCGGTAAGAACGGACTTGAATACAATGAGCGCGTTTCGCTGGACGGCGTAGTGCTTGAAGAAACGCTGAACTTCCGCAATACCGGCGTCTATGTGACATATCGGATCAAGTCCGCGCCGGAGGAATGGTACAAACCGCTGTATGAACCGTCCATGCAGGGGCAGTATGTGGCGACCTATGCAAACGCGTTCCTCGTTCAGTGCAGCGATTCGGGAAGCCTGCCCGGTTTCCTGGTGACATGTGCGCCGAAGGGAAGCACCGATGAGAACGAGATCCTGATTCCGGGGAAACCCAATTCGATGGAAGGCGATGCGTACACCTGCATCCTTCCGTTCTTCCCCTCGGACTATGAGAAGCTGAAGGCAACGGGCTATGAACTGCGTCTCGGTTTCCGCAGCGTCACCATGTTCAACGATGAACCGGTCGGCGAGAACTGGATCATGCCGGAAGGCGCGGGATTGGAAAGCTACGACCTTTATACGGAACTGCAGCCGATCGCATCGTTCGATCTCAAGCTGCCGTAATCGCACAAAAACAAAACCGGAGGGCTTTCCTCCGG
>CAMORL010000184.1 GCA_946623765.1 uncultured Clostridia bacterium
GGGTCTTCCGACGAGACGTCCCTTGCTGATCGCGTAAACGTCGTCGATGACCATCTGGAACGTCGCGTTGCGCTTTTCCGCCTTGGCGCGTTCCTGAATCTTTGCGCGGTGATACGCCTTGATTTCGTCGGTAAAGGGCAGGTTGCCCATCTCGAGGATGCGGATTGCGCCGGTGTTGTCGCGCGCGGGAAGCATCTTGCCCGCGTTGAAGCGGGAGGGTGCAAACGGAATGTCCAGAACGCCGCACATAACCGCTTTGACGCAGCCGTCCGCGATGTCGCCGTTGCCGAGCTCGAAGCACTTGTCGAGAATGCAGCGGGTCTCCATGCGGATCATTTCTTTTTCCTCTTCGAGGTTCGCTGCCGTGCAGACCTGGTCTGCAAGCATCGAAATGACCTGCTTGGTGCAGCGCAGACCCTGTGCGTTTGCCTCCATCGTGGGAACGCCCGCCGCTTCGTGCGGGGTCTTGACGATGACCTTGGTCGCCTTCGAAAGCGCTGCGGTCGCGCTGCCCCAGCTGATGACGCCGAACGCCTTTGCTTCGTCCTGCGGGAAGCCGCCCATCCACTGATGGAACACGGTCGTGATGCACACGTCCTTGTGACCCGCTTTTTCGATATATTCGTTGGTGAGCTCTTCGAGCACGCGGATCGCCGCGACGTCCTGCACGAGGTTGCCGCACTGACCGTAGCCGACGGTGATGTTCTTGACGCCCTGTTCGGCGGCAAGCAGCGCTTCGATGATCGCAACCGCGTTCGAGATGCAGGCAGGAACGAGCGTGCCGGTCAGAGGACCGTACGGCTCGCGGTTGATGGAAACGCCCGCTTCCTCATAGATGCCGGTGAGACGGTCGACGTACTGCCAGTCCGCGATCGTCTTTTCCATCGGGACGTTCTTTGCGTACGGAAGGTTATAGGAAATGCCGCCGCCCTCGTAGCTCGTGAAGCCGCCGGCGTATGCGATCTCGGTCAAAAGACGCGCGTCCGGCGTGCCGTGACGCACCTGAATCGGCGTGTCCAGCGCATTGATGAGGCGTCTGCAGCCCTGCACGCCGTGGTTGACCGCCGGGAAGCCGTTCAGCATGGAGCGGCGCTCCTTGATGGATTCGCGGATGCCGTTTTCCGCTTCCTGATAGCGGTTCTGACGCGTATAGCTGTCGATCGTGGTGGGCAGAAGATCCGCCTCGCCCTTGTCCTGCAGGTAGGTGAGAAGCTCGATCTGCGCGTCGATCAACGCAACGCCGGCACGCGGCTGGATCAGCGTGATGCCCTTGTTCTTGGCGTCGACGAGTTTCTTCGAAAAGACCTTGTGCTCCGGCAGCGATTTATGGAATTCGATCGCTTCTTTGAGATCGACTTCCGCGCCGGTGGGCCACTGCTTCAGAACTTCCTCGCGGATGCTCGAGAATTCGTCATCCGGGATGCGCTTATTTTGTACCGTCATCTTCTTTTAACTCCTCTTTTAAAATTGTGAGCGCCGCGTCGGGATAATACCGGGACAGAAGTCCCATTGCGGCGATGATGTAGCTTCGGTCTACGAGCACGGTGCACTTCTTCGGCTTCAGGGAACCGGGATCCTCTTCGTCAAAGAAACCGTAGGACGCGATCCGCCCCGTGTGTTCGGTATGGATCAGAGAACCGCCGGTGACGATGAACCGATCCACGTTCAAAAGGTTCTTGCCGGTCTGGATGAGCTGCAGTCCGCCGAGACCGAAGATCTCGGAAAGGCGACCTGCATGCCGCGTCATCGCAACCCGCACCGCCATGCTGGCAAGCGCTTCGTCGGCGCGCTGCGTTTCTTCATCGAACGGCAGCATGTCCGTATGCGTCGCAAAGAGATCGACGATCTCCTTAAGCCGTTCTTCGGACAGCTCCGCAATCTGCGCGGTCTTTTTGAGACCTGCCGCATCCACAATGCCCCGGATGCTGTACCGCATGCCGATGTCGCCCTCGACCGTGCGCTTGATGTACGGTTCCGGAATTCCGCGAAGCGCGGTTCTCGGATCGTCCGGCAGACCCTCCGCAACGGAGTATACGTCCGTCGTCGCGCCGCCGACGTCCACCGCCACGAGATCGCCGATGCCTTTTTGCGTCTCGGTGCCTTCGGCAAGGAGCTTGATCGCTTCCATGACCGCGCTCGGCGTCGGCATCATGATGCCGTTGATGAGCTCGGCGGCTTTGGAAAGCCCCTTTGCATGGATGATGCGGTTCAGGAAGACCTCGCGGATCTCCTTCTGCACCGGTTCGGTGTTCAGCACGTTGAACGAAGGCATGACGTTTTCGGTGATATGCACCTCGCGCCCCTCGAGAATCTTCGCGCAGGTGCGCGCCGCGTTGCGGTTGCCCGCAAGGATCACGGGATAGTCCCCGCCGATTTCGGCGATCACCTTCGCGTTGTGGATGATGGTCTCGGTGTTGCCGCCGTCCGTGCCGCCGACGAGCAGGAAGATGTCCGGATTCAGCGCCCGGATCTCGTCCGCGTCGTCCTCATTGAGCTTGAAGGAATATGTTTTCAGAACCTTTGCGCCTGCGCCTAAGGAGGCGGTCTTCGCCGCTTCCGCGGTCAGTTCCGGCACAAGCCCGCTTGCGAGCATCCGGAGTCCCCCCGCCGCGCTCGAACAGGCGTAGCGTGCACAAAAATCGAGCTTGCCCGTCTGCGCTTCGAGTTTTGAAAGCGCGTCGGCAAGCCCGTTGTTGATGTCGGTTTCGACCGTGGTATAAGAATTTGCGGTACCCAAAAGACGCGGCGCGTCAACGTCCACCGCGGTCACTTTGGTATAGGTACTGCCGAAATCGATCAGAAGAACAGGTTTCATTGCCCGAGCTCCCGGCTCATTCTTCCACGTGCAGGTCCTGCTTCAGGTACGCAATGTCCACTTCGGGAGCGGTTCCCGGCGGGAACGAGCGATCGAAGCCCATCGCCTTGAAGCGCTGCTCGACCTCTTCAAACGGCTGTTTGCCGATGACGATGTTGCCGCCGACATAGAGCAGAATGTGTTCGAGGCCCGCTTCGTCGCACTTCTCGCGAAGTCCGCGGCAGTCCAGTTCGCCCTGACCGTACAGCGACGAAACGACGAT
>CAMORL010000185.1 GCA_946623765.1 uncultured Clostridia bacterium
CGACGTCCCGTCAGTCGGTATAAACGCGCAATCCGACACGACCGGACTTGACGAGATTCTGGAACCGCTGTATCTTGACACCTTCTTTGATCAGGTCTTTGCGCAGAGCGTGAAGCAGGCGATCAAAACCATGTACCGCATGCCGTCGCTGTCGGTCGGCGGAATGAAGATCGGAAACGATGCGATCCGTGCCCGCCTGTCCATGCTGACGATCGACCACATCGATTATGTGGAAAAGCAGATCGACAATTACGCGGGCGACGTCACCAACGGCGAACGCTATCTGATGGCGTGCATTTACAACGCTCCGGTCGACTGCATGGTCAAAAACGCGCGGGACGGGTTCGGATAACGCGCTTCAGTCGCAACCGGGATGAACGGAACCCTTGACATTTTGCGGGATCGGTGCTACAATGCGGCGCATCGAAAATGATATATGAAAGGACAGGACGATTTTGAGCAGAGCAGAAGCGGTGGAAGCATTCCGCGCAGCGCATAAAAAAGCACAGAAAACCTATCGGGAGGACGCCGAGCACGGTCGCTGGCCGTACCCGCAGGTACTGGACGATCTTCTGGAGGGCAAGAGCGTTGCCGGGCGTATTGAACTCGGCGTGATGAATATTCCGGCGGATCGCATTGTCGGTACGGTCAGTGCGGGACGGCGGTCCGTCTTTTCGCGCGATTTTATGCCGCTTGCCGAGATGAACACCGAGTTCGGTTCGAAGTGGATCTCGCTGTGCGAGGCGCATCTTTCCGACGAGGGCATCCGCGATCCGATCCGCTGCTATGAATACTTCGGCGATTTTTACGTGCAGGAGGGCAACAAGCGGCTTTCGGTGCTGCGCTGGTTCGACGCGCCGACGGTTCCCGCCTCGGTTCTGCGCATCGTGCCCGCGTATTCGGACGATCCCGAAACGCGGCTGTTCTATGAATTTCTTGCGTTCTATCACGTCAGCCGTCTCTACACCTTCCGTTTCACAAAGCCCGGCTGCTATCGGAAGCTCGTCGCGGCGCTCGGCTTTGAACCGGATGAAATCTGGAGCGAGGAGCAGCGGCGGCGCGTGCAGTCCGCGTTCACGCTGTTTTCGGACGCCGCAAAACGCGTGAAGTTCCCGGAGGGCGTGACGGTGTCCGACGCTTTTCTGGCATGGGTTTCGGTCTATTCGATCGACGATCTCAATAAGCTCTCGCCGGAAACGCTGCTTGCCTCGCTGAGCGCGATCGTAACCGACGCCGAGGCGGACGTGACCGTCGCAACCGAAGTGACGCCCGCGGACAAACCGCTGCTTTCGCGCATCTATGACGCGATGTTCCTGCCGACGCACCTCTTTGCGGCGTTTCTCCACGAATACGCGCCGGAGGAATCGAACTGGGTGCGCGGACATGAGCAGGGGCGGCTCTATGCAGAGGAAGCGCTGAAGGGCAAAATCGAGACGCGCGCGTATGTCGCCGACGCCGAGCACACGCCCGATCAGCTCTTTTCGCAGGCGGTAAAGGACGGCGCGCATGTGATCTTCACAACGACGCCTTCGCTGATCGACGCAAGCCGCCGTGCAGCCGCCGCGTATCCGAACGTCAAGATCCTGAACTGTTCGGTCGCCATGCCGTACCCCGGCGTGCGTACCTATTACAGCCGCATCTATGAAACCAAATTCCTCGCCGGGGTGATTGCGGGCGCATGCTCGCACAGCGACCGGATCGGCTACGTCGCATCCGCGCCGATCTTCGGCGTGCCCGCCGGCATCAACGCGTTTGCGCTCGGGGCGCGGCTGGTGAACCCGCGCGCGGTGGTGAAGCTGCGCTGGTCCTGCACCGAAAGCGATCCGCTTTCCGCGCTTCTGAAGGACGGCGTGGACGTCGTCAGCAATCACGAATGGTTTGCGCCGGAACCGCCGCAGGCGCCGTACGGACTCATCCGCGTCAAGCCAGACGGATCGCTGGAGCCGCTTGCCGCGACGTTCTGGAACTGGGGCGCATTCTATGAAAAGCTGCTGCGCGATATCCTTTTGGGGCACTGGGAGGACGAAAGCGCGAACCGCAGCGCCGCCGCGATCAATTACTGGTGGGGCATGCAGAGCGGCGTGATCGGCATAACCCCTGCCGAAAAGCTGCCGGAAGGCGTCAAGGCGCTCACGGAAGCGCTGAAGAACTCGATCGTCGAGGGACGGCTCAATCCGTTCCGCCGCGTGATGAGCGATCAGGAGGGGCTGGTGCGAAACGACGGCAGCCGCTGGCTCTCGCCCGACGAGATTCTGCGCATGGACTGGCTTTCCGACGCGGTCGAAGGCAGGATTCCCGCTTTCTCCGAGATTTTGCCGATGGCGCAGGGCACGGTTCGGCTCCTCGGCGTCTATCGCGAGGACATCCCCCCGAAGAAGGACGGACCGATCCTATGAAGATTCTGCTCGTTTCCGACGACGAAGATCCCGCGCTCTGGGACTATTATCAGCCGGGAAGGCTCAAGGAGTACGACCTCATTCTCTCTGCGGGCGATCTCAAGGCGGAGTACCTCTCCTTTCTCGTCACGATGGCGAACATTCCCGTGCTGTATGTGCACGGCAACCACGACGGAAGCTACGATCGGTTTCCGCCGGAGGGCTGCGAATGTATCGACGACCGGCTTGTGACGGTCAACGGGCTGCGGATTCTCGGGCTCGGCGGCTGCGCGGTCTACAGCGGCGGACCGTACCAGTACACCGAACGGCAGATGCGCCGCCGGATGGCAAGGCTGAACGGAAAGGTTCGCCGCGCAAAGGGCGTGGATATTGTTCTGACGCACTGCCCGCCGAAAGGGTACGGCGATGCGGACGACTACGCGCATCGCGGGTTCGAGGTCTTTTTGCCGATGCTCGAAAAATGGAAACCGAAGGTGCTGGTGCACGGGCATGTGCATATGTCCTACGGCACCACGCGTGAACACGCATATGGCGAAACGCGCATCGTCAACGCCTGCGGGCGGTTTGTGCTGGAGATGGAACCGGAAAACGCAAAATAAAGGAGCTCTTCAAAGGCGTTCTGTCAAGGGAGCGTTTCAAAAGTACAGTCGATTGCGGTCGTCTGTACTTTTT
>CAMORL010000186.1 GCA_946623765.1 uncultured Clostridia bacterium
TGCCGTCGAGTTCCGGGGTGATGACTTCGCCGTCGATGACGAAGAAGATGTTCATCGCGCCGACTTCGCCGACGTACTTCTTCTCAACGCCGTCCAGCCAGAGAACCTGCGAATAGCCCTTTTCGTGCGCGATCGTCTGCGCGCGCATGGAGGACGCATAGTTGCCGCCCGTCTTTGCAAAGCCGGTGCCGCCGCGGACTGCGCGGACGTATTCCTCTTCAACGTAGATCGGAACGGGCTTCAGACCGCTTGCGTAGTACGCGCCGGACGGGCTCAAAAGCACCATGTAGAGGTAGCTGTCCGCTTCCTTCACGCCGAGACGGGACTCGTTGCCGATGACCATCGGACGGATATACAGCGACGCGCCGGGATCCTCGGGGATCCAGTCCTTGTCGAGCATAACGAGTTCTTTGAGGCTCTCCACGCAGAAATCGACGTCGAGTTTCGGAATGCAGAGACGCTCGTTCGAAATGTTCAGACGCTTGAAGTTCTCTTCCGGACGGAACAGCAGGACTCTGCCGTCCTCGGCGCGGTAAGCCTTCATGCCCTCAAACGTCTCCTGCGCATAGTGCAGAACGGTGCTTGCCGGACTGATGGTGATGGGACCGTACGGAACGATTTTTGCGTCGTGCCAGCCCTGACCCTTGTCGTACTGCATGATCAGCATGTGATCGGTGAAGACGACGCCGAAGCCGAGTTTTGCGCCTTTTGCGGGCTTTTCTTTGGGATGCTCTGTTTTGATGACGGTTAAACCTTTCATTATGATTCTCCTTCTTTCTGAATATTTATTGTTTTCCGCGATTGTTTGCGGTATAATCCGGTTACCGGAGGTGATGGTTATGCCCTATGGAAACACTGCGCTGTCCGTTCGCATTGCGGACCGTCTCGGCGAAATGATCGCGATCGGTCGGTTTCAGCCGGGCGACAAGCTGCCGAACGAGCTGGAACTGTCCGCGGAACTCAATGTGTCCCGCACGACGCTGCGCGAGGCGCTTCGCATCCTGTCCACGCGCGGCCTGGTTGAGGTGCGCCGCGGCATCGGTACGTTTGTCACCGAAAGCCGCAACGTCCATGCCGACTATAATGTCCTTCGGATCCAGAACACCAACGTGAACACCAAGGATCTTTACGAGATGCGCCTGATGTTTGAGCCGCAGGCGGCGTATTACGCCGCGCTCCGCGCAAGCGACGAGGATCTCGAAGAGATTTTCCGCTTCTGCGAACTGAACGATCAGATGATCAAAAACGCCGATCCGCAGTGGGACGAAACCGAACAGAAATTTCATAATTCGATTGCGTCCGCCACGCACAACCCGTTTATCACCGCGCTGCTGCCGGTCTTCAACCGCGCCATCCACCACGGCATTCTGCTCGCCAACGAGGCGCCGGAGGTGGCGGAGATGACGCTGCACGATCACAGAATCCTGACGCAGTACCTCAGGGAGCGCAATCCCGAAGGCGCGAGGACCGCCATGCAGCTGCACATCATCAACACGATGCGCGCGTTCCACATTCCGCTCGATTAGTAAACGAGCAGATTCTCGGAAACTTCAACTTTGAACGGAAGCAGGTCCAGGATCTGCTTCTTTACGTCTACGCCCTTGCGTACTTCGGTCAGAATCAGACCGTGTTCGCCGAGCTTAAAGACGCAGCGCTCGGTCACATAGGTGACCTCCTGCCCGTTCTCGTGCGCGTTCTCGGCGGAGAAGCTCAGCGCGGTGACGTGCTCTGCAAACTTCAGGAACTTGCCTTCCTTCAGGATTTTCAGCCCTTCTTCGCCGTCCTCGATCTCCAGTCCGCCGGCGGAGAACGTCGTGCAGAACACGACCTTGTGCGTGAACTGTGTGATGTTGATGAATCCGCCGATGCCGGAAAGCTTCTTCGGGTGGTAATGTCCGTTGACGTTGCCTGCGCCGTCGATCTCCAGAGCGCCGATAAAGCAGATATCGAGCCCGCCGCCGTCGTACAGGTCGAACTGTTCGGCGGTGGTGCAGCACGCCTGCGCGCCCATTGCCGCGCCGAATGCGAACCCGCCTGCGGGCAGACCCTTCATGGAGCCGGCCTCAACGGTCAAAGCAACCTTGCTCAGCATACCGCTCTTCGCCGCCTCGACCGCAACGAACTCCGGCGCGCCGACGCCGATGTTCACGACGTGACCGGGCTGCAGTTCCTTTGCCGCGCGCTTGGCGATCAGCTGCTTTGCAAGATCCTTCGGATCGTTCTTCGCGTTTTCGCGGACGAAGGTCTCGAGCTCTTCGTCGGTCATCGGGACGTCGCCCGAATAGCGCGGATCGGTGCCCTTGATGCCCTGAATCTGATCCTGTTCGGGGCAGACGCAGATATAGTCGACGAGCACGGACGGGATGACGATCTCGGTCGGACGCCGCGGCGTGTCGAGCTTTCTTGCGACCTGCACGATGACCTTTCCGCCGAGCCGCTTTGTAAGCTGCGCGATGGAAAGCGCGTCGCCGATGACCGGTTCATCCTCCCACGAAATGTTGCCGTACGCGTCCGCGCTGGAACCTTTCAGAAGCGCGACGTCGGGACGCGGGGTCGCGTATTTCAGACGGCGCTTGCCGTCGATCACGATCTCTTCGACCAGCTCCTGTCTGGATTGCTCGTTCAGCTGATAGCCCTTGTACTTCGGATCGACGAACAGGTTCAATCCCGCGTCGGAGATGTAGTACGGATGTCCCGCCGCGCCGGCGCGCACCGCGTGCGACATGACGCCGAACGGCAGGTTGTAGGCTTCGATCTTGTTTTCGAGGATCATCTTCGCCGTGTCCGGCATGGAGCCGTAGTGCGACATGATGACGGTTTTGACGCCGCCGAGCGGAACGATCTTCTCGCAGGGCTGACCGCTTAGCCACCCGCCGAGACCCGCCGTGCAGTAGAGGGTCAGATCCTTCGGATGTCCCTCTGCTTCAAAGCGCTCGTTCAGCGCAATCGAAAGCTGTTCGGCGTTGTTCATGCCGAGAAAGTTGTTGTAAATCAGGCAGTCTCCGTCCCGGATCAGCTTGACCGCTTCCGCGGCAGAAATGAATTGTGCCATAAAAATCTCCTTTT
>CAMORL010000187.1 GCA_946623765.1 uncultured Clostridia bacterium
GACGCCGGTGCGATCCATCTGGGATCGCACCGGTTTTTTGTGTTATATGTAATGCAATAAAAAAACGCCTGCATGACAGCAGGCGTAGAAAATCAGAAAATATCCGGCAGGTCCGAGAGCGATTGAACAGTGCGGTCTGCAGGATCGGGAACGGGAGCGCAGCATGCTGCCGGTCCCGAAAGAATCCGCACGGTTTTCATACCGAGCGCTTTTGCGGGAAGAATGTCGTTGTCGATGCGATCGCCGATCATGACGGTGTTTTGCGGTTCGCAATGCGCATTCCGGAGTGCGTAAAGAAAGATTGCGGGATCAGGTTTTGCATTGCCGCACTCCGCAGAGGCCGCAATCACATCAAAGAACCGAAGAAGGTTCCAATGCAGCAGCCGCGCTTCCGTACCCGGCTGCTGATTGGCGATAACGCCGAGCCGGTATCCGCGTCGCTTCAAGGTATCCAAAACGGTCGCACAATCCCGATAGGGACGTTCAAGTTCGCTGAGCCACGGAGCCTTTTGCAGATGCAGAAACGCACAGGCTTCCCGATAACCGTCCAGCCCCTGTTTCCAGAAACGCAAGGCGATTTCGGAAAAGTCCGAAGCAGATGCAGCGGAGCCTTTGACCGTTTCACGGATGCGTCTTCGGTATGCTTCGGATTCATCGATCAACGTGGAACCGAGATCGAAAAACAGCCATTCCGTTTTTTGCATGGGAATCATTCGGCGCGCATGCGGATCTCGCTGACCGGCTTGATCCACGTGCCCTTGCGATAGTAGAGGAAATAGATCAGGTTCTTTGCAGCGTCGTCGCAGATTTGCATGACGACAAAGGTCGTGACGAACGGCAGCCTGACCCAAAGACCGAGGATAGCGGCGATCGGAATCACAACGAGATACTGCACGGCAAGATCGCCGAAAAAGCCGACGCGTGTGTCGCCTCCGGCACGGAAGATACCGACGACCTCGATATACGGGATATTGCGGAAGCCGATTTCAAATGCGTACAGCAGAAGCAGCGCGCGGGCAACCGTCTTTGACGTTTCCTCGATCTGAAACAGATCAACGACCGGTCCGCGCAGAATGAGCACGATGATACCGAGCGCAAGCCCGGCGATCGGGGTCAGGATCAGAAACGAATTCGCGATCCGCCGCGCGCCGGACTCGTCGCCTGCGCCGATGTGCTTGCCGACGATGATGTTGCAGGAGTGGCAGATTCCGATGAAGAACACGAATACAAGGTTTTCGACCGTACGGACGGTCGACAGCCCCGCGTAGTTTTCTTTGCCCATATGCCCGAAGATCATGTTGACGATGACAATCGACAGCGACCAGAGCGTTTCATTGAGAAACGCGGGCAGGCTGCGCTTCCAGAACGGCAGGAAGAACTGCCGGATGTCAAAAATCTTTCTGAGCGGAGCAATGAGAACATTCCGCTTGATGACGGAAACGGTCAGCAGGATCAGCGGACCCGTCGCCGCACTGATCGCGGTTGCGATGCCTGCGCCGCGTGCGCCGAGCGCCGGAAATCCGAAGTGCCCGAAGATCAGCGCGTAGTTCAGAAGCGCGTTGAGCCCTGCCGCTGTACCGCTTGCAATCAGGGGCAGATGCACCTTCTCGGTCGAACGGAGAACGGTGGACAGGACCGAATTCAAGACGATCGCGATATAGGAAAACGCCGCGACGGACAGATAGGAAACGCCGACGGTACGCAGCGTTTCGTCATTTGTCAGGATTTCCATGATCCGGTACGGGAAGAGGATCGAAAGCAAGGTCGCAAGCACGCCGATCGGTACAAGCGAAACGAGCGCTGTGCCCATAACGCGGCGGATGCCGTCGATGTTTTTTGCGCCGTGATACTGCGCCAGGAATACCGCGCAGCCGCTCGACACGCCGAATGAAATGAGGTCGACAAAGAACGAGACCTGGCTCGCAAGGTCGACGGCCGCAAGCGCATCTCCGCTTAAGCTTCCGAGCATCAGCATGTCGACAAGGCGGAATGACGCCATCAGCAGGTTTTGAAGCGCGATCGGGATTGCAAGCGGCAGCATTTCCCGAAAGAACGCCTTACTGAACAGGTGTTTCATAAACAATCAGATCGTTTCAATTGCAGCGGTCAGCGCACGGATGCTCTGCTCGAGCGGCAGATCCCGTTCGAGCGGGATGTGGATGAACGCAGCGCGAACGGACGTGCCGGCAAACCGATGCAGAAGCGAATAGAGGAGGTCGTTGCAGACGTAGGTTCCTGCGGTGCAGGACAGCTTTGCGGGAACGTCCGCGCTTTGGATCGCCGACACCATGTCCCGCACCGGGAGCGTCGAAAAATATGCGGCGGGACCGTTCGGATCGACGGGCTCAAAGACGGGCTTCTGTCCCGCGTTGTCCGGAATTGAAGCGTCGCGCAGGTTCAGACCGACGACCTCCGGCGTAATTGCGGTTCTGCCGGCGGCAAGTCCGACGGAAAGGACTGCGTCCGCATGACATTCTTCGACGGCACGTACGGCAATCGCGGCAGCGCGCGAAAACTCCACGGGCAAAAGGAGCTTTACAAGCTTCCGGTTCCCGATGTATTCGGGAAGAGCGTTCACCGCCTCCCACGAGGGATTGCGTTCCTCCGTTCCGAACGGCATAAAGCCGGTGACAAGCAGGGTTTTCGATTCCATTTCCGTATCCGCCGTTTCCGTAAATTTGTTCCTATTCTACCATGCCGCGCACATTCCGTCAAAGAATTTATTATATTTTTTTCAGAGGCTGCGGAATGGTATACAAACGTGATCCGGTATGTTAAAATGTGGTCGAGCAGGGGCGGAGACCGCTCCGAAAACAAATCAAAAACGGAGGATTCGCATTCTTATGACCGCACAGGAAATTATGACGCTCATCAAGGAAGAAGACATCAAGATGGTCGACTTCAAGATCGTCGACATCGACGGACAGTTCCGCCATGTGACCATTCCGGCAGCAAACTTCACCGAGGAAACATTAAGCAACGGCATCGGGTTTGACGCATCCAACTACGGCTATGCCGTCGTCGAAAAGAGCGACATGGTCTATATCCCCGATCTGGACACCGC
>CAMORL010000188.1 GCA_946623765.1 uncultured Clostridia bacterium
CGTCTGAGGGCGCATAACCGGTACGGCTTGTGAAAGCCGATTCCCGAATCAAAACAAAAACAGGCCTGCAATCCGGTTCTTCCGAGCCGGATTGCAGGTCTGTTGTCTCATTCTGCCGCAATCCCGCCGTATGCTCCGAACCCCCATCCGACCCGGCTTCCGATCTTTACAGTCTGCCGGCTTCAAGCGGAATCCGTCCGGGAAACGGGTCGGTGAATTGTGAAAAACTTACGGGAAGTTTTGGGGGTGTTTTTGTTGTATGCTGTGTACAGCGAAAGGCAAGGAGGCAGACGATGAACAAACGGACGGAACGAATGACCGACGCGATCGGGGCGTATTTTTCGGCCTGCGACGCAACGCGCGAGCGTCGCGAGCTCAAAAACGGCGGAACGGAAGAGAGACAGATCCCCTACACCCTGTTCGGTCTTGCGCGGGCGGTACAGATGACGCCGGAGGAAGTGCTTGCGGCGTTTCATACCGGAAAGCGATCCGCAGCGGACGCGATCCTGCGCGACGCGGTCCTGAAGATCGCCGCCTACACGCTCGAGCGGGCGCTGCTCGGAGAGCTCAGCTATCAGCCGGCGCTGGAAGCGCTGCGCGCGCTCGGGCTCTGCGGACAGACGCAGGCAGAGGACGGCGAGCTGAAAATCGTTCTGGACGAAGCGGCGGGGAGGTATGCGAAATGATCCTGCATCTTGCGGGGACGCCGAACCCGAAACAGGAGCTGTTCTTCCTTGCGGACGCGCGGCACATTGCCTACGGCGGAGCGCGCGGCGGCGGCAAGTCGTGGGCGATGCGCCGGAAGTTCGTGCTTCTTGCCTTTCGTTATCCGGGGCTGAAGACTCTGCTGCTGCGCCGGACGCTGCCGGAGCTCAATGAAAACCATGTGCTGCCGCTCATGCGGGAGCTTTCCGGCGCGGTGAACTATCAGGCGACGCAGCGCGCGTTCCTGTTTCCGAACGGCAGCCGCATCAAGCTCGGCTACTGCGACCGCGAGGCGGACGTGTTCCAGTATCAGGGACAGGAGTACGACGTGATCGGGCTTGAGGAGGCGACGCACTTCACCGAAACGCAGATGCAGTTTCTGACCACCTGCAACCGGTCGGTGCGGGAGGATTTCTCGCCGCGCATGTACTACACCTGCAACCCCGGCGGCGTGGGGCACGCATGGGTGAAACGGCTGTTCATCGACCGCGATTACCGCAACAGCGAGCGGGCGGCGGATTATGTGTTCATCCCGGCACGGGTCACCGACAACCCGGTTCTGCTGCACAGCAATCCGCAGTATCTCGAGACGCTCGAAAACCTGCCCGAGCACTTGAGAAAAGCCTATCTCGACGGCAACTGGGACGTTCTCGAAGGACAGTTCTTTCAGGAATTCGACCGCGACCGGCACGTCGTTCGCCCGACGGGGCTCCCGAAGGAGTGGAAGCGCTTCCGCGCGATGGATTGGGGCTATAACGATCCGTGCTGCGTGCTGTGGTTTGCCGTCGCGCCGGAGGGAAAGCTCTGGGTCTACCGCGAGCTGTATCTGAGGAAAACGCTGTCGAGCGAGATCGCAAAGCGGGTGAAGACGCTTTCCGAAGGCGAGCGCATCGCCTACACCGTCGCGTCGCCGGACGCGTGGCAGCAGCGCGGGCTGAAGGGCGCAGAGGGCGAAAGCATCGCGGAGGTGTTTGCAAAGAACGGCGTGCCGCTGATCCCGGCGGACAACGCCCGCGTTCCCGGGTGGCAGCGCGTTCGCGAAGCGCTTGCCGATTCCGGGGACGGAACGCCGGAGCTTGCGATCTTCGAGACGTGCCGCAACCTCATCCGCACGCTGCCGACGCTGACCTTCGACGCGCACGACTGCGAGGACGTTTCGGATCTTTGCGAGGACCACGCGCCGGAAGCGCTGCGCTACGGGCTGATGAGCCGTCCGCGCCCCGCCGCCGAAAAAAAGCCCGCGCCTGCGTACCGCTACGATCCGCTTGCCGCCGCGCCGCAGGGCAGACCGGGCTTTCGGGGGCTGTGAACGGCGGCGCATCGCGCGGCGCGATATTCCCCTTCGGGGAGCAACATCATTTGAAATGGAAAGGAAACACAATGAAACCAAGACAATCCGAAACCAAACGGCGGCTTGCCGAAGAAGCGACGGCGCTGTTCAACGAATTCCGCAATGCGTATGCGAACGAGTGGCGGCGTCAGGAGCACAACGAGCGGATGTATCGCGGGGAGCATTGGTACGACGTTCCCGTGACCGATCCCAACGAGCCGCGTCCCGTCACGCCGATCCTGCAGTCAACGATCGAGAACGTGTCGGCGGACCTTGCGGATCAGACGCCGGAGGCGGTCATCGAACCGGAGAGCGCGGCGGACGCCTATGCCGCGCAGGTCATCGACGCCGTGATCCGCAGAAACCACGACGCGGCGGCGTATCCGGTCGAATACCGCAAGGCGGTGCACGATCTGCTGGTCGGCGGCTGGTGCGTGCAGGAGGTCGGCTATGACGCCGCCGAAAACGGGGGCTTGGGCGGGGCGTTCATCCGCCACGTCGACATCCGCAGCATCCTCATCGACCCGCTGGTGACCGATCTCCAGGACAGCCGCGCGGTGTTTAAGCTCGCGCTGCGTCCGAGGGCGTGGATCGAGGCACACTATCCCGACGTTTATCCGCTGATGGAATCCCGTCCGACAAACGCGGCGGAGCTCGTCACCGACGAGATCCTTTCGCCGGATCCGAAAAACGCGGTGCTGCTGATCGAATACTGGCGGCGCGAATACGACGCAAAGGACGACGTGTATCGCGTACACATGGCGCTGCTTGCAAACGGCGTCGTGCTCGAGGACAGCCGCGACGTGAAACCCGAGGGCTATTTTTCACACGGTCGGTACCCGTTCGTACTGACGACGCTTTACCCGCGAAAGGGAAGCGCCCTGGGCTTCGGCATCGTCGATCTGTTCGGCACGATGCAGCTCTATGCGGACAAGCTCGACCAGCTCGTACTGAAAAACGCGTTTCTGGCGTCGAAAAACAAGCTGCTCGTCACCGACGCGTCCGGCTTCGATCCGGACGATCTT
>CAMORL010000189.1 GCA_946623765.1 uncultured Clostridia bacterium
CAGCTTCGTGCCAAGAGCGCGGGGTTTACCTTTGACGGGATTGCCGACGCGGCAAAGCGCGTGCACGCAAAGGGAAAGCGGCTGTATGTCACCGTCAACGCGCTTGCGTATAACGACGAGATCGAGCTTTTGCCGGAATACGGAAACCGGCTTTTGGACTGCGGCGCGGACGCGGCGATCGTTTCGGACCTCGGCGTTCTTTCCACGCTGCACCGTTTCTGCCCGAAGCTCGAACTGCACGTTTCTACACAGGCAAGCTGCCAAAACTACGCATCGGCGCTGGTCTGGCACGAACTCGGCGCAAAGCGCATCGTGCTCGCCCGCGAGATGACGATCGACGAAATCAAAAAGCTCCGCCAAAAGATCCCGGACGATCTTGAACTCGAAGCCTTTATTCACGGCGCGATGTGCATGGCGTATTCCGGACGGTGTCTCCTGTCCTCCGCGATCCTCGGAAGAAGCGGCAACCGCGGCGACTGCGCGCAGCCCTGCCGCTGGAAATACGCGCTCGTCGAGGAAACGCGCCCGAATCAGAGCTTCCCGATCGTTACGGAAGGCAATTCGAGCTACATCCTTTCCTCGCGCGATCTGAACTGCGTGACCCTTCTGGACGAGCTCATAGACGCGGGCGTATCCTCGCTGAAGATCGAAGGACGCATGAAGACCGAATACTACGTGGCGGTCGTCGTGAACGCGTACCGCCGCGTGCTGGACGGCACGATGACGGTCGAAGAAGCGAAAAGAGAGCTCGATTCCGTATCGCACCGCCCCTATACGACCGGCTTCTATCACGGAGAGCTTCCGCAGGATCACAGCAACGCCGGCGTCTACACACAGACCCACCGCTTCGTCGGGACAGTGCTCGCCTGTGAAAACGGCGTCGCGACGATTGAACAGCGCAACCGGTTTTGCAGAGGCGACGCGCTTGAGGTGATCTCGCCGTCGCTGCGAAATGCAGTGCTCAAAGCCGACGCGATCACGGACGCAGACGGCGAGCCGGTTGAGGTTGCAAACAAGGTCAAACAGATCCTGCGCATCCCGACCGACCTTCCGCTCGAACCAGGGGATCTGCTGCGGATGCAAATTGAGGCATAACGAAAAAACGGACCTTCAAACAAGGTCCGTTTTGCTTACTGTTCCGGTTCGAACGCGGTGCTGACCTCGAACTCAAAGTCCATCATCTGCACGTCGACCTCGGCGCGTACATCCGCATAGACGCGGTTCTCGCCCGGGAAGAGCTTCAGCCCGCCGTCCGCGGTGTAGAACTCCGCATAGCCGTACGTCAGCCCGTCCTTTCGAAATGCGAGCGTCAGCCCGCCGGTGAGCGTTCTTTGGTAATTGTTCGTGATGATCGCGTCGACCAGCTGCTCGCCGTTCTCCTCGTACACGCGAAGATTGTCGACGGTCAGATAATACGTAAAGAAGTGCGTGCGCTCGTCCAGGATCGGCAGACCGTTGAGGTCGGTCTTAAACCCCTCGCCCACGACCGGCGCAACCGGTATCGGTTCCGGCTCCGGCGGCGTCGGCGTCACGGACGTATGCGGCGTCGGCGTGGTTTCCACCAGATCGATCAGATGCGCCTCCTGCGACGTGCACCCGATCGCCAGCAGCACGGCAAGCAGCAGAATCAGCTTTTTCATGCTTCCGTCCGCTCCGCAGGTTCTTCGGGTTCTTCGGGTTCCTCGGGTTCCTCGGGTTCCTCAGGCTCATCAGGCTCTTCGGATTCCTCGGGCTCCTCCGGCTCTTCCGCCGCTTCTGCCTGTTCGGATTCCGCTTCCTTTTGGGCGGGTTCCCCCTGCCGCTTTGCAAAGTGCAGCGACGCCGCAATGGTGACCAGCAGCATGGCGAGCAGCACGATCTGATTGAATCGCACTTCGCCGAACACGATCTGCCGCGTGCTGCCGTCGCGCAGCCATTCCAGAATGAATTCCGCAAACAGATAGATCATCGCAGTCACGCGGATCGCCGTGCCGCGGGATTTCTTTTTCAGCAGAATCAGCGCAAGCACGCCGAGCGCGGCACACACGAGAAAATCGAGAAAGAACACCGCATAAGCGACGGTCTTTCCGTCCTGAAAATACGCGCGCGTGAACGTGACGAGCGGGAAGAATTTCGGTACGCCCGCTCCCGCAGCCGGTCCGAGTCCTTCGCAGAGGAAAAAGTCCGACCAGCGTCCGACCGCGAGCCCGAAGCATGCCCCGGGCGCGAGCGCGTCGAGCATCTCGGAGATCGAAAACTTTTTGATCTTTGCATAGACCGTGATCCCGACGGCGACGAAAAGCAGTGCGCCGGGCAGGTTGAGCCCCGCCTTGCTGAGTTCGAAAAACTCGGAAAACGCGATCTTGCCGGAGATCGCCGCAAAGAGCCGTCCGCCGAGCAGACCCGCGGGAATCCCGACGATACAGGCGTCGAGCGCAAGGTCCTTATAGAGCTTGCGTTTTTTGACGATGATTTCGGAAACGACGACCGCCGTCAGAATGCCGAGCGCGAGCATGACCGCGTTCCAGCTCAGCGCGGCATTGCCGATCGAAAACGCTTTGTTGAACGAATCCATACCGATACCTCCGATTTGGCTACAGTATAGTAAAAATCACGCAATTTGTAAATAGGCGCGGATCATTTCCGCTTCTTCGGCGCAGGAAGATCCGCCGCGATCGCCGAAAACAGCACGGCAAGGAACGCGCGGTCGTCCGTCTCCTCGACGAGCAGCAGTTCCTTTGCGCCGGGATACGGAAGCTCACGCGGGGCGTCGGGCAGCATGCGGCATGCGGACGGCGTCGGTTTGACAAGCAAACGGTCGTCGTAGATCCCGCCGACGGGTTTTCCTTCGCAGTACAGGATGTATTCCCCCATCATGGGGCGATACGATACTTCGCTGTTTTGGGAAAGCGAATCGAGAATATAGTTGAGATAGGATTCGGACGACGGCATGGTTCTGCTCCCTTTTGTTTTTATAGAGTATACCAAACCGGGCGGCAAATGAAAAGCGGC
>CAMORL010000190.1 GCA_946623765.1 uncultured Clostridia bacterium
CGTCCCGGTCCCGCGTCCGGCATTCCGGTCTTCTCTGCTTTATCCCGCAAACGACGCCCGGATTTGTTTGAGAAAGCGTTCGGCGATCGGCGTAAAGCTCTGATACTTATTCCAGATCAGATACAGCTTCATTTCAAGATGCGGGCAGAGAGGTCGGAACACGAGCCCGCTTTCATTCGAGGTATCGATCAGGCTGTTCAGCGTCAGCAGAATTCCCAGACCTTCCTTTGCAAACATGGAACCGTTATAGGCAAGGCGGAAGGATCCTTCCAGATGCAGCTGTGAGAATTTCTCTCCCGCCCACGGGCGGATGTCGTTCTCCCAGCTCTGCTCCGAAGTGAACAGCGGAAGCCCGATCAGATCGTCGACGGTGATACAATCCTTTTTTGCCAATGCGGAATTCTGTAAAACGACCGCGCCGAAGCAGTCCGCCTCCGGAAACGGAAGATAGTTGTACTTTCTCGTATCGGGCATTTCGACAATCACGGCAAAGTCGAGAAGTCCCTTGTCCAGCTTTTCGGTGACCTGTTCCGTATCGCCGCTGGTAATGTGATAACGAAGCCCCGGACAGGCTTTTTTGAACGTGCGGATCTCCCGCGCAAGGTGCCGGATCTGGTACGATTCCGCAAGTCCGAAATACAGATCTCCGCCGGTGACGTCGTCCAAAGACAGAAACTCCTGTTCGATCTTGTCCGCCATCAATACAAGATCCTCCGCCCGGTTTCGAAGCAAAACGCCCTCCTCCGTCAGCGCAATGCTGAAGCTGTGCCTTGTGAAGAGCTTTTTTCCGAGCTCATCCTCCAGACTTTTCAGCGCTTTGGACAGCGTCGGCTGCGTGACGTGCAAAAGCTCTGCCGCGCGGGACATATTCTCCTCTCTTGCGACCGCCAGAAAATAGCGCAGGGTGCGAATCTCCATGGTATCCTCCGTCGAATGTATCCTATGATATGCATGTTATGAATATCATGATATTCATTATAACCATTAGCGCGATGTTCGTAAAGGCTTTATACTGAAATCGAAGAGAAAAAAGCGAATGGGAGAACCGTCGATGGACGTTGAACTGGAGAAGATCCTCACAAATCTTTCGGACGCCGGATGCGAACGCGCGGAGCTGAAAGAAGCGGCACGGCTTTTTGAATCCGGCGACACGGAAGCCCTGATCCGACACCTGCGCAAATGCCGGTGCAGCCGGATGGAGGAGCTTCACGAAAGCCAGCGCAAGGTAGACCGCCTGGACTATTTGATCCGGCAGACGGCGAAATCGACCCGATAAACAACAGAAAAGGAGAGAAATACCATGATCCGAAAAGAAGAACGCACGCTCACGAACGAATGGGACAAGACCTTCCCGAAAAGCGAAACCGTCGATCACAGCAAGGTGACCTTTGTCAATCGCTACGGCATTACGCTGGCGGCGGATCTGTATCAGCCGAAATGCGCCGGGGGCAAGCTGCCCGCGATCGCGGTTTGCGGACCGTTCGGCGCAGTCAAGGAACAATGCTCCGGTCTGTATGCGCAGACGATGGCGGAACGCGGATTCGTGACGATCGCGTTCGATCCCTCCTTTACCGGCGAAAGCGGCGGCAGCGTACGCTATATGGCGTCTCCGGATATCAATACCGAGGATTTTATGGCGGCGGTGGACTTCCTGTCCCTGCATGAATCGGTCGATCCCGATCGCATCGGCATCATCGGCATCTGCGGCTGGGGCGGCATGGCGCTGAATACCGCGGCATTGGACACGCGCGTCAAAGCGACGGTGGCTTCCACCATGTACGACATGACCCGCGTCAACGCCAAAGGATATTTCGATTCCGAAGACAGCGAAGAAGCGCGTTATGCCAAGCGCTCCGCGATGTGCGCGCAGCGGCTGGAAGATCTGAAAAACGGCGAATACAAGCTCGGCGGCGGGGTCGTCGATCCCCTGCCGGAGGACGCGCCGTTCTTTGTGAAGGACTACTATGATTATTACAAGACCCCGCGCGGCTACCATGCAAGATCGCTGAACTCCAACGGCGGCTGGAACGTGATCGGATGCGAGAGCTTTATCAACCAGCCGATCCTGAAATACAGCAATGAAATCCGCAGCGCGGTTCTGATCATCCACGGCGAGAAGGCGCACTCCTGCTATTTTTCACGCGATGCCTATGCCGATATGATCAAAGACAGCAAGTACACGGACAATAAGGAATTGATGATCATCCCCGACGCCGTACACACCGATCTCTATGACGGCGGCGGCAAGAACGCGATTCCCTTTGACAAACTGGAAGCATTCTTCAGCGAGTATCTGAAGGAAAGGAGAGCCGTATGAGCCGTATTCTTGTCATTTCCACCAGCCTTCGGGCAAAGAGCAATTCCGATATTCTGACCGAGCGCATGATTGCCGGGGCGAAAGATGCCGGACATGAGGTTGCGTATATCAGCCTGAAGAATAAAGATCTGCGATTCTGCATCGGCTGTCTTTCCTGTCAGAAAACGCAGCGGTGCGTGCTGAAGGACGATGCGGTTGAGATTGCCGAAAAGGTTAAAAACGCCGACACCCTCGTATTTGTTACGCCGATCTACTATTACGGGATGAGCGGACAGATGAAGACGCTGCTGGATCGTTTGAATCCGCTGTATCCGTCCGATTACAGATTCCGCAAGGTCTATCTGCTGTCCACGGCCGCAGAAGACGAAGAAACCACTCCCGAAAAAACCGTAAGCGGTCTCAAAGGCTGGGTGGATTGCTTTGAAAAGGCGGAGCTTGCAGGCACGCTGTTCTGCGGCGGCGTTGCCGGTCCGGGCGAGGCGGCTGAAAAGAAGGAGAAGCTGGATGAGGCATATGCATTCGGAAAATCGCTGGCATAACAGAAAACGAAAGAGCGCTTTCGCGACCGTCTTGCTGCTTTCGATCGCGATGATCGCCTGCGGTACGGGATTGCAGCCTGCACCCGAGGCACAACCCGAAGCAG
>CAMORL010000191.1 GCA_946623765.1 uncultured Clostridia bacterium
CCGGCGTGTCGGTCGGTTCGGGTTCCGGCGTGTCGGTCGGTTCGGGCTCCGGCGTCGGGTCGTACTCGCCCGGCGGGTCGAGCTCCGCGTCGAATTCGATGATGTCGCCGACGGTGAACGTGCCCTGCAGACTGCGATCGAGATACACGAACGAATACCCGGTCTGCGCATTCGGAACGACCGGCGTCGATTCGGCGATGATCGCAAAGCTGAGACCGGATGCGACCTTCGTGCCGCAAAGCGCGACCGGCGTATACGCCGCGCCGGCAATGCCCGCCGTCGCCGCGCGGAAGCCGTCGCAAAGCTCCGCCGTCAGCGTGGGATCCTCCGCCGGTTCAAAACCCGCAGGCTCGTTCATATGTGTCGGAACGTCGGAACGGCAGATGTCGATGATGCGGACGTCTCCGCTGCGCTCCTCATACAGGAACACAAGCGCATAGGTTTCCTTTGCGCCGGGATAGATGACGGTCGCGCGCGTGAGGAACGTATGCACCGTTCCGGAAACGACCTGCCTGCCGAGATACGCAAGCGGCACATAGCGCACGCCGATCAGCTGTGCAAATCCCTTTTCAAAGATTGCGAGCGTTTCTTCCGTCAGCGCGGGCGATTCCGCGGTCTTCCATTCGGACGGATCGACGACGACGATCTCGTCCTCCTCCACGGGTTCCGTCTCCTCCGGAACCGGCTGCTGCGTGACCTCCGGTTCGGGCGTTGCGATTGCGCTTTCTTCGGAATCCGTGCAGGCGAGCAGCGCAGCGATCGACAGGATCACGAGCGTCCATGCAATGAGTTTCTTCATAGGAACTGTTTCCTTTCATATTTGCCTGTTTATACAGAATACCATACCGATCCGCCCGCGGTCAATTCCTTTATCCGGAAAGGCTTCCGGATCCCCGCTGACGGTTCCTTATGAACTCTATGCAAAAACAACCCGGCAGCACCTTTTCCTTGCGTTTTGGCGATGGGTTTGATACAATACCATATCATGTTATATAAAGGGGAATCTGCATGAAGATTATCGAACTGAAAGAAACGATCACGGCGTCGAACGACCGCGACGCCGAGGTCTTGCGCGAGGAGCTCCGGGAAAAGGGCACGCTGCTCATCAATCTGATGGCGTCGCCCGGCGCGGGCAAAACGACGCTTCTGGAGCGCACGATCCGCGATATGAAGGACGAGATGCGCATTGCGGTCATGGAAGCGGACGT
Organism: uncultured Clostridia bacterium; assembly: GCA_946623765.1. The sequence continues at coordinate 1,209 of CAMORL010000191.1, forward strand.
CGATTCCGACGTGGACGCAGTCCGCATTGAAAAAATCGGCGCAAAAGCCGTGCAGGCGCATACCGACGGCATGTGCCACATGGACGCGGGTATGACGCGCCGCGCTTTGGAAGGGCTCGGCGACGAGAAGTTCGATCTTGTCGTGCTCGAAAACGTCGGCAATCTCATCTGCCCCGCGGAGTTCGACACCGGCGCGGGCAAGTGCGTGATGCTGCTTTCCGTGCCCGAGGGCGACGACAAGCCCTTAAAGTACCCGCTGATGTTCTCGGTAAGCGACGTGCTCATCATCACCAAAACCGACGTCGCGCCGTACTTCGATTTCGATTTCGACGCATGCGTCGAACGCGCGCGGAAACTGAACCCGAACATCCGCATCTTCGCCGTCTCCGCAAAGACCGGCGAAGGCTTCCATGCCTGGGAGGATTGGCTTCGCTGCGCCGTCGCCGACTGGAAACACGAACCGTCTATAACACAAGAATAAGGAGATAAAACCATGCCGGAAATCTACGATCAAAATCCCCGCACCAAATCCAAGTACGACGGCGAGCCGGTTTTGCAGAAAAAGTATGCAAAGCTCGGCGCGAAGATCACCGACAACGTCCCGCACAAGCTCTTCGGTCTCAAAACGACCGACGAGGAATACTGGGGACTGCGCGAGATCCTGAACGAAAACGAAGTCGACGTCGCGCTGTCCATGAAGCAGCGCAAATGGTACACCTACGAACAGCTCTTCGAGATGAACAAGGCGATGGGCGAAAAGCTCTTCAAAGAAACGCTGGAGCTTTTGTGCGTCCACGGCTTTGTCGAGTACGACTACGGCGATCATTACGACGACAACGGTCCGATTCCCGGCGCTCCGAAGGAGATCCGCTACCGCACGAGCTATTTCGTGCCGGGCAGCGCGGAGCTGTTTAACTCCTCGGTCGACCGCATTGAGAAGAACCCGCCCGTTGCGAAGATGTTCGAGCGCATGACGTTTTTGCCGTTGGAGCACATCACCTCGATGGTGCGTCCGGGCGGCAACGGCATCGGCATGCACGTCATCCCGGTCGAAAAGGAAGTCGCGGCAAACCGCGAGTCGATCTCCATCGAAAAGATCTCCTACTGGCTGCAGAAGTATGACGGACATCTGTCCGCGGGCATCTGCTCCTGCCGCGCGTCCCGCGCGATGATCGGCGAAGGCTGCACCGACGACGAATCCGACTGGTGCATCCAGGTCGGCGATATGGCGGACTACACCGTCGAAACCGGCAGAGCGCACTACATCACCAAGGAAGAAGCGCTCGAGATCTTAAAGCGCGCCGAAGAAAACGGCTATGTGCATCAGGTGACGAACATCGACGGCACGGATCACATCTTCGACATCTGCAACTGCAACGTCAAAATCTGCAACGCGCTTCGAACCTCGCTGCTCTATAACACGCCGAACATGAGTAAGTCCGCGTACACGGCGAGCGTCAAAAAGGAAAACTGCGTCGCATGCGGCCGCTGCGTGGAAATCTGCCCGGCAGGCGCGCTGAAACTCGGTCAGAAGCTGTGCAGAAAGGACGGCTCCGAGGTCGAGTATCCGAAATCCGTTCTGCCCGACCGCATCCGCTGGGGCAAGTACGCATGGGACGAGAACTACCGCGATTCCGCGCGCGTCAACACGCACAAGACCGGCACCGCGCCCTGCAAGACCGCGTGCCCGGCGCACGTGCCGATCCAGGGCTATCTCAAGATGGCGAAGGAAGGACGCTACGACGAAGCGCT
>CAMORL010000192.1 GCA_946623765.1 uncultured Clostridia bacterium
CTTCCCCTACACGCGTATGAATTCCCCTAAGGCATTCGCTGTGCATGCGGCATATGGAACGGATGCGTCAAAAATGCAACCGATGTGTGAACGATGCGGCGGGCTTGTTGCAAATCGGATCGTCTTTTGCTATAATACAATAGAAATTATGTACCGAAAGGCGGCGGTTTCTTGGAAGTACCGGCGCTGAAGCCGTATAAAACGGTTTCGCATCCCTCCGAAACGGAATACGTCGTCAACCGCTCGCGCTTTATCGGGCGCTGTTTTCCCGTGTCCGACGAGCAGGAAGCGCTTTCGATTCTCGAGGGGATCCGAAAACAGCACTGGGACGCGACGCACAACTGCTTTGCCTACCGCCTGAAAAACGGCGCGGCGCGCTATTCCGACGACGGCGAGCCGCAGGGCACGGCGGGGCTCCCGATGATGGAGGTGCTGAAAAAACGCGATCTCTATGACGTGCTCGTCGTCTCGACGCGGTATTTCGGCGGAATTCTCTTAGGAGCAGGCGGGCTTGTACGCAGCTATACGCGCTCGGCGTGCGACGCGGTCGACGCCGCGCAGACGCTCGATATGCTCCCCTGCACGGGATTTCGGCTGCGCGTCGAATATCCGTACTGGAACGGCGTACAGACCGTGCTGAACCGTTTCGGCGCGATCGAACAGACGGCGTATTCGGACGCGATCGACTGCGTATTCCGCTGCCGGTCGGACCGCAGGGACGCATTTTTGAAGGCGCTTTGCGAGCGCACCGAGGGACGCGTTTCGGCGGAATCATTTGAGGAAGGCTATTTCGGATTCCCGCAATCCGATGAATAGCATGGGAGGACACGTGAAGCGGATTCTGCTTCTCATCTGCATAACGGCGGTACTGCTTGCCGGGCTCATGCTTCCGGCAGGCGTATTTGCCGACGGCGATCATCCGATCAAGCTTACGATCACCTGCGATCCGATGCCGGAACTCGAGGGGGACGGGACGATCCCGGTTTTGCTGTTCACGATACGGAACGAATCGGAAGCGGACTATATTCTCGAAAATGCAAAGCTCTCCGGCGGTTATGAGAACAGCGAGATGGAGCTCGAGGAGACGCGCATCGAGATCCTTGCCGGCGCGTCGAAGGAATTTGAACTCAAGGACGTCGCGGTCGCTTCGGATCAGCTCGACGTCGAGATCTTCTATACGCTGTCGTGGGACGAGACGGAGACGATCGTCGATGAGGAAACCGGCGACGCGACGTTCCTCACGCACAAGCGAGAGGCGATCGCATCGGTGATGATCGAGCGGTTCGTCGTGCCGGAGCTTTCCGTGTTCGCCATGTGCACGGAAGACCGCGTCCGTTCCGATACGCCCTTCACCGTGGAATACACGATCAAAAACGATACCGATTTCGATATGACCGGGCTGAAACTATACGACCCGCAGCAGAGCATGCAGTCGATCGAACTGGAGACGACCGGTATTCTGGCGGGACAATCGATCACCGTTCCGGTAGAATACCGCATGGGAACGCAGGATATGACCTTTCAACCGCGGATCGAATACATCGCGCGCAACCGCGAAATGGTTACGGTCTCGGAACATGCGATTTCGGTCGAATCCGTCGTCGTCGATCTCAAACTCTCCGTGCAGCCGTACCCCGCAACGACGGAGGGGACGGAATTTGTCGTCACCGTCAAGAACGCGGGCAACAAGACGCTCACGAATATCCGTCTGTTCGACGAGATCAATACGCCGCTGGACGGCGCGTTCGACCTTGCCGCGGATCAGGTCAAGACGGTACGCTATTTCGTCAAGCCCGCAGTTTCGTCCGATTCGATCCGCAACGTGCGCTTCCACGCGACCGCGGTCGACAGCTTCGGCGAAACCGTTTCCGTCGAGGATCCGAACGCTTACGAAGTGCTGCCGTACGTCGCGTCGGACGCGGTGCGCCTTTCGCTCGAGGCGGTGCTGCAATCGCCGTATTTCGATGAAAACGGGAAGCTGTGCGCGTCGATTCAGTTTCATATCCGCAACAGCGGCGAACTGAAGATCCACAACGCCGTGCTGTACGAGCTTACGCTGTTCGGCAAGGTTGTTTCGTACGACGAGCTTCGCAACGGCGACCGCTACTACACGCAGACCTATCAGCTCGACGGCGTGACGGAACTCCGGTTCCGCCTCGACGCGATCGATCCGGCGGGACAGCCCTGCTCGACCGAAACCGTGGTGCTCGATCTGTCCTCGCTGAAGGACTTTACCGATAAGAAGCCCGACCGCATCATTGTGGAAACGGACAATCCCTATCTCAAGGATCTCGATGCAAAATACACCGGCGTTCTCAAGACCGTCTCGATGATCGGACTGTCCGTTGCGGCGATCCTTTCGATCATCTGCGTCGCGCTGTATATCGTCGAGATCCGCATCAAGAGACGCCTGCCCGCCGAATTTGAGGAGGATCTGGAACGCGCGATGCGCTCGACCAAGCGGCGCACAGAAAAGCAGCTTTTCTCCGATTCGCCGACGGAACGGTTCGGCTACACCGCGCCGATCAAGCTCAGAAACTACGGCGAGCTCACCGAGGAAGAGGCGAAGGAACGCCGGGAAGCCTACCAGCGCGGACTGCGCGAAAGCATGCTGCGCGAAGGCTTGACGTCGCCCAAGCAGCCGAAGCCGGAGCGCGCGCCTGTCCGCATCGAAAGCGACGGAACCCGCGTGCTGCCGGTGCAAAAAACCGCCGATGCGCAGCCGTCCGAGACAGCGCCGCAAAAATCCGGAGCCCAAACCGGATCGTTTCAAAAACCGTCTCCCGCGGGAACGACCGTTCGCACGGATCTCCGTCGGCAGACGGCAAACGAATCGGCGCCGCACAAAACTGCGGTTGAAAACGGCAGACCTGCGTCCGTAAAACCCGCATCCGCGACCGGGCGGTTTGACCGACCCGCAAACAACGCGCCGGAGGCAGGGGAAACCCG
>CAMORL010000193.1 GCA_946623765.1 uncultured Clostridia bacterium
GCAAAGTACGCTTTGATGCCGTACTGGTAGCGCGTGCCTGCATAGACCTTATGGGAGTCATCCGTACCGTCGACATACGTCGTGTCGGTGACGTTGTTCCAGCGCTTGAACTCGGTCCAGCCGTTCGTCGTCGTGCTCCATGCGCGGCGATACACGACGTAGCCTGCAGCGCCGTCCACCGGCTTCCACTTCACCAGAATGCCTTCGGTCGTGTTCTCCACGTATGTTTCCGTCGTCGCCGGCAGATAGATCTTGAACCAGCCCTGCGCCGTGCCGGAATACTGTGATTTGAACGTCACGATTACGTAGCCGGTGCCGGCGTTTTTGTTCTCGCGATACTGATAGGTATAATTCGATGCGCTGACGGTCTTGCCGCTGTTGTCCTTCACGGTGAACCGCGGCGTCTGCGCCTTGCCGTTCGCAATCACATACGGCGTGCTGCCTCTGTATTTGACGTCCGCGCTGTTCCATTCGATCGTGCCGTCGAACGCGGGCAGCTGTTCGCTCGAAGCATTGACGGTATACGCCTTAATGCGGAAGTCGCCGTTGTTCGGGCAATCGTACCATGTGCCGTTCCGCAGCACGTAGGACGTATTGCCGTGGTCTGCATGCACCCACGAGGTCCAGCTGAGTGCATACGTCGTGTCGTACGGCACGCTGCAGTAATCGTCCGGGCAGCTCAGCGTGAGCACGACCGCGAAGGTATCGCCCTTGTTCAGCGAAACCGCATTGTCGAGCTTGACCGTATAGTACCCCGGGAAGGTCAGATAGCCGCTCTGCGTCGTCATGCGCTGTCCGGAAGAGGGCTTGTTCGCCGTCGGGTTCTTATAGATCTCGACCGTATAGGAGACCGCTTCGTCATAGGTGCAGAACGAGATCGCCGAAAGGTTCTCCCTGCCTTTTGCCGTAAAGACGTTCGCGATCTTATTGCTGGCGTTCACAAGATAGCCGTTGACGACGTTTCCGGTGCCGTCATACTGATAGTTGTGGTCATAGTTGTTCACGGGTTCCGCATCGTAGAAATAGATGTAGTCCTCGAGAACCGATGTGTCCTCATACGAAATGTAGCAGTATCCGCCGTCGAAGAGACTCGTGCTCCAGCTGTTTTTGCAGATCCATGCGCCGGGTTTGGAAGGCTTATCCGGCTTAAATTTCGACACTGCAACGCTGTCGTCCCAGCCGACCACCGTGATTGCGTGGTTTGCCCACTTGTGATTGTAGTCGTTCTGACTCGTATTGTCGATCGTGCAGATATAGGTATAGGCATAGCCGGTTTCGTAATAGCTGATGTTGCCCGCGCCGTATTCCATGATCGCGCGCTTGACTGCCTCGATGTCGGTCGAGGGAATCCATTCGGAATTCTGCACATGGCAGATGTTCGAGCCGTAAGCATACTTGCTGTCCAATCCGGAGGACGCGACCGTGCTCGCCTTGCTGTAAGCAAGCGCGGAGACGGATTCGCTCGCTGCGCCGGTCCAGCGCTGCAGCGTGTAGGCGGACAGTATGCCGTTTCCGCCCTGATCGAGACAGGTATCCTGCGAAGAAGAACTGTCGCCGGTCAGCATGCCTTCGGCGTCATACGCATCGGAATAGGTGAAGAAGCAGTGCTGCGTCTCGGAAAAATTCGCGCTTTTCGTCGCGGCGGAACCGGTTCCGACCGGAACGCGGTGCTTGATCATATAGCTCTCGATGCACGCCATCGCTGCGTGCGCCCAGCAGGAACCGTAAGGATTCTGGTTCTTGACGGATGTGATGTAGCCGTAATCGCGGCTGTCATATTTGGACGGAAGGGAAGCGCGCTTTGCGTACTTCGGCGCAAGGCGGTAATAGGTTTCCATATCGCCGCTCGCGTATGCCTCGGAAACCGCGCGGCTGCCGGGGATTTTCGCCGGAATATAACCGAGTTTCGACGTGTCGATGATCTTCTCCGCCGGCAACTCCTCCGTTTCCTCTGCCGTTTCAAAGGGCTCTTCCGCATCTGCCGCGGCAAATCCCTGCAGAACGGACAGCGCCATGATAAGGCACAGTATCAGACAAAACAGTTTCTTTTTCATATGATTCCTCTTTCTTCTCAATCATAGTCTCCCTAACTGGTTTATTATACCCTTTTCCGTCGGCGAATGCAAGATTTGCCAAAGAAAAAAAGAAGCCGGTTTTCGGCTTCTTTCGTTTGTGCAAACTTATTTCTTCTCGTCGATGCGCTCGCGGATCTTCGCTGCCTTGCCGCTTCTGTCGCGGAGGTAGAAGAGCTTCGATCTGCGGACCACACCGTGACGGACGACTTCGATGCGGCCGATGCGCGGGCTGTGGTACGGGAAGGTACGCTCGACGCCGATGCCGTAGGACATACGACGAACGGTAAAGGACTTGCGGATGCCGCCGCCCTGGATCTTGATGATGATGCCTTCAAAGTTCTGCAATCTTTCACGGTTGCCTTCGACGACCTTCACGAAAACGCGAACGGTATCGCCGACTTCCAGCTCGGGCAGGTCGCTTCTGAGCTGTTCTTTTTCGAGTTCACGAATGATGTCGGACATGTTTAATTTTTCTCCTTTTTCTTAATTGAAACAGGCGTTCACGATCAATGCTGTCGGCGGACCGCCCGATGTCGCAAGGCGCATTATACCATAGATATTGCGCAAATGCAAGACTTATTTTTGCTTATTTTGCTGATTTTTTCCGAAGGTTCCCATGAGGCACGGGCGCATCTTCCGCGTCTTTTCCATCGCCTGTTCATGCCGCCATTTTGCGATGTTCGCATGGTGTCCGTTTAAGAGAATCTCCGGCACGTCGAGACCGCGGAACGACGCGGGACGCGTATACTGCGGGTATTCCAAAAGCCCGTTTGCATGCGATTCGTCCTCGGCGCTCTCTTCCGAGCCGAGTACGCCCGGAATGAAGCGGGACAGGCAGTCGACAAGCACCATCGCAGGCAGTTCGCC
>CAMORL010000194.1 GCA_946623765.1 uncultured Clostridia bacterium
TGCAGCAGTACGACGCGCCGCTGACCGTCTACAACCGCCCGAACAACCTGTTCGTTGCGGACTTCGTCGGCAACCCCTCGATCAACTTCATCGAGGCGCACGGCGAACAGAACGCGAACGGCTGCATCGAGCTGAACCTGCTCGGCGACAACAAAATCGTCTTCCGTCCGAACGAGCCGATCTCGATGGCGGAGTGGAACCGTGCGCGCGACGAATCCATCGAAGCGGAAAAAGCGCGCCGCGCAGAGCTCGCCAAGCAGAAGGGCTACGTGGAAAAGGGCAACAAGGACGAGGTCTTCCGGTACAACATCGCGCGCGTCGAGGAGGTCGATACCTCCATCGAGGATGCGCCGGTCATCCGTGACGGCGACTTCGTGCTCGGCGTCCGTCCGGAATTCATCCGCCTCGCGGACGACGGCATCGACGGCGAAATCTACGGCGCGATGCCCACCGGTATGGAATCCACGCTGAAGATCCGCACCGGCGAATTCCTGCTGACCAGCGTCGTGTTCGGCGACACGCTCTATACGATCGGCAGCCGGACGCACATTCACTTCGTCGGCAACTCGATCATGCTCTTCGACCGCAAGTCCGGCCGTTACATCACGTCCGGCAGCATCGTGATCTGATCCGGATCCGCAAACGGGCAGAGGAGGCAAACGCCTTCTCTGCTCTTTTTTTCAAAGCACGGCAAAGATGCGAGGAAGGATGCTGCGGGCGGAATCAATTCCGACTTGCGCGGCGTTCTGTTTTATGGTATAAAGAAGACGAAAAATGACGGACGGCAAAGGGCGAAAACGCCGGATCGCCGCCTTAGAAAACATCGACACGGACTTGCCGGATCGGAGGTGCCGGATGGACAGCAAAACGACCAAAACCGTAAAACGCGCCGCCGCAGGCACGGTTGCTGCCGTAAGCCTGCTTGTGAACACGGCGGTCGCCGATCCCGAGGTCCTGCTCGGGTCGGGCAAGGAACCTGCGCAGGATCCGTCGCACGTGTACGTGGTCGACGGGATAGAGGAACGCAGGTATATACTCGAGACGGAACAGGACGAACCGTTCACCCTGCGTGAGCGGATCTGCCTGCGCGTGCAGTCGCTGCCGCTGCCGGTACGCGTGCTGGTGCTGCTGCCGCTCTGGGGAATCGGGGAAGTGCTGATTACGCTTCTGACCGCGCTGATTCAGTCGCCCGCCGGTCGGATCGCGCTGCATTTTCTGCTGGAAGCCGCGCTGCTGATCGGGCTGTTTGCGCTGGTATGGAAACTGCTGTTTCCGCATGTTCCGCTGCGGAAGCTCTTCTCCCGGAAGAACCTGCCGTGGCTGATCGCGGGAGCGCTGGTGATTACGGCGGCGGACGCCCTGCTCGGCTATTACTGGGAGCCCTGGAAGATATGGCGCGTCGTTTTGCTTATAGTGACCGGTTTTGCCGTGCTGCTGGTGCTGTACCGGCGGATTCCGGACAAGCTGCCGCTTCCGAAGAAGAGAAAGAAAAAAGTCGAACTGGTCGTGGAATAACCGCGGCGTTCGAAATAACATTCGGGATGCGATCCCGAAAGAAAGGCGAAAGATTGATGACACAGAATCCCTTTTTCCCCGAGATCCGCGGCATTTTCGGATTCGGCTGCATGCGGCTTCCGATGCGGGACGGCAAGGTAGACGATAAGGCGTTTTCCCGCATGGCGGACGCGTTCATTGCGTCGGGGCTGAACTATTTCGACACGGCGCACGGATACATCGACGGACAGAGCGAGACGGCGATCCGGGACTGCGTCGCAAAGCGGTACGATCGCAGCCGCTTCCTGTTGACCGATAAGCTGACCGATTCGTATTTCGAAACGGAGGAGGAGATCCGTCCGTTCTTTGAACGGCAGCTGCAGCTCTGCGGTGTGGAATACTTCGATTTCTATCTGATGCATGCGCAGGATCGCAATATCTATCGGAAGTTCAAACGCTGTCATGCGTATGAAACGGCGCTGAAACTCAAGGCGGAAGGAAAGATCCGGCATTTCGGAATCTCGTTCCATGACAAGGCGGAGGTGCTGGACCTTATCCTCACCGAGAATCCGGAGATCGAGGTCGTGCAGATCCAGTTCAACTATGTCGATTACGAGGATGCGTCCGTGGAAAGCCGCAAGGTCTATGAGGTGTGCGTCAAACACGGGAAGCCCGTCATCGTGATGGAGCCGGTCAAAGGCGGGAGCCTCGTCAATCTGCCGGAGGAGGCGGATCGGGTTTTCCGCGCGCTGAACGGAGGCAGCAACGCCAGCTACGCCCTCCGGTTCGCCGCCGGTTTTCCGAACATGGCGATGGTGCTGTCCGGCATGAGCGATATGGCGCAGATGGAGGACAACCTCTCGTCAATGCGGGACTTCGTGCCGCTGAACGAAGCGGAGCATGCGGCGGTACGGAAGGTATGCGGCATCTTCCGCAGCCTGAATCTGATTCCCTGCACCGCATGCCGCTACTGCATCGAGGAGAACACCTGCCCCGAAGGCATCCGCATTCCGGATCTGTTTTCTTCGATGAACGCGCATGAGGCGTTCCATGACTGGAATTCCGAATTCTATTACGAAAGCGTCGTTACCGGCGACGGGCACGGAAGGGCGTCCGACTGCATCGGGTGCGGCGGCTGCGAAAGGGTCTGTCCGCAGCATCTGCCCATCCGGAAACTGCTGGAGACGGTCGCACAAACCTTTGATACAAAGAAAGCGTGATCGCTTCCGGTCCGCCGCGCCAGTTCCGGCATAAAAGCCCGCAAAGTCCGGGCGGATCGGTAAGCAGACAGAATTCGATGAAAGCGCTCTTTACGGGCGCTTTTTGATTCGGAAAGCATCGGAAGAATGCAAATCGCTCCTTGCGC
>CAMORL010000195.1 GCA_946623765.1 uncultured Clostridia bacterium
CTCCATCATCTGACCGATCAGACCGTCGGCAAGGATGATGACCGGAATGCGGTATTCATCCGCAAGGTCAAATGCGTGCGGCATGATGTCGACCGTCTCCTGAATGGAGGAAGGCGCGATGACGATGCTGTGATAGTCGCCGTGACCGCCGCCCTTGACTGCCTGGAAATAGTCGCCCTGGCTTGCCTGAATGTTGCCGAGACCGGGGCCGCCGCGCATCATGTTGACGATTACGCACGGAACCTCCGCGCCTGCGATGGTGGAGATGCCTTCCTGCTTCAGCGAAATGCCCGGGCTGGAGGAGGACGTCATAACGCGCGCGCCTGCGCCGCCTGCGCCGTAAACCATGTTGATCGCGGCGAGTTCGCTCTCCGCCTGCAGGAAGCATCCGCCAACCTGCGGCAAACGCAGCGACATGTACTCGGGGATGTCGTTCTGCGGCGTGATCGGGTAGCCGAAGAAGTACCGGCAGCCCGCCTGGATGGCAGCTTCAGCAATCGCTTCGCAGCCCTTCATCAGTTTCTTAGCCATACTGTTCCTCCTTATTTCTCGATCTCAATGGCAACGTCCGGGCAGGTTCTTGCACAGGACGCACAGGCAATGCAGGCCTCCGGATGAGCGACCTCAACGGCAAAATAGCCTTTGGTGTTGAGATGCTTCGAGATAGCCAGCACGTCTTTGGGACATGCACGCACACAGAGCCCGCAGCTCTTGCATGCGTCTTCGTGAATGGTTACTTTGATCATGGCATTTCCTTTCTTTCCGAATTTGGTTTTGGTATGCTTAAAGCCCTTCCTTCAGGAACTTATCCCAACTGCGGTGCATGTACACTTCGATCGGCTGACGGACGCCGATATACCGTTCGTCAAGTCCGTGCGTCTTTGCATAGGCGTCGAAATCGGCGAGCACCTTCGGCAGACCGGCTGTGCCCCAGACGGGAATGCCGGTTTGCTCGGACAGCGCTTTGACGAGATCGTAGCCTTCCAGAAGATGCGAGCAGTCCGTTTCGCCCGCAAGGTTTGCGTTGTTCACGATGCCGGTCACGTCGAGCCGGGAAACAAACCGGATCTTTTCAAGCGTGGCGTACGCGCTGTCGAGATCCGCCGCCGTCGGACGCATCGGATTCACGATGAACAGCACATGCAGGTTTTCTTCCGGGATCTTCGAAAAATGCGGTTTGTACTGACCGAGCGCAACGGAGCCGACGTGATCGCCGCCGATGTCGAAAAAAACGCTTCCCTCTCCCGGCGTAAACGCAGAGTATACGCGGGCGGAAAGCGACAGAATTTCGATCTTATCAAGTGCAAACGGGGGCATGATGAGTTCTACGCCGGCGGGCGTCAGGACGTCGCCGCGTTCACTCGTACGAAAATACGGATTGATGACGTCGAGGTCGACGAGCGTGCAGGGTCCTTTCTTTGCGGCGGCAATCGACATGTTCAGCGCGAGTTCACTTTTTCCGCTGCCGAATGCGCCGAGCAAAACCCAATACTCTTTCATGTGCGGTCATACCTCTCGTTAGTTGTCAGACAACCGTTCAACGGTGTCCGACATCAATGGTATTGTACCAAAATCGCCCATAAAAGTCAATCGGGATTTGCGCAAATCGGTTGCTTTTTTCCATATATAATAGAGATGAAAAAACCTCCCGGGAAAGCCGGGAGGGTAAGGTCGGACGGGAAACCGGTTACTTGATGAAGCCGAGCTGCTTTGCCTGCTCCATGTATTTCGGGATGTCGGAAATCGAGATCTGAACGTTGTGTTTTTTCGCAAAGGTCACAAATTCCGAAATGGACACTTTGCCGTCCGCGATGATTGCGGCGACTTCGTCCTGAAGCGCTTTGTCGGTCTGATACTGCTGAACGAGTTCTTCTACGGTTGCCATGGGGTGTGCCTCCTTATTTTAATATATAATAATTGTATCACATCCGATTGCAAAACGCAAATGCTTTTCATCCGGTTCGGATCGTGATATACTCGATACAGCAGAGGAACGGAGGAGAACGCCATGTTTTTTCACAGGAAGAAGAAGGAGCCCGGGTACGATGCAGCGCTCTGCCTGCCGGTGATTCGTCAAAGCATCTGCACCGGCGAAAAGACAGCGGGCTTTCAGAATCGCGAGACCGGAAAATTCACCGAGGTCATGCTGATCCGGACGCAGGCGGATCTCGATGAATTTCGCGCGCAGTACGGGATCGAAGGCGAAATCAAAACGATCTACTGAAAAAAAGAGGGGGACGTTAAGACTTCTTAACATCCCCTTGCAGTTCTTTCGGCGGAAATCGTCAGCCGTCTTGAACGGTCAATAACGGCTTGCCGCGAAACCGAGACCTGCGATGATGCAGATCAAAACAACAAACATCACAATGCTCAAGATGAGACCGACAATCGAAACGATATGACCGACCTTGGCAAAGATGCCGCTGACTCTTGCTTTCTTGTGAAGCCCCTGCGGTCCGATCTGATATCCCGCGCTGCGGAAGCTGCCCACCATGCCCCGCGCAATCGCGGAGAAGATGATGCCGAGCAGGGCGGTATACGGATTGCTGCCGAACGATATGCCGACCAGCGAAAAGATCATCAGCGTCAGCGCTTTGGAGAAGCCGTTGTCCGAGACGGGTTCTGCCGGTCCATAGACCGGCTGCGCAGGCTGAGCTTCGATCGGCGTATAGGATTCTGCGACCGCTTCGGTACGTTCGACGGGCGGAAGGATCACGGTCGGCGCACCGCAGTTCGGACAGAACTTGTCGCCGTCATTCAATTTGGTTCCGCATTTCAGACAATACATATAAAGACCTCCTTATGGTTGACGATGAGAAAAGTGACAGGAAGAC
>CAMORL010000196.1 GCA_946623765.1 uncultured Clostridia bacterium
CCGCAGAGCCTCGGACTTCCGTACTTCCGCGAAGAGCGGTAAAATCCTTGCAACTGCATACGGGCACAGCTCTTTTCGGGGCTGTGCTTTTTTTGATTCCGGGAGAATACGCTTGACAGATTCGGTCTATCGTGATAAACTGCACATGAGGTCTATTTGAATAAACCAAAGGAGAAGCATGTATGGAAATCGAATTGGGCGCCGTACAGGAACGCTTTGCCGATCTCATCTGGGAAAGGGAACCGATCGACTCGGGGGAGCTTGTCAAGCTCTGCGCCGAACGCTTTGAATGGAAAAAATCCACCACGTATACCGTTCTTCGAAAGCTCTGTGAGAAGGGGCTGTTTGTGAACGAAAACGGTACGGTTCGCGCCTGCATGCAGCGGGACGCGTTCTATGCGAAGCGCAGCAAACAGATCGTTGCGGATTCGTTCAGGGGATCGCTGCCCGCGTTCTTCGCCGCGTTCCTGTCCGATCGCGGGCTTTCGGAAAACGAGGCGGAGGAGATCCGGACCATGATCGACGCGTATCGGAAAGGGGAATGACGATGGAAGCCGCCTTTTTGAAGATCCTGAACATGAGCCTTTCGGCAAGCATCCTGATTCTTGTCGTGCTGCTTGTGCGGCTGCTGCTGTTTCGCGCGCCGAAGTGGGTGCGCGGCGTCCTTTGGGCGATCGTCGCGGTGCGGCTCGTGCTGCCGTTTTCCATCGAGAGCATTTTCAGCCTGATCCCAGCGGCGGAACCGATCCCGAACAACATCGCTTTGATGGAGCATCCCGCGGTGGAAACGGGCATTCCGATCGTGAACCGGTCGGTCAATCCGGTGATCGAACGGCAGTTTGCGCCGAACCCGGCAAACAGCATCAATCCGCTGCAGGTCGTGACGTACGCTGCGGCGATCATTTGGATCGCAGGCGTTTGCGGCATGCTGCTCTTTCTGTTTCTGAGCTGCCTCCGCGCCAAAAACAGCGTCCGTGCAGCGGTTCCGAACGGGAGCGGCGTTTATCTCTGCGACGAGATCCGTTCTCCGTTCATCCTCGGCATGTTCCGCCCGCGCATCTATCTGCCGTCGGATCTTGAGGGGACGACGCGCGAAAGCGTTCTGATGCACGAGCGCGCGCATCTGCGCCGCCGCGATCATTGGTGGAAGCCGCTCGGGTTTCTGATCCTTGCGGTGCATTGGTTCAATCCGCTTTGCTGGCTTGCCTACATCCTGTTTTGCCGGGACATTGAATCCGCGTGTGACGAGAAAGCGATCGCGCAGATGGATCGCGAAGGCCGCGCCGCCTATTCGCAGGCGCTTCTGGATTGCAGCCGCCCGCAGCGCGTCATTTCGGTCTGTCCGCTTGCATTCGGAGAAAACGGCGTCAAAAGCCGCGTGAAGTCGGTTCTGCACTACAAAAAGCCGCTTCTGTGGATCTTCATCGCGGCGATCCTCGTATCCGTGATCGTTGCGGTATGCTTCCTGACGAACCCGAAGACAAAGCGCGAAGCGGAGAGGCAGGCGGCGGAAACGCAGACGGCTGCAGCCGAAACGCCTTCTTTGTCAAATGCGCCGGAGTCTGCCGAGCCTACACCGACGCCGTGGGCGGGAGACGGACATTGGTACACGTTTCAGCTTACCGCGACGGGACTGGTCAGCTCGATCGGCACAGAGTATCTCTATGTTCCGGAGGAATACACGGTATGTCCGAACAACAGCGTCGCGATCGGGAAGCTGAAGGGTATGGGCAGTGAGACCAAGGTCTATACCGCCGATCCGGAGGAACGTGTGATCTGGTTCGAATCCTGGTTTTCGTATTACCGGTCCGGGCTGGCGCTGCCGAAACCGGATCCCAAAACCTGCAATTACGCAATCAGTGTTTATCATGCCTATTCGAAATCTTGGATGTATCTTTCGGAAGAAGCAGGCAAAGAGCTGCATACTCTTTTGAACAGGCTCGATACGGAGGGCGAAAAAGCGAAGATCTCAGAGTTCGATAAGACGGCGAATGTTTACCAAACGGTCCCGGAGATTCCGGGTCTGCTGCATGACACAAGACTGCTTCTCGCTCGACGCAACGGAGATGCATTTCTGTATGCGGGAAAAACGAGGGCGTATACCAAAGAAGGAACCGCAATCAAAATGAATGCGGACAGCGCTTTGTTCCGCGAGTTTGCCGCGGCGCTCGACGTCAGAACGACGCCGGTTCCGCTTCCCGTATTCACGGAAATCGACGGCGGCATTACGGACGGCACGAACAACTATTATGACGCGCCGCCGCACTGGCATCTGTTTTTTGACGAGAGAGAGTTGAGCTTCGCGGAGACGATCGGCGAGATCAAGATCAAGGACGATGCGGAGAGCGATGCGCATATAAAATCTGTCCTGTCGTTTGCAAAGGCAAACCGGTTTTTGAAAATATGGGATAAGCGGTATCCGTATCAAGACAGAACATTGATCCGCGAGGGGGAAGCTCTGCGGGATCCGTTTGGGGATGGATTTTCCGTCTATCTGCTGAATGACAATAAGAACGTAGACCTTCCGCTGTCCAAGGAGGCGAGCGCAGAGCTTTGCGAACGGTACAAGGCGGCAGAGAACGGAACGGCGGATGCAGTGACGTCGATCGACGAAAATGCAGAGGAATACGGCACGCTGATCCTCAGGAACATCTGGTATGACAGCATACTGTGCTATGAGTTCGCCGGGATCCGCATCCTGGACGAAACGATCTGGCTCAGCACCATGGACACCGGTCTCATCACGGAGATCCCGAAAGATACGGCGGCATATACCGAATTGATGGAGATCTACAAAAACAACAAGCTGCCGCAGGGCGTGTTT
>CAMORL010000197.1 GCA_946623765.1 uncultured Clostridia bacterium
CACATCGAGGCGAACGTGACGTCAAAGGTTTTGTCCGGCTCAAATCGTTCCCAAAGGTCGCAGACGGTTTCGAGATTGCGAACGCCGCATGCGTCGGCGCGTTTTTGCATCAGCGCAATGCCTGCCGGATTGACTTCAAGCGCCGTCACACGTTTGCAATGCCCGGCAAACCGCAGCGCGTACTCACCCATGCCCGCGCCGATATCAAGCAGCGTATCGGTCGGACGCAGGATCCCCTGTTCGGTCAGAACGGTAATAAAACCCGTTGGATCGGCTTTCGGATCAAACGGTCGTTCCTCCACCTGATCGCACAGCATCATATAGTATGGCAGCCAACGCATCGCGCGCGCCATGCGCGTCTCCCGTGATCCGAAGCGGCCGGCAGTTTCCCATTCTTTGGCGATGGTCTCTAACGTATCCAAATGTTTTCCTCCGAAAAAAGAGCGCACCGGAAAACCGTGCGCTCCTTTATGTCGTGATTTATGATTTTTTACTGAACAGCTTTCCTTTGATAACGCCCTTCGGATCCTTGATCAGCAGCACGATGATCCAGATGATCATACCGAGCGCGACAACGGAGAGACCGAGGAACAGATCGTTGAGCATGTCAGCGGGTTCCGGCGTGAAATACGCCGCGCCGAGCTCTGCATACTCAAAAATCGCGTCCACAAGCCACATCAGAGAAGAGCCCCAGAACAGCCAGCAAAGCAGACCGACCTTCATTTCACTTTTGGGCGCAGTCTTATACCAGATCGCCGTGCAGATAATCGCGGCAAATACGGAAACCAATAACGTCATACTCCGGTCTCCTTACTCTGCGGTCTGCAGCTTCAGCGCCTTTTTCTCCAACGCCTTGGAGACGATCAGCATGACGACCCAGACAGCTGTGATCAGCGCCGCCATCGATACGCCGACCGTTCCCATTTCTCCGAGCATTTCCGAGACCGCTTCCGGTCCTTCTTTTGCCGCCGTCAGGAACGGGAAGAACGGAACGACCTCGCCGTGCCAGAGATGTTCAAACGCCAGCAGCGCCGAACCGCCCCACAGCAGCTTGTTCAGCCAGCCGAGCTTTTTCGAGAACGGCATTTTCTCCATCTTACAGCCGTCTTCGCTCGTCACGCGGACTGCCTTCGTTCCTTCTTTCTTTTCCAGAACCTTCTGCGTGACCGTCAGTACGATCGCTTCAGCCATCGGAACCAAAAAACATGCCATAATAAAATACCCCCTGATGAAAGATTCACAGGGAGTATATCAAAGTCCGGAATTCTTGAGAAGCCCCGCGGGGGGATACGATTATCGGATCAGCTTGTCGATGGCGTGCTCCAGCTCGTCGATTGCAGCCTGATCATTCGATTCGACCGCGTGTACGATGCAGTGTTCGAGATGGTCTTTTAAAATCACGCGGCTGACGGCGCCGAGCGCCGCGCGTACCGCGGCAAGCTGTACAAGGATCTCGGAGCAGTCACGTCCGTCCTCGACCATCTTTCTGACGGATTCGAGATGCCCGATCGCACGGGACAGGCGGTTTCTGACCTCCTTGGTGTGCGCGTGCGTATGCAGATGTTCGCTGTGTTCGCCAATCGCCGTTTCGCTTTGGTGTTCCATGTTCAGATCTCCCGTTCAAGTCTCATCCGCACTTCGGAGACGGACAGCCCGTATTCCCCGGCGATCTTTGCAAGATCGTCATGTTCGCATTTTTCCCGCACGACGCCGTAGCCGGCCGATCGCTTGACACGCACCGGACCGAGCGAGGTCTGCCTCGTTTCCATGCTGCGCGACAGCACATAGCGGCGCGTTTCGACCTCGCGGACGCCGATCGTCGTCGTATGACAGAAGATCGCGCAAAGCACCGCTTTGCGCTTTTCCGGCGCGCAGATCACGCGAATCAGCGTACCGGGGCGGTTCTTCTTCATACCGATCGGGACCGTGTACACTTCAACCGCGCCCGCGTCAAAGATTCGTCCCGTCGCAGAGCCGATATCCTCCGCCGTCATATCGTCCACGTTGACCGAAAGTTCGCACATCGTTTCGGTCTCTTCGCCGTCCGTTTGCCCGAGCATGGCGCGGACGCAGTTCGCAGCCGGGAAATCCTTGCTGCCCATGCCGTAGCCGATTGCTTCCGTGTACAGTACAGGCATTTTCCCGAACGATGTGACAAAGTATTTCAAAAGCGCCGCCCCGGTCGGAGTGCAGAGTTCGCCTTGGATTTCACCGCCGTAGATCGGGACGTCACGCAGCAAATACGCTGTTGCGGGCGCGGGAACCGGCAGAATGCCGTGCGCGCAGCGCACTGTGCCGCTGCCGACATGAATCGGTGAAGCGATCACCTGTTCGGGCGCAAGCCGCTCCATGAGAAGGCATACCGCCGTGACGTCCGCCACGGCGTCGAGCGTGCCGACCTCGTGAAAATGGATCTCGTCGACCGGGCGCTTGTGTACGTGCGCTTCGGCTTCGGCGATCAGGCGGTAGACCGCAAGCACGTCGGCTTTGACCTTGTCCGAAACGGCGAGCTTGTCCACGATTTGCGCAATCGAAAGCGGCGTGCTGTGCTCATGCGGGTGGTCGTGACCGTGTTCATGATGATCGCGGTTTGTCATCTGCTCGTATTCATCCACTCCGTCCACACGCACGGAAACATGCGTGCCGGCAATGCCGCACTTGTATACGGCCGTTTTTTCGAAGACGACATGGGGAATGCCGACGGCGTTCAGTTCTTCAAGGAACGCGTCGGGATCGGGCAGCAGTTCCAGAAGCGCCGCGGTCAGCATATCGCCCGCCGCGCCCATGCCGCA
>CAMORL010000198.1 GCA_946623765.1 uncultured Clostridia bacterium
ATGTATCTCGGTATTATCTGCGCGGTCTGCGCAATCTGCTGCGCGGTCGGCTTCAGGAAGTTCGTATGGTTTCTGTCGATCGGCTACGGCTTTGCCATCATCGGCGGGGGCATCACCGTGATGATCTTTGCGCTCGCAAACGGCTGGGCAAACGGCGCAATCTGGCTGCTTGTTTTGCAGACTTTGCTGTTCATCGCGTACGGCGCGCGGCTTTCGGGCTTTCTGCTCTATCGCGAGCTCAAGAACAAGGCGTATCAGAAGACGCTGAACGAGGACGCAGGCGGCGCAAAGAAGATGCCCGTCTTCGTGCTCGCAACGATCTGGATCTTTGTTTCCGTCCTGTACACGGCGCAGGTTTCGCCGGTGTTCTACCGCTACTATAACGTCGGCGTCGGCGCAAAAGCGGCGCATGATTTCCTCGTGCCGGGCATCGGCATGATCATCTCCGTCATCGGTCTGCTTCTCGAAACGATCGCGGATAAGCAGAAGTCCGCGCAGAAGAAGGAAAACCCGAAGATGGTCGCAACGAAGGGACTGTATAAGATGGTACGCTGCCCGAACTACTTCGGCGAGATCCTCTTCTGGACGGGCGTGCTCGTTTCCGGCGTGACGGCGCTGCAGAACGCAGGTCAATGGATCATCGCGATCGTCGCATGGATCGCCATCGTCTACATCATGTTCAACGGCGCGCAGCGTCTTGAAAAGCGTCAGAACGAACGTTACGGAAACGATCCCGCGTATCAGGCGTACGTCAGCAAGACGCCGATCATTCTGCCGCTTCTGCCGATCTATCATCTGAACAAAAAATAAGAGGCGCAGAGAATGAAAGAGTTTTCCGTTTCGATGGCGCTTGTGGATTTCATCCCCGTGATCTTGTTTACGATCGCGTCGGTGATCCTGATGCGCGATCTGTACAACAAAATGAGCAAGGGCGCGTTTGCGCTGTTTGCGGCGGGAACGATTGACGTGACCTGCGCCGGCGCGCTGAAGGCGCTGTATAAGCTGCTGTATGCGGCGGGCGTCTGCGATTTTGCGCCGCTGTCCGATATGTTCTTTCCGGTGCAGTCGATCGGCTTTCTGCTTGCGGGCATAGGTCTTATCGCCATGATCTGTCACAAACAGAAGGAGACGACCTTATCGGCTGCCGCGCCGGTGCTGTTCAAAGGCACGTTCATCTTTGTCGGCTGCATGGTCGCGGGCTTCGGCATGATGAACGCCGTGCTGTCCGTCCTTGCAAAGAAGATCAAAAAGCCGTGGCTGACCGTCCTCTTTGTGCTTGCATGGGTGTGCATGCTCGCGATGGGCTATCTGTCCACGCGCAATTTCGCCGAGGCGAAGATGAACTGGATCGCGCAGGGTGTGAACATCCTCGGACAGGGCTCGTTCCTGCTCGGCACGATCCTTGCGCACAAAAACGGACTTGCGGAAATCAGACTGCACGGGGGTGAAGAGGCATGACGGAACGACTGCTTTCCATCATCGGCAAACGCTTTCCGCTGTCCGAAAAGGACGTCGGCGGGTTTCGGGTACTCAAGGCGAACGGCATGAAATTCACGGTCCGCGCATATGAGGCAAAGGGACTCGGTCATGTGTCCGTGATGCGGGCGAAGGGCTTTTTCGGACTGATGAAAATGGATACGCTGATCGTCAATCCAAAGGCGCTTGACCTGCCGCTCTTGTCTTACGACCGCATTCACGCAATGGGAAACGACACGCTGATCATCGAATTGTATGACACAGCGGTCGAAATGCCCGATCTCGAAACGCTCGACGCGGTCAAGACACGGTATCGGTCGCTTCCGGAGCGCGATCCCGGGACGCATTGGTATGATGCTGTCCGGCTGAAAGAGAGCGTTTCCAAAAAGGGGAAGAAGCTGTCCGGAGCGTTTGACGCAATGACGGCGGACTATGTGAAGACATATCTTTCGCTCCCCGCAAAGCCGGTCTCCGATCCGAAGAGAAAGCGGGAAAAGACGAATGCGTATGTGGAGGGGCTTTTGCAAAACGGCGGACCGTCCACCGACGTGTTCAAAAAAGCGCTCGGTGAGGAGCGCACAAAGGAATTGTTCCGTGCGGTTTTGTTCGGAACGAATGCATAAGGAGAAACCATGAGGGAAATTCTGATCAAAATCTGTCCCGCCGCGATCTGGTGCATCGTTGCGGGCGAAGTTCTGATCGCGGCGCTGCTCTTTATCCACGCCGCAAAGAAACACTCCAAGGTCGCGCTGCTCTCGGGTGTTCTGACGCTCGGTCTTATCCTGGATGCGGCGATCATCGGGCTCGGCTCCGTATTGCCGCCCGAAACACTCGGCGCGATCAGCCCGGTCCGGTTCATCGCGCATGGGCTTCTGATTCCGCTGCTGTTCCCGATCTGCGGGTACGCGCTGAATCTCAAAAAGCCGGTCATGATTGCCGTTTGGATCGTGACGGGACTCATCATGGCGGCGGGCGTCGCGCAGGCGATCGCCACAAAGCTTGTGCCGGAAACGATCGCAAACGTCACGCGCATGAAGGCAGGGGAAGGCACGCCGGGCTGGGCGAACACGATCAGCATGGCGCTGTCGTTCGGCACGGTCATTCCGATGATGATCGTCGGGATCATCGTCTGGATCAAAGAAAAAACGCCGCATCTGTTCCTGTCGGGATTTCTGATGTTCGCGTTTTCCGCGCTCGGTCCCGCCACGGGGAACACCGATCTGATCTTCTTTATCAGCATGTTCGGCGAGATCCTGATGGTTCTGTTCCTGTATCTCTGTGCAAGGGCAAAGACAAAGCG
>CAMORL010000199.1 GCA_946623765.1 uncultured Clostridia bacterium
CAAGGTCGTTCCGGAGCTGATCGAATCCATCCGCGCGGCGAAAGCGGCGAAATAAGTTCTCAAAATCACAGCGATCCCGGGGGAGACTCCGGGATCGTTTTTTTGTATCGGCAACGGAAAGATCCTTCGCGATCCGCGTCGGGGCGACTGAAAGCCGTCCGTTCGGACATAAAAAGCGCTCCGCAGAAGCGAAGCGCCGAAAGGGACTTAGGATTACCAGCCGTAATAGCTCATGTTGCTGGAAAGATTCCGCATAGCAACGCTGGTGCTTGCGGAAACGCCTGCGCTGAAGAGCAGGTAACCGATCACGAAGATCAGAACCAGCGCGCTGCAGCAGACGCCGATGGAGATCAGGAAGCTGACGCGATTCTCCTTTGCGTTGTGCTTGAGGGCGATATACAGCAGGAAGATCTGCGCGACGACGGCGGTGACGAAGAACGGGATCACGAGAACGCCCCAGATGATGCCGATAAGCATGTTCAGCGTGCAGACCAGCGTGACCGGAATCGTCGAGTACGCAACGGTGTTCAGCGTGCCCATGAAGCTCTGATTGCCGCGGTGGATGACCTTTTCAAGCAGGAAGTAGACGCCGAAGACGATCGCGTTCGCAAAGAGCGAGATCAGAATGCCGAACAGCAGGAAGAAGCCGAAGTTGGCGATGAACCCCGTCAGTTCGGAGGAAAGATTGAAGCCGCCGAGCATGGAACCCAGGGAACCCATAGAGCTCTGAAGCGAACCCTGAAGCGTGCTGCCGATGACGTTGGTGAAGCCGGATACGATCTGACGCACGTTGATCGCGAACGCAAATGCGAAGACGAGGACGTTGAGTCCGAGCAGGATCGACCATTCGAAGGTGTTGCTTTCACCTGCGACATGGATGCCTTCTTCGGGCTTTTTCGAGAAGAACGCCTTGACCGTGTTCAGAAGATTCGTGAAGATTGCCGGGGTGGTTTTCACTTTCTCGGCACGAGGTTCACGCGTCGTACCGTTGGGAGCCTGACGGCCGGGAATCGGTGCGCCGCAGTTTCTGCAGAATACGGAATCATCGGGGATCTGTGCCCCGCAGGTGGGACAAAACATGTCATTTCTCCTTATCATTGGATATTTGCAAAGCGATACGGAAACACTTTACAGTATATACAGTATATCACACGGCGCTTTGCAATGCAACAGAATTTGCGGTTTTCGGTTGGAAATGCGCGATTTTTGAGCGGTTCAAAATCTGTTCCGCACAATTGAAAAAGTTCGTAATTTTGTAACATAGAATTCGATTTTTTTTTGCAAATTGTGTTTATAATGATAATAAAGTATGGAATCGACAATAGAGTCGGTAAGGAGGAAACGGTATGCATGTAGCACTCGGTATTATTATGATTGTGATTTCTGGGGCTTTGGGCTTTTTCGGCTACATGATTGCAATGCGCGGCAAGTACGCGCTGATCACCAACTATGTGATGGAAAAGCACGCGGGCAAGGTGGACAGCAGCTATGCGCAGCGGGTCGGCTGGATCGAGATATTCGCCGCTGTCTATTTCTTCCTGTTCGGCGTTCTGTCGCTGTTCTTTTCGAACCCCTTTGCGTGGACGGTGTTTCTCATCGGCGTCGTGCTGTTTGTCGCAGCGGCGCTGCTGAACCTGTTCCTCGGCAGAAAGCTGTAACGCATGTCATTTTCGAAGGCGCGGTATTACCGTGCTTTTTTTGTCGGATAATATATGCAAAAAGGGCTTGCAATTTGCGGAATTCAATGGTACAATACACCGGAAAAAATCAATAGCCTTATCAAGAGTGACGGAGGGACGGGCCCTGTGAAGTCCGGCAACCTGCATTTGCAAGGTGCCAATTCCCGCAGCGAAAGCTGAAAGATGAGATGAATAGAAGCTCATCTCGGTGAGCTTTTTTGTTTGTCGGTAAGGCGGAAAGAGGAGATATGAGAAAATCGTTTTTTACCAGTGAATCGGTCACGATCGGGCATCCCGACAAAATCTGCGACCAGATCAGCGACGCCGTGCTCGACGCGATCCTCGAGAAGGATCCGGATGCGCGCGTTGCCTGCGAAACCGCCTGCACGACCGGGCTCGTCCTCGTTATGGGCGAGATCACCACGGAATGCTATGTGGACATTCAGAGCATCGTCAGAAAGACCGTCTGTGACATCGGCTACAACCGCGCGAAGTTCGGCTTTGACGGCAGCACCTGCGGCGTGATCGTCGCGCTCGACGCGCAGTCGGACGACATCGCGCTCGGCGTGGACCGCTCTCTTGAAAGCAAGCAGGGGGTTGATGCGGATCCGATGGACACCGGCGCGGGCGATCAGGGCATGATGTTCGGCTATGCCTGTGACGAAACGCCGATTCTGATGCCTTTGCCGATCGACCTTGCACATGCGCTGACGCGCAAGCTCACCAAGGTCCGGCAAAACGGAACGCTGTCCTATCTGCGTCCGGACGGCAAGGCACAGGTTACCGTGGAATATGAGGACGACAGACCCGTGCACATCGACACGGTCGTCCTCTCTACCCAGCATGACGAGCATGTGACGCACGAACAGCTCGAAGCGGATCTAGTCGAATCGGTCATCCGTCCCGCACTGCCCGCGGAATTGTTTGACGAACGGACCCGCGTGCTCGTGAATCCGACCGGACGGTTCGTCATCGGCGGACCGCAGGGCGATTCGGGGCTCACCGGCAGAAAGATCATCGTCGACACGTACGGCGGCTACGCGCGCCACGGCGGCGGCGCGTTCTCCGGCAAGGATCCCACGAAGGTCGACCGCA
>CAMORL010000200.1 GCA_946623765.1 uncultured Clostridia bacterium
GGGGAAGGCGTAGGCGTGGGCGTCGGTGTCGGTGTGGGAACGGGCGTCGGGTCCGGCGAAGAGGGAGCCGCTTCGGCAGCGGACGGCGCGGAAACAGCGGCGGGACGGTCGACCGAGGCGGATTGCGGCGCAAAAGAGCAGCCGGCGCAGAGCGCCAGCGCAAGAAGTGCGCAGAGAAGTTTGCCGTATCGCATCGGGATCGTCTCCGTTCGGGATTTTTCGGCTGTATTATACCAAAGCCGACAGGAACCGTCAACCCGTTCCGGCAGACCGCGGCAAACGTCCGCGCGCCGTTCCGGTGCGAAACGCCGACGAGGGACCCTATTTTGGACAGACAGAAAAAGGGCTGTTAAGAACGCATATCTTAACGGCCCTTTGCATTTATTCGATTCCGTACGGAGCGAGGAAGGAGAGGATGTCTTCGACCGGAAACGCAGCGTCCGATACGACCCGGTTTACGCCGAAGCAGCGCCATCGCGCAACGGTATGGATAAAGCCTGCGGAAAGCGGCGTTTCACGAACGATCCTGCCGTCCTCGCGCAGCGAAAACCACAGATGCGGCGATTGATCCGGGTCATACCCTTCGGCAGCAAACCGGAAGCGAAGCACTTCGGGCGCGGGGTAATCGGCGTTTGCGAACACCTCCGTCGTGCAGGCAAAACACGGCGCATACGTTTCGATCGACTGATCCGCCTCGACGGAGACAAGCTTTATAAACGGCTCAAAGCTTTCGGAAGGCAGTTCGGTGCGGACGCCGTTTCGCTCAATCAGAAGACGGTATCCGCGCATCTCTTCGGGATGTGCGGCGCAGGGATACTGGAGCGCGGGCGTTATATAGTACGCTTCATACAGCAGGTAAAGGTATGCGGTCTCATCCGCCGTCAGCGGTTCGGCGGAGCGGAAGATTGCACCGTCCGCGTCGGTACGGATCACGGAACCGTCCGGATTGATCCAATAGGTACATACATCGTCGTCGATATAATACGCTTTTCCGACTTCGTTCCAGACCGATGTGGAGGTCCGGCATTGATCGCCCTTCCGCACGATAAAGCGCGGCGTCTGAAAGTATACCGAAACGTCCGGGTCTTCCCGGTAATCGCGGGAAAACAGCATGGCGTCGAGCAGCTTCCATTCCGTTTCGCCGTCGATGCAGCGGCCGAGCGTGCAGTTGTCCCAATCCCCGTCGCGATCATAGGTCGTCCATACGCTGTAATCGCCGTCAAACCGCGCGGGATTATCCCGGCGGTCGACCGTGCGCGGTGAAAGTCCGTCAAAGATCACGGTCCATTGCCGCTCCCCGTCAAAATCGTTCGTGCCGGGATCATAGAGCGATACCGCGATTTCATATCCGCTGCCGGCAGGCTCGCTGTCGGAAACGGAGAACGCATAGGGCGCTTCGGTCGGCGCGGGCGTCGGTTCAGGCGGCGCGGACGGTTCTTTGCACGCGCATGCACAGAAAAGAAGCGCAAGTACAAGAAGGATGGAAAGGGTCGTTTTCTTCATACCTGCACCTCCGACGGTATTCAGCGAATCCTGCCGCTTGCCTCGAGAACCTTGATGTCCGGCTCGCACAAAAACGGCTCGCCTGCGGCTCTCAGCGCGTTGTTGACGTCCTTTAACCCGCTGCCGGTGGAAATGACCGTGACGGTCTCATCCGGGGAAATCAGCCCCTCCTTGACGGCACGCACCACGCCTGCCGTGGCGGTTACGCCTGCGGGTTCGCCGAACACGCCTTCGGTTCTGCCCAGAAGCCGCATTGCGGCAAGGATCTCGTCGTCGGAGACGGCGATCCAGCGTCCGCCGCTGTTCTTCACCGCACGAAGCGCTTTACGGGGATTTCTCGGCACGCCGACGGCGATGCTGTCCGCAAGCGTGTTTTCGGGCGTCGGGACGAGGTCGCGGTTGTTGTTCGCGGCGTCCACAAACGGGCAGCAGCCCAAAGACTGCACGCCGAGGATCTTCGGAATGCGGTCGATCATGCCCAGTTCAAAGAGATCGTGAAAGCCGTTGTAGACGCCGCCGATCGTGCAGCCGTCGCCGACGGAAACCGCAACCCAGTCGGTGGGTTCCCAATGAAGCTGCTCCGCAATCTCCAGCGCGACGGTCTTTTTGCCCTCGGTCAGGATCGGGTTGATGCCCGCGTTGCGGTTATAGAAGCCCCATTTTTCAATCGCGGCCTTGCTGAGTTCGAAGGTCTGGCGATAATCGCCCTTGACGGAAATGACGTTTGCGCCGAAGATCAGAAGCTGTGCGACCTTGCCTTTCGGCGCGCGTTCCGGCACAAAGATCACGGTCCTGAGTCCCATTCGCGCCGCGTTGCCCGCGCAGGACGACGCCGCGTTTCCGGTGGAGGAGCAGCAGATCGTGTCGTAGCCGAGTTCGATCGCCTTTGCAACCGCCACGCCGCTTGCACGATCCTTCAAGGACGCGGTCGGATTGATGCCGTCGTCCTTGATGTAAAGCTTTTTGAGACCGAGTTCGTCGCCGAGCCGCAGACTTTCATACAGCGGCGTCCAGCCGATGCGCAAAAACTTCGAGAGCCCTTCGCCTTTCAAGGGCATCAGTGCACGATAGCGCCACATGCTGTTGTCGCGATCCGCCTTCAGACTTTCCCGGTTCAGCTCTTTTTTGACTTCGTCATAGTCGAAAAGAATGTCTAAAATGCCCTTTTCCCCGCAGGCAGGGCAGGTCATCAGCTCCGGTCCGTAAGGGTATTCCCTGCCGCAAAGCGTGCATCTATAGCCGTATACGCGTCTCATAAAACTCTCCTTTT
>CAMORL010000201.1 GCA_946623765.1 uncultured Clostridia bacterium
AGTTCTTTCCCTGCTGTTTGCACCACGTATTCATCACAAGGCTGACGGGCAGATGCTTTACAAGCCGCACCTGCATGCGAACGGGGAAGCCTTTGATGGAAACGGTCTTTTTCTTTTTCAGGTCCTTCATGGCGCGCTCCACGACCTGCTCCGACGTGTACCAGCGATCGAAATAGCGGATCGTATCGTCGTGCTTTGCGCGGTCGAAGAACTCGGTCTTGATCCAGCCGGGGCAGACGCACATCACATGGATTCCGCGGGATTTGAGCTCGCGTCCGAGCGCGCGGGAAAAGCTCAGCACATACGCTTTGGAAGCCGCGTAGACCGTCATATACGGCACGGGCTGCCAGCTCGAGTTGGAGCCGAGGTTTATGATCGCGTCGCCGCTTTGCATGTACGGGAGCGAATACAGGCATATCGCGGAAAGCGCCGCGTCGTTCAGGGTGACGATGCCGAGCTGGTTATCGACGTCCAGATCCTCTGCGGCGCCGAACAGCCCGTAGCCTGCGGCGTTGACGAGGATCCGGATTTCAGGTTTTTCTTCCTCCAAAAGCGTCTTGTACGCGCGCAGGTTTTCCGGTGCGGAAAGATCCCACGCGAGCGTACGGATCGGTGTGCGGCATTCGTCTTTCAGCGATTCCAGCCGTTCCGCCCGTCTTGCGACGACCCAAAGCTCGTCAAGATCGTATGTCTTGTCGACCGCCTTTGCAAATTCTCTGCCCATGCCGCTGGACGCGCCGGTGACGATTGCGATTTTCATAACTGCCTCCATAAACGTGATATGGACAGTATACCCTGTTTTGACGTAAATTTCCAGCCGTTCGGACCGTTCTTTTTCCTGTTTCGACACAGGACGTGACGATTCCGAGCCAAAAGGGAAAGGACTCCGTCGGCTGATGCGGAATCGAAAAGCGAACCACCCGATCGGATATTCCGGAAAACGATCGACGGCTGCTTACGATGGAACAAAACAGCTTTTTTGTGCGCAAAAGTTGACACGCCGCGGCTTCGCGGATATACTGGAGTCAATGAACAACACTTAAGAAAAGAGGTAACGTATGTTTTGCAGTAATTGCGGTTATCCGATCAAAGAAAATGAGAAATTCTGTCCGGAATGCGGCGCGCCGGCGGAATGCCCGCCCCAGCCGGAAGAGGAACCGATTCCCGAAGCTGCGGCCGCTTGCGAGCAGCCGGAAGAGGAGTCGACGCCCGAAGTATCAGCCGTTTGTGAGCAGCCGGAAGAGGAGCCGACGCCCGAAGTTTCGACCGTTTGTGAGCAGCCGGAAGCAGAACCGGTCCCCGAAACGTCGACGATTCCCGAACAGCCGGTTCCGTTCCGACCCGTCCCTACGCCGGGACAGGATTCCGAGCAGCCTTATGAGCCGCAGCCCGCACCGAAAAAGAAGAGCACGTTCTGGATCATTCTGAGCTGTGTCATGCTTGCGGCGATCGCGGCGGCGGTGCTGCTGATCCTGCGCCCGTGGAACAAGTGCGGTCCGAAAACGCCGGAAGAAATTGTCCGTGCGTCGGCTGAAAAATCGTACGAAGCGGAATCGCTGCATGCGGATGTGTCGATGAAGATTTCCGTTGAGCTCGTTGCATCCGGCATGAGCATGAAGATGGATATGTCGAATGACGCCGAGGCGGACGTGCAGATGAATCCCGCCGTATCCCGCATCGTGATGAAGATGCAGATGCTCGGACAGGAACAAACTGCGCTTGTCTATATGGAACAGGACGGCGAGGAGAAAAAGACCTACATTTCGACGGATGACGGTCAAACCTGGACGACGTCGGACGACCTGCAGGCTTCCGTTCCCGGACTGAGCGGCGACGGAATTCCCGGCGGATTCCGTGCGGAAAACTGGCTGATGAAGGACGTCCGGGAGATCGGAACCGAAACCGTGGACGGCGTGGCGACAACCGTCTATGCCGGATATTTACCGAAAGAACAGTTCCTGGAAAACAAGGACATGCAGGGCGAGCTTCCGATCAATCTCGACGAGGGAGTGGCAGAAGTTCTGGATCAGATCGGGGACATTCCGATGACGTTCTGGGTGGACAACAAAACAGGAAGGCTTCTGCAATACCGTATGGACCTTCAGGAACTGATGACAAAAGTGTTAGACAACAGTTCAGAAGAGAACATGTCCGCGTCCGGTCTGAAAATCAACTATACAGTCAACACTGCGATCATCGAATGCAGGTTCTCGAAGTTCAATGAGATTCCGCCGATCGTCGTTCCGCCGGAAGCCAAGAAATAAGAATTGACGAATATAAAAAAGATCCTTTCACAAAAAGGATCTTTTTTGTTTGCTGTATGCCGCGGTGGGTACTTTGCGGGCGATTATTCGCCGTAGGTACAGAGCGCGCCGAAGTCGAAATCGATGACCTGAAGAAGCTCCGCGCTTCCGTCGAGGGCTTCATAGACATACACCAGCGCATAGTGCGCAGAGGGGTTCTGAACGACCGGGGAGACCTTGCAGAGGATGCAGCGGTTCGTACCCGCAACGACCTGCGCCGCGAGGTCGGCAACCGGTTCATAGGTTGCGCCGACAAGCCCTTCGAGCGCTTTGCTGAGGGCGGCGCCGATTTCTTCGGTGATCGCGGGATCGCTTTCATAGGTCCACCCGCCGTCCAGCGTTTCCTCTGCGGGGATCGGTTCGGCGGTGCCGTATTCATCGGGAATGACCGGCATATCCGCAATGTTCAGAACCGCCGCATTGCCTTCGAGATCCTCGTAGACATAGACGAGCTTGTACTGCGGCGC
>CAMORL010000202.1 GCA_946623765.1 uncultured Clostridia bacterium
GCCACGATCGCGGGCGTCGTGTCCCGCGGGATGTGCTGCTCGGCGGCGGAGCTCGGCATTGCGGATTCCTCGAGCGGTCTTTTGGAGCTTCCGTCCGACGCGCCGCTCGGCAAGCCCGTCAAGGAACTCTACGCGTTTGAAGACGTCGTGTTCGAGGTAGACAACAAGTCGCTGACAAACCGTCCGGACCTTTGGGGGCATTACGGCATCGCGCGTGAGTTTTCCGCGATCGCAAAGCGCCCCTTAAAGCCCCTGGAGCTCGACGATCTTTCCAAGTACGATGCGCTTGATCCCGTGCCGCTCGGCGGCATCGATCCGGAGCTGTGCTACCGCTATTCCGCGATCCGTGCGGATCATATCCAAAAGACGGTCAGCCCGATCGACATGCAGATCCGTCTCTACTACTGCGGCATGCGCGCGATTTCGCTGCTTGCCGACCTGACCAACTACGTTATGCTCGAGCTCGGGCAGCCGACGCACGCATTCGATTCGCGCATGGTCGGCACGATCGGCGTACAGCGCTTCCCGCAAGACTTCCAGTTCAAGACGCTGGACGGCACGGAGCGGAAGATCGACCCCGAAACGCTGATGATCACAAGCGACGGCAAGCCCGTTGCGGTTGCCGGCGTCATGGGCGGCTTGAACAGTGAGATAGTGGCCGATACAAACTCCGTCACGCTCGAATGCGCGACGTTCTCGGCGGTTTCGGTCCGCAAGACGTCGAGCCGCATCGGACTTCGCACCGATGCCAGCATGCGCTATGAAAAGACGCTCGATCCGGAGCTTTGCGCGTTGGCGGCAGGCAGATTCTTAAAGCTCCTGCTTTCCGTCGATCCGGAAGCGAAGGTCGCAAGCCGCTACACCGACTGCTATCAGTATCATTATCCCGAGATCGAACTGCACTTCGACAAGGCGTTCGTGGACCGCTATACCGGCATCGACATCTCCGACGCGCAGATCAACGATACGCTGACGCGGCTCGGCTTCGGCGTTACGGAACAGAACTCCGTCTTCGACGTCAAGGTCCCGTCGTGGCGTGCAACCAAGGACGTGACGATCCCCGCAGACGTCATCGAGGAGATCACGCGCATCTACGGCTATGACAACTTCAGAATCGAGACCACGATGAGCGCGCTGCGCCCGATCCTGCCGCAGCAGATCAAGGCGGACGAGGCGGCGGTGAAGGACGCGCTGGTCAAGACCTTCGGGCTCCATGAGGTGCACACGTATCTCTGGTGCGACGCGAAAAAACTCAACGATCTCAAGATCCCGCTGCCCGACAACATCCGTCTTCTGAACGGCATGAACCCGGATGCAACCGTGCTTCGCACCGCGATGATGCAGACGCTTTTGCCGGTGCTCAAAGAAAACCGCTTCTACGCGCCGTCGTTCGGCGTGTTCGAGATCGGCAGAACGATCAAAGGCGCAAAGCCGGACGGCACGGCAAACGAGCGCAGAACGCTCGGCGTCGCCCTGCTTTCGCATGAGAAGGAACGCACCGTATTTCTTTCCGCGCGCGACATGATCGCGTCGATCCTGTTCGACATTCGCCGGATTCACCCGACGTTCGAACGCGTCGAGCCTGTCAACGCGTGGGAGCACCCTGCAAATACCGCGGCGATCGTACTCGACGGCAGAACGATCGGCACGATGTCGACCGTGCATCCCGAGGTTGCGGCGGAGATCGACAAAAAAGCGTCGCTCGTCACGCTCGAGCTCGATATGGACGCGCTTTCCGAAATCAAGGAAGCGGATCTGAAGTACCGCGAAGCTTCGCGCTTCCCGGGCATTGACATCGACCTCTCGTTTGTCGTCGACAGGGATGTGACCTTTGCAGATGTAACCGGTCCGTTCTATCGGGATCGGGACGAAACGCTGCAGGATATTTCGCTCGTCGATATCTATGAAGCAGACGTCAAGAGCATGACGATCCGGCTCTCGTTTGTGTCCCCGGTAAAGACGCTCCAAAAGGCGGAGGTGCAGGCATATATCGACCGCATCCTCGCAGTTCTTGCGGAAAAGAACATTCGTTTGCGCACCATGTAAGGAGGTACGGTTATGGCGTTCAATGTTGCAAAAGTTACCGACGATCTCGTGAAATGGCTCAACAACTGGTTTGAAGAGAACGGTCCCGGCTGCAACGCCGTGATCGGCATCTCCGGCGGCAAGGACAGCTCGGTCACCGCAGCGCTGTGCGTTCGTGCGCTCGGCGCGGATCGCGTCATCGGCGTTCTGATGCCGAACGGCGATCAGTACGACATCGACGTAAGTGAAGCGCTTGTGAAGCATCTCGGCATTCGTTCCTTTGTCGTCAACATCAAGGATGCGTACGACGGCGTTGTGAACGCGGCAAAGGCGGCGGGCGTGGAGCTTAGTAATCAATCCTACATCAACCTCGCGCCGCGTCTTCGCATGAGCACGCTCTATGCGGTGTCGCAGTCGTATAACGGCAGAGTCATCAATACCTGCAACCTCTCCGAGGATTGGGTCGGTTATTCCACGCGCTACGGCGATTCCGTGGGCGACGTGTGCCCTTTGGGCAAGCTGACCGTTGCAGAGGTCAAGGAGATGGGAACCTATCTCGGACTGCCCGACATGTTCGTGCATAAGGTTCCGAGCGACGGGCTCTGCGGCAAGACGGACGAGGACAACCTCGGCTTCACCTACGCCGTGCTCGACCGCTATATCCGCACCGGCGAGATCGACGATCC
>CAMORL010000203.1 GCA_946623765.1 uncultured Clostridia bacterium
GTGTAATACTGGTAGGAGGGCCAGTACATCGAACCGCCGACCTTGCCCTCGCCGTTGCCGACCTCGATCATGGTGATCAGCTCGTCGTATGCGGGGGTGTAGTGCGCAAAGTCTTCAAACGTACCGAACGTCGTGCCCGGATGGTTGAACTGGTTGATCGTGGTCTTGCGGCCGTTTTCCTTATCGAGACGCGCCACTTCCACGAGGCGGTCATAGTACGCGACCAGACCCGGACCGCCCTTCACAACGTACTTCGGCACGTTGCGGGACTCGAAGCCGAGCGAGTTGAACGTGTTCATATGACCGTACTGACCGGACCACGTCATCTCATAGCCGATGATCGGAATGAAGTTCGCGTCCGCGTACTGCGCTGCCGTTTCCTTCGCTTCCTGCCACAGCGTCTTGGAGCCGTCCGCAGTCATCTTGCCCTTCGTCGGGTCGGTCATATCGCCGTTCGGGTTGTCCTTGGTGTCATAGTAGTTGGAGTGGTCGGTAACCGCGAGGAAGTCGATTTGCGGCGCTTCCTTTGCATGCGCAAGCGCCTGCTCCAGCGTGCCGGTACCGTCGGAATACTCCGCGGTGTGCGAATGCAGTTCGCCGAAGTAGAGCTGGAAGGTTGCAACGCCGACCGTGAAGCTCCAGGTCGTTTCATAGAACTTGCCGTCCGCACGGGTGATCTTCACGTACACGGTGACCTTGCCGTCCTCCATGTCCTCTGCGGGCGTGTAGGTTGCGGTGTTGCCCTCAACGACCGGCGTGACCGGAACTTCGTTCAGGGTCATTTCCACGGTCGGGTTCTCGCCGCAGTTGGCAAACGTGACGGAGATTTCCGGACGCTTGTTTTCGCCGGTTGCGCTGTTGGATTCCGGCGTGTAGTTCACGATCTGCGGCAGGTCGATGACGACGAGTTCAAAGCTCTCGACCGTCTGGTTGTGCGTTTCCCAATTGTCCTCCGCGGTGACGCGAACGGTGAGATTACCGCCCTGGATCGCGCTTGCGGGGATCAGGAACGCGTAAACGTCGTCTTCCACGGTCGGCTCGGTGAGCTCCGCAAGGACTTCTTCGCCCTGCAGAACCTCTGCCGAAACGCCGGAAATACCGCTTGCATCCTGCACGTTCACGGTGAAGTTATAGGCCTTGCCGACCTCTGCTTCCGCCGTGTTCACACGCGTAATGACCGGGCCCTTCACGTCGTTCGTCGGGACATAGTCGTGCGACGAGCCGTTTCTGAGCTGCTTGGTGGTGTTGTACTTGGAAACACACGCGTACAGGTTCACGACGTCGCCCTTCTCAACGCCGACCGGATAAGGCGCAGCGCGGTAGATCGGCATCGTTGCGCCGGTGCTGTCGGTCACGGTCGTGGAACCGTTGTCCTTATAATCACCGAGCGTGACGTTCTTGATCATGACGTACTCGGTCAAGAGATTGTCAAAGTTCGCATTGAGCGCTGCGAAATTCTCAAACACCTGCGGTTCGGTTGCGTCCTCGCCGATGATCTCGGAGGTCTCCGCCTTGCGGATCGTCGTCATGGACTGGATCTGCTGTACGCCGCCGTACGGTCCGAGCTTGCCTTCCATGACCAGCCAGTCGCCGATCTGGATCGGATTGCCATCGGTGTCGCTGTCCATTGAGTTGTACGCCTGCAGCGCATAGATCTCGCCGCCGATCTTCGCCTGAAGAACAGCCGAATTGATGCTGCCGAAGTTGCCGAAGCGGTAGACCAGCTGACCGACGACCTTTGCCTTTGCAACGTCGCCTGCCGCGAGCGCCTGTTTGATGCTCATCGCGCCTTCAAAGACCGTATACGCAAACGCAACGGTTGCAGACTGCTTGCCGTCCTTTTCGGCATACGCATAGAGCGTGCAGTCCTCTTCAATCGCGACCGGCGCCGCGTATTCCGCAAACGTGCCGTCTTCGCCGATCTTCCAATAGATCTTTGCGCCTTCCGTTGCCGTAGTAAGCTTCACTGTGCCGCCCTTTGCGATCGTGCCGGCAGCCGGATCCGCGGTCGGAGCAAGAACTGTCACTTCATCGGTGATCTTGAAAAACTGCAGCAGGAAGTATTTTTGGTTGGATTCCTTGTAGCTGTACGTCGTAAACAGGCCGTTGTAAACCTCGATGTACTGCGCTTTGCCGTTATACGCCGCCGCCTTGTTTTTGACAAGGTACCCCTTGCCTTCGACGGGTTCGAGGACCCACAGACCGAAATTGGTCAGCGTGTCATTGAACGTCAGCGAGCCGCCCGTTTCACCGGTGGTCAGGTACTTCCCATCGATCGTGAAGGCATATTCGCCCGCTTCGTTTACGGTCACATCGAACATCGCCGCACCCGTCGGCAAAGCGATGCTGCCGCCGTCTACCGTGACGCCGACACCGGTCAGTTTGCTGTCGCTTGCGGTCGTGCTGATAACGGTGTTGCCGGTCGGATAATACATCACGACCTTATCGCCGTCCGCAGGCGCTGCATCCATGGCAACCGCAACCTCGCCCGCGGCAAATGCCGTCGGAATCAGCGCGAACACCATCATCAGCGACAGGATGAGTGCCAATGCTTTTTTCATGTGTTGTTGTCTCCTCCTACTCAGATTCGTAACGAAACAGAGCTCAAATACTCTGTCCCCATTTTTACTTTTCTATTATACACGATCTTTTTTCCAAAATCCATCCCATAAAACTGTTTTTTTCATATAAGATTATATA
>CAMORL010000204.1 GCA_946623765.1 uncultured Clostridia bacterium
CCGGTCCCTTCGGTTATTCGGCTTTTTCGGATTCCATTTCGATGACCTTGCGGAACTGTGTTTCGTACAGCTCGCGGTAGACGCCGTTTCGCTTCAGAAGCTCCTCGTGCGTGCCCTGCTCGGCGATCGTGCCGTTTGCGACGACGAGGATTCTGTCCGCCTTGAGGATGGTCGAAAGCCGGTGTGCGATGACGATGGAGGTGCGTCCCTGCATCAGCCGCTCCAGCGCGTCCTGAATCGCGTTTTCCGAGATCGAGTCGAGCGCGGAGGTCGCCTCGTCGAGGATCAGGATGCTCGGGTCCTTCAGGATGATCCGGGCAAGCGAGAGCCTTTGCTTTTCGCCGCCGGACAGCTTGAGCCCGCGGTTGCCGACGACCGTATCGAGTCCGTCGGGCTGGTTCTGAATGAAATCGGTGAGGCTTGCCGTTTCGAGCGCGTTCATGAGATCCGCTTCCGTAACGCCCTCGCGGGCATAGCACAGGTTTTCGCGGATCGTGCCGTTGAAGAGGTACGAGTCCTGCGTCACGACGCCGATGCTCTTTCTGAGGTACGGAATGTCGAAGTCGCGCACGTCGGTGTCGCCGATCTTCACGCTGCCCGCCTTGACGTCATAGAGACGGGGGAGGAGGTTCACGATCGTGCTCTTGCCCGAGCCGGACGGTCCGACGATCGCGTACATCTTTCCGGCGGGGACGGTGAACGTGATGTCGGAGAGCAGCGGCTTGTCCTCGGAATACGAGAACGCGACGTGCTCGTAGCGGATGTCCTCGCCCTTGACGATCGGACGGCGCGCGTGCTCCGGCTGACGGATCGCCGGAACCATGTCGTAGTAATCAAAGATGCGCGTGAACAGCGCAAGCGAGCGCGTGAAGTCCACATGGATGTTCAGAAGCGACTGGACCGGGCGATAGAGCCGGTTGATCAGCATGACCGTCGAGGTGATGATGCCGACGTTCAGCGTCGGGTCGGTCTTCTGAATGATGAACCACCCGCCGGCAAAATAGATGAGCAGCGGACCGATCTCCGTAAACATGCCCATCAGCACCATAAACCATTTGCCGCTGCGCTGCTCCTTCATGGACAGCTTTGTGACCTCGTCGTTGACGGTCTCGAACCGCTTCTGCTCGCGCTTTTCCCGCGTGAACAGCTTGACGAGCAGCGAGCCGGAAACGGAAAGCGTTTCGTTGACGAGCTGGTTCATCTCGTCGTTCTTCGCCTGACTCTCGGAGAGGAGCTTCCAGCGCGTTTTGCCCGCCGAGCGCGTCGGGATGATCAGCAGCGGAATCACCACGATCCCGACGAGCGCGAGCTGCCAGCTCATGGTGAACAGCGCGACGAGCGTGGTCACGACGACCACGACGTTGCGGACGATGCTGGTCAGCGTTCCGGAGATCACGCTCGAAACGCCGCCGATGTCGCTGTTCATGCGGGTGATGATGTCGCCCTGCTTTTCGGTTGTGAAGAACGCGTGCGGCATGGAGAGCAGGTGCGCGTACATCTGGTTCTTCATGTCGTAGATGATCTTGTTTGCAATCCAGGCGTTGATGTAGCTTTCGAGCACGCCGATCACCTGCGACACGGTCAGCGTCACAAACGCGGCGATCAGAAGCTGAACGAGCAGCTTCATGTCCTTGCCGACGAGCGCTTCGTTCACGATCCGTCCGGTGATGATGCTCGGCAGCAGCCCTACGCCCGCGGAAACGAGGATCGTCAGAAACACAAGGAGGAACTGCAGCCAGTACGGCTTCAAATATCCGAGGATTCGTTTGATCAGCGCCCAACTGACCTTCGGCACGTTTTTCTTTTCTTCGTCGGTCAGAAACCCGCGCGGTCCCATCCTGCCCATCGGTCCCGGCATAAGCATGTCCTTTCTGCGGCAGCCGCCGCGTCGGTATTCAGATTCGTTTGATGCTGCAAAGATCGCGGATGATTTCGCCCGCCATGATGAGTCCCGCAACCGAGGGAACAAACGCGCAGCTTCCGGGCGTCTGCCGCTTCTGATGCGCGCCGCCTTCTTCCGCGTCGCCGTTCGGTTCGATCGGCGGTTCCTTCGAGTACACGACCTTCAGACGCTCGACGCCGCGCTTTTTGAGTTCGCGCCGCATGACCCGCGCAAGGGGGCACACGCTCGTTTTCGAGATGTCCGAAACCTCGAACGCGGTCGGGTCCAGTTTGTTGCCTGCGCCCATGCAGCTGATGACGGGCACGTTTGCCGCCTTCGCCTGCAGCACGAGCTGAATCTTGCCGGACACCGTGTCGATCGCGTCGGCAACGTAGTCATACTGTGTGAAATCGAAGCGGTCCGCGGTCTCCGGGAGATAGAAGCAGCGGTGCGCATGCACGACCGTGTCGGGGCAGATCGCGTGAATCCGCGCCGAAACGACCTCGGTTTTCGGCTGTCCGACGTTCTCCTGCGTCGCGTACAAAAGCCGGTTGAGGTTCGAAAGCGCGATCACGTCGTCGTCGACGATGTCGAGCGTGCCGACGCCGCTTCTTGCAAGCGCTTCGACGACGTAGCTTCCCACGCCGCCGAGCCCGAATACGGCAACGCGCGAAGCCCGAAGCTTCTCAATGCCCGCGTCGCCCAAGAGCAGTCTGGTTCTGGTGAATTGATCTGTCATAAAAACCCCATGCAGATTCATGAAAATATATAATGATTATACGCTTTGAATGCTCGGC
>CAMORL010000205.1 GCA_946623765.1 uncultured Clostridia bacterium
TCTTTTTTGTAAGAATCGGCCGATCTGCCACAACCGCTTGACGAGCCGACCCGATAATAGTAAGATACATTCAGAAACACCGAAAAGGAGAACGCACGCATGATCCAATTCAGAGAAGGCTTCTATGCAGATATTCGCATAGAGGACAGAAGCCGCACCACAATTTCCTACAAGGCGGGAATTCTGGAAGAAATGAAAACGCGCAATGAAAAGCAGGCGTTTTTGCGCGTGTATGACGGCAAGTTATGGTACTATGCTTCCGTGACAGACGTCGAACACCTGCAGGAGACGCTGGAGGGACTCTATTCTGCGGCAACCGCGAATCCTGCGATCCTCGACGATCCCATCGTACGCCGCTTTGAACGAAATGTCGACTGCATCGAAACCTTCAAAGACTGTTCGGTACGCGACGTTTCACTGAAGGAAAAGCAGGATCTGTTGCTCAGCTATCTGCCGATTCTGACCGAGGATGATTGCGTGAAAATGCCGGAAGGCAGGTATCTTGACCGCAACAGTCAATTTGCCTTCCGCTCCAGCCTCGGCGCAGACATTCGCTATGATTATCAGACCTGCGGTATTGCGCTCAGCTTCAGCATGGCAGATGGGGAGAAGAAGTTCAACGGACACTGGCAGAAGGGCGGTACGCGCTTTGACGAGCTTTTGGGGATCGAACAGGAGATCCGCGAAGCCGCAAAGGAGCAGGCATATTATCTTCGCAACTCCGTTCCGGTCGAACCCGGCAAATATCCGGTCGTTCTGTCGCCGGTGGCAGCGGGCGTGTTTGCGCATGAATCCTTCGGGCACAAGTCCGAGTCCGACTTCATGCTGTCCGATGAATCCATGAAAGAGGAATGGCAACTCGGCAAAACGGTCGGGAGCCCAATCCTGTCGATCGCGGAATCCGGCTGCGTACCCGGCTGCGGATTCGTTCCGTACGATGACGAAGGCACAAAGGCACGTAAGAACTACCTGATCAAAAACGGCGTACTGGCAGGGAGGCTGCATAGCGCACAGACTGCCGCGGCACTGGATGAAGGGCTGACCGGAAACGCACGTGCCATCGACTGCAATTTCGAGCCGATCGTTCGCATGACCACGACCTTTATCGAAGGCGGCGATCTGACCTTCGACGAACTGATCGCTCCGATCAAAAAAGGTTATTTCATCAAGGACATCAATCACGGCAGCGGCATGAGCACGTTTACCATTGCGCCGAGCCTTGCGTATGAGATCGTAGACGGAAAGCTCGGCCGTCCGGCACAAATCAGTGTCATCACGGGCAACGTGTTCGAAACGCTCGGGCTGATCGACGGATTGACCAAGGACGTGGTGCTTTTATCGTTCGTCACGGGGGGCTGCGGCAAGATGGAGCAGATGGGACTTCCCGTCGGTTTCGGCGGTCCGTATGTACGAGTTTCAGAAATGAACGTGCAGTGAGGTGAAAGCAATGGAAAAAGAATTCATCAAAGTGAAAAGTCAATCCGTAACGCTGAATGTCACAGCAGGCAAAATCGACAGCTTCCGCCAGATCGAAAAAACGACAGGAACCGTCCGCGTCTACGAAAACGGTTGTATCGGCATTGCCGGCTGTCTCGGAGAACCGGATGAGGAAGAATTGACAAAGAAAGCGCAGGAAGCACTCTCATTCGGAATCCCGTATCCCGAAAAACTCGAAGGCGCGACGGAGATGGAGGAGCATCATGACGCGGAGATCATTCCGATTCCCGCATTCATCCCGACCATGCAGGCGTTTTTGGATCGGCTCGGTGAGCTCTGTCCGCGGTTTGCGTTATCCAATAAGATCAGCCTGAACAATACTATAACGGAATATCGGAATTCCAAAGGGAGACATCTTTTAAACTCCGGTAGAAGCTTTGACGTCAGCTTGATCGCGCAAAATCGAGGATCCGGCAATCTCTTCGATACAGGGTTCGGCTGGAGCGGCGATTA
Source organism: uncultured Clostridia bacterium (assembly GCA_946623765.1). Next base: position 1,951 of record CAMORL010000205.1, read on the forward strand.
CTTTGACGCGGAAGAGCTGCTGAAAGAATTCAAAAAAGAATACGATGCGTTCTATGTGCCTGCAGAGATCAAACCGGGTCGTTATCCGGTTGTGACGGAGGCTTCAACCGTGTTTTATCCCTATTTCAGACATTTTGTCGGGGATTTGTATGCCGCCGGCGCATCGCTGCTTTCCGGCAAGCTCGGTGAAAAGGTGTTTTCCGATCGGCTGACAGTGCGCGACGATCGCAATCCGGCGACAGCGGACGGTGCATGTTTCTTTGATGCGGAAGGCTGTATCGCACGGGATTATCGCCCGACGCTGATCGAAAACGGCGTTCTGAAAGGACTGCTGACCACAAAGAAGACTGCCGAAGCGTACAACCTGCCGAACCTCGGCAACGCACAGGCGGCGTATGACGGCGTGCCGGATCTCGGATTCGGAAGGCTGTATCTGGACGCAACCGCAAAGAGCATGAAAGAGCTTGTTCCCGGAAAGGCAATCTTCGTTGTGATGGCAGCGGGCGGTGATTCTACGCCGGACGGTCATTTTGCTACGCCGGTACAGATGGCGTATCTGATGGAAAACGGCGAACTCGTCGGTCGTCTGCCCGACATCTCCGTGGCCGGAGATTTCTTCGATCTGTTCGGAAAGGATTATCTCGGCACCGTCCATGACGATCCGCTCAAAGGCAGCATCCTCACCGCTTTTGAAATGGACGTCGAAAAGGCATAACAAA
>CAMORL010000206.1 GCA_946623765.1 uncultured Clostridia bacterium
TTTATCCGATCATTTTCAATAGCTGCTGCTCCGACGCCTGCGGGAGAAGTGCGGAAAGATGCGCAAGGATGCGTTCGCGCGATTCGTCCGGCGTGCGCGGACAGACCAGCGCCGCTTCGCCGAACTGCGCTTCCGGCGTGGTATAGAGCGCGACGCCCCATCCGTATTCCCTGCCGAACTTGTCCTGCCGATAGGCGAAATCCGAGATGCAAAGCCAGCCCTGCATCTGAAGCCGCGTCGCCGCCGTTTCAAATCCGGTGTTTCCGCCCTTGCGGTAATTGCACTGCATCTTGAGATGCGGCGTCAGCATCGCGCCGTACATGCGCACGGCGTCCAGCAGCGCACGGTCCTTATAATAGATCAGACCTTCTTCAACCCACTCGTCGAAGCTCATGCCGTCCCTGCGCACGTTCAGAAAATCGGGGATCCATTCGCGGCTCACAAACCCTGCTTTCTTTTGAAAGAACTTGCCGTACATGCAGCGTCCGGTCCGCGCGATCGGTCCCTTCCAGTCCCAGACCGGCCAGTCGTCCCTGCCGTTTACGGAACCGTTGTACCAGAGTTCTTTCGGCGTGTATGCCTCGAGAGAAAAGCCCGGGATGCCGTTTTCGAAGAACGGCAGAAACCCGAACGCTTCGATCAGCCGTTCCGTATCCTCTTTTGATTGAATCTGCCGCCGCATATCAGTCGCTCGAACCGGATGAGTACGACGAGGAGGACGAACTGCGCCTCTCGCGATCCGCCATCATATGCTGCAGCGTCACAAGGATCGCAACGACGGTCTTTTCATATTCGGGACGATAGATGTCGATACAGTATTTGTCATGGATCGAGAACAGTTTCTGCCCGATCACCGCGATAATGCTGCCGTCCGAATCGTACAGCTGAAAGTTCAGCCCCGCGATGTTTCCGCAAAGCTGCCAGCCGAGTCCCTCGATATTCGTAATGTCCTTGATCAGATGCCACAGCTCGTTCGAGAGCTCGAACCGCGTTCCGTCCGCCATTGAAACAAAATGCCGCTCGTGCAGCGAGAAGAATTTGCGCTCGATGTGCGCAACCGGATTGTCCGACGCGTCGAAAATATCCGTTTTGTCATGAATGGAAAAGAATTTGGACTGCGCGCGATACACGACCTGCTCCCGCTCGTCCGTGATCTCGATGCGGTGATGCACGGTAAAAACCTTGGTCGAAGTGAACAGCGATTTTACCGGCTGTCCGAACATCTCCACATTATTGACATTTGCCTGTTCGCCCGCCTCGCGGTAGCGATGATACTTGGAAAAAACGCCCATAGGTTCCTCCTGTCCCGGTGGTATTATGACAGCGCACGCATGCGCCGGTACGCTTCCCTGTGTCCCTCGGATTCTTCGTAAAACGACGCCATGTCCGGGCAGGGAAACGCTTCGCATTGCCCGCAGACGTCGATTCCCTTTTCCCTGCAGCAGCCGACCGGCAGGCAGGGATCGTCCCCCCACGCAGTCTCGCGGCAGCCCGGGCATTTGCCGGACGCCAAGTCCGTACACGTCGCGCAGTTCACGCCGCAGTATGCGATCAGCGGTTCCGTCACAGTCCTTCCTCCTCCGTTTGTCTGCTGTCAGTATAGCATGTTTTTCATCGATTTGCACAGCATTTTGAAAGAATTGTGACAGGAAAGCAAACTCCTGCGCAAACATATTGCATTTCCGGAAAACTGTGCTATGATAAGTTTAGCACTCGAAGGACGAGAGTGCTAAAATACAAACGAATCGGCGTAAGCCGTGAGAATAGGAGGCGACGCATATGAATGCCAACCGATTCACACAAAAATCCATTGAAGCGATCCAGACCGCACAGCAGTTTGCGGACGCGAACCGCAACACGCAGGTAGAGCAGCTGCATCTTCTGAAAGCGCTGATCGACGAAAACGACGACCTCAACGCGCAGCTTCTGACATCGATGCAGGTCGATCTTGCGGGACTTCGCGCCGCGGTAGACTATGCGATCGGCACGCTTCTCACCTACTCCGGCGACGGGCAGCAGGCGAGCGCAACAGCGGGCATCTCCCGCGCGATCGCGGAAGCGGATGCGCAGGCAAAGCGCATGGGCGACGCGTACGTGTCCGTCGAGCACCTGATGCTGGGGCTGCTCGAAAAGCCGGACGAAGCGACGAAAAAGCTCTTCCGGCAGTTCAACATCACGAAGGACGCGTATCTTTCCGTACTGAAAACGGTGCGCGGCAACCGGCAGGTGAATACGGACAATCCGGAGGGCACCTACGACGTACTGAAAAAATACGGGCAGGACCTTGTGGAGCTTGCAAAGCAGCATAAGCTCGATCCGGTCATCGGCAGAGACAACGAGATCCGCAGCATCATCCGGATCCTTTCGAGAAAGACAAAGAACAATCCTTGTCTGATCGGCGAACCCGGCGTGGGCAAGACGGCGATCGCGGAAGGGCTGGCGCTGCGAATCGTGCGCGGCGACGTGCCCGACAATCTGAAGGACAGGAGCATCTTTTCGCTTGATATGGGCGCGCTGGTTGCCGGCGCGAAATACCGCGGCGAATTTGAAGAGCGTCTCAAGGCGGTCCTCGAGGAAATCCGGAAAAGCGACGGCAAGATCATTCTGTTCATCGACGAGCTGCACACCATCGTCGGCGCGGGCAAGACCGACGGCGCGATGGA
>CAMORL010000207.1 GCA_946623765.1 uncultured Clostridia bacterium
GAAACCGGCAGCCGCGAAACCGGCAGCCGCAAAACCGAAGAAATCCGAATAACCGTGTTCATCCTTTGAGCCGCAGCAATGCGGCTCTTTTTATGTTTCACGTGAAACAATCCCGAGGACGCGCCGAGCCTGTTTCACGTGAAACAATGTAAAATACGAGAACGTACTTGCAAAATGGTACACGTTACGTTATAATGACGCATAAAGGAGCGATTATGGGAAAGATTATTTCAATTACGAATCAAAAAGGCGGCGTCGGTAAGACGACGACCGCGATCAATCTGAGCGCTTGCGTCGCGCAAAAGGGTAAGCGCGTCCTGCTCGTTGATCTCGATCCGCAGGGAAACAGCACAAGCGGTCTCGGCGTTACGAAGAAAAAGGAGTTCCCGAGCAGCTATGATGTTCTGATCGACGATATCCCCGCGGCGGAAGCGATCCGTCCGACGATGATCGAAAAGCTGGACGTTCTGCCGTCGCGCATCGAGCTTGCCGGCGCGGAGGTGGAACTCGTTTCGATGATCGCGCGCGAGATGCGTCTGAAACAGGCGCTTGAGCCGATCAAGGACCGTTACGATTTTATCTTCATCGACTGTCCGCCGTCGCTCGGGCTTCTGACGCTGAATGCGCTGACCGCATCGGATTCGCTGCTCGTCCCGATTCAGTGCGAATATTATGCCCTCGAAGGGCTGTCGCAGCTGATGAACACGGTCAAGCTCGTTCGCCGCAATCTGAACAGCAATCTTGACATTCAAGGCGTCGTTCTGACAATGTTTTCTTCACGACTGAACCTGTGCGTGCAGGTCGTAGAGGAGGTCAAGAAGTATTTTAGGGAAAAGGTCTATAACACCATCATTCCGCGTTCGGTTCGCATGAGCGAAGCGCCGAGTCACGGATTGCCGATCACGCTGTACGATTCGCGCAACATCGGCGCAAAGGCTTACAACAATCTTGCAGAAGAATTTATCGCACGGGAGGCATAAAATGGCAGTCAAGAATAAAGGTCTCGGGCGCGGATTGGATGCGCTGCTGGACGAAATCGAAGAACCGCAGGCAAAACAGCAGGGGAGACTGGAAGTCGATCTCTATGACATCGACACGAATCCGGATCAGCCGCGCAAGACGTTTGATCCGGAAAAGCTCGCAGAGCTTGCGGCGTCGGTCAAGCGTCACGGCGTCGTACAGCCGATTCTTGTCAAAAAGAACGGTGCGCGCTATACGATCGTTGCAGGCGAACGCAGATACCGTGCGGCGCGTCAAGCGGGGTTGATGACGGTTCCGGTGACCGTGACGGACATCGACGAAAGCGCGGTCATGGAGATCTCGCTCGTCGAAAACATTCAGCGCGAGAATCTGAACCCGATCGAAGAAGCGGCGGCGATCAAGCTGCTGATGGAGCAGCACGATCTCACGCAGGAAGAGGTTTCCGAACGCGTCGGAAAGAGCCGTCCGGCGATTGCAAACGCACTGCGTCTTTTGACGCTCGCAAAGTCAGTGCAGAAAATGGTGAAGGACGGCAAGCTCACGGCGGGTCACGGTAAGATGCTTGCAGGCGTCGGCGATCCGCGGATTCAGATGGAGCTTGCGGAGAAATGCGTTGAGGGGGACTGGTCTGTGCGTCGGCTCGAGGAAGAGCTGCGATTTGCGGAAATGCCGAAGCGCAAGAAGAAAGAGAAGCCGGAACCGACCCCGGAATTCCGCAACGCCATGCACCGTATACGCGCCGAGCTCGGCACGAAGGTCTCCGTGCAGGGGGACGAGGACAAGGGCAAACTGATCATCCATTATTACTCGCGCGAGGATCTCGACCGCATTTACCGGACGATCGTCGGAAACGAATAAACGCGTATATAGTTATAAAAAGAACGGGCATCCGTTCTTTTTTTAATTGGTAATTCATCTTGAACATAACGATGCTGTCTGCCGGCTGTTCTGTATATCATGGAACTGAATTTCATGATTCAAAAAATTTTACAATCGGAGAAGCTGTTTCCAAAAACATTTCGGTCTGTAAGTACGATGAAAAATATATTATTATATGCAAATGTAAGGCGACACAATATATTGTATAAAATCAGTAAAATGGCTACAAAATACCGAATTACACAAAATTACATAAAAAAGGGGTTGTATTTTCGGAAAGCAACGTTTATAATGAAAAAGAGTATATAGTAGGCAGAGTATAGGGAGGAGTCTGCGAATTTGTGGTATTTTATCACGATAATAAGCAGAAATTTCCTATAATCTGTTACAGCCATGAAATATAAACGGAGGAAGAAAGACATGTCTAAACTGAGCAAGATCCTTTTCGGCAGACGTACCCTTGCGATCATTGTTGCGATCGTTATGGTGCTTCAGCTGTTGCCTCTGGCAACGGTAGCCGAAAGCGTTGCGGCAGATGCGACCGACGGAAGAACGGTCGTCATGAATCGCGGCGACGATGAATCCGGCGACACGGGCGATCCGGGCGACGGGCAAAAACCCGGCGGTCTGATCGGCGACCCTGAGCTTCCGACCAATCCGGTCGCGACGGAGACTCCGTCGCAGCCTTCGGAACCGGAAGTAACGGCCGCGCCCGAAAACCCGGCAGATCCGGCAGATCCGGCAGATCCGGCAGATCCGG
>CAMORL010000208.1 GCA_946623765.1 uncultured Clostridia bacterium
GCACAGCGCGGATCGACCGTCGCGCTCGCTCGCTGCGTTCCGAAATACGGTTCTGCCGCGAAGGACGCGGACTCCGAGCAGTTTTCGGCGGCTTTTGCAGCGCGTCAAACGGCTTGCTCATGCGTCCTCGCCTGCAAGCTGCTCCGCCGGGAGAAAGACATACCGGTCAAACAGCGCTTCGTACTTCGGACCAAAAACACGAAGGGACGGTTCCGCTGTGTTGATAAAACTTGAGTTGCAGATAGAAAATGGGTGCGATCCGCAATCGCTAAATGCAGATCGCACCTATTTTCCTGCGTTAGCTGATTAAAATCAGAGGTTCTTCTAACGAAAGTTTGAAATACCCTCTTGACAAACAGCCTCTGGGAGACCTCCTTTCGGTTCCTGCGCCTTTTTCAGCCGGCGTCGCCCTGTGTCAGCGCAACGAGATTGCGGTACAGCGTATCGAGCAGCGCGCGGATGCCGCGTTCCAGCTCGCAGGACGCTTTCGGCGGGCGTCCGACGTGCGGCGTGTCAGGGTCGCGGACAAACGGATCCGGGATCGACCGTCCCTGTTCCGTCAGCGCGGTACGGATGCGGCGTACGCGCTCCGGCTGCGATTTCAGAAGCGAACGGTATTTGTTCTGATAGCGCAGCATGCGCCGGGTATCGCCGTTTGCCATGTTCAGCGTGCATGCGCGCACCGACTGTCCGTTTGAAAGCGCAAGAAGCACCGTCTCGATCAGACGGTCGCTTTCCTCCTCGGAGAACGGAAGGAACGCCGGTTCCGTTTTTTCCGCAGGCTTGATCTGCGTGTAATAGTGATTGCGGACGCTGTTCGGCTTCCGGTCCGTTTGCTCGGCGATCGAGTCAAACGCCGTTTTCAGCGACCGGCGTTCCCGCCGCGCGTCCAGCGCTGCGCGGAGAAGCGCCGCATCCTCTTCTTCTGTCCAGCCCGTATGGGTTCCTTTCATAGGGTCACCTCCTTTGATTTGTACGGAGTATGGACATGTTTTTGATTGCCCATACCAATTTATGCACGTCATCGCCGTGTCAGTAAAAATTTTTTCCTTTTTTATGAATTTTGTGCTTGACAGGTTGATTTGAAGATGATATTATTCGATATTGCATTATGATGCCTATACTGTGGTAATATGCCCCTAAAGTCTACGCGGATTGAAATAAAGCTGGTCAATTCGGGACAGAAAGACACAGGAAGGAAGGAATAGGTGCCACCTCCACGGGCGGGGGGATTCGCCCGAAAAAACCAGATGAAAACATCAGCAAGGAGTGAACGCAATGATGCATGACGTCAAGATGGGAAAACGGACAAGAAAGAGCTTTTCGCACATTTCCGAAGTTCTTGAAATGCCCGATCTCATTGAGGTGCAGAAGAATTCCTACTACCACTTCCTGAAAGAAGATCTGCGCGAAGTCTTTAACGACATTTCGCCGATCGTCGACTTTTCCGGAAAACTCGTTCTGGAGTTTATGGATTATCGGATCGATCTCGATAAGCCGAAGTACTCCATCGAAGAAAGCAAAAGCCGCGACGTGAATTACGCGGCGCCCCTCCGCGTGACCGCGCGCCTGATCAACAGAGAAACCGGTGCGGTCAACGAGCAGGAAGTCTTTATGGGCGATTTCCCGTTGATGACGCCGCAGGGCACGTTTATCATCAACGGCGCGGAGCGCGTTATCGTTTCGCAGCTTGTCCGTTCGCCGGGCGCGTACTATTCTTCCACGACGGATAAGATGGGCAAGCAGCTGTTTTCGAGCCAGGTCATCCCGAACCGCGGCGCATGGCTGGAATACGAAACCGATTCGAACGGCATCCTGTATGTCAAGATCGACCGTCAGCGCAAGGTCTTCATCACGTCTCTGCTGCGCGCCATCGGCTACGGCACGAACGAACAGATCCTGAACCTTTTGGGCAACGACGAACGTCTCGACGCAACGCTCGCGAAGGATCCGAACCGTTCCGAAGTGGACGGTCTCTTCGAGATCTACAAGCGCCAGCGTCCCGGCGAGCCGCCGACAGAAGAAAGCGCGCGCAACCTTCTGCACGGGCTGTTCTTCGACAACCGCTATGACCTCGCGCGCGTCGGCCGTTATAAGTATAATAAGAAACTCGCTCTGAAGGCACGTATCCGCGATCAGATTGCGGACGAGAACGTCATAAACGAAGAAACCGGCGAGATCATGGTCGAAGCCGGTCAGAAGATCGACAAGGCGACCGCAGAAGCGATTCAGAATGCGGGCATCAACGCGGTCTGGATCAACACCGAGGAGTTCGGACGCGTCAAGGTCGTCGGCAACTTCTTTGCATCCGCCGCAGGCTTTTTGCCCTTTGCGCCGATCGAAGCCGGTCTCAACGAAGACGTGCATATCCCGACGCTCAAAGGGCTTTTGAAGGAAGCGGAGGAGAAGGGGATCGAAGGCGATGAGCTGAAGGAGTTCATCCGCAAGCACAGCGACGACTTGATTCCGCGGCACATCGTTCCGGACGATATGGTTGCGTCGATTTCCTACCTCATCAATCTGCCTTACGGCATCGGCAAGACGGACGACATCGACCACCTCGGCAACCGCCGCATCCGTTCGGTCGGCGAGCTCTTACAGAACC
>CAMORL010000209.1 GCA_946623765.1 uncultured Clostridia bacterium
CCTGCGGAGCGGCACAAAGACCGCCCGGAACGGGAGGACGCGTTCGGCGTGATCCGTCCGTCGAAGCCTTCGGATTCCGGATCGGAATCCGCGGAGAAAAAAGGTTCGTTCGGCGTGATCCGCGCGCGTGAGGGCAAAGATCCCGCATCGAAAGAACCGGGGGCGTATTCGGTCGGAAGGAGTCCGTTCGGCGTGGTCGGCAAAGACAGCGCGTCGTCAAAGCTCGTCTTTTCGAACCGCATGAAAAAACCGGTCATTTCGTCGACGTATTTTCTCGCGTTCAACGGAACCGGGGAAACCAAAGTGTTCCCGGCGCTGGACGGCATGCTGATCGGCAGCGTGTGGGCAAACAGCACGATCCCGGACATTGCGCTTTCCTCCGAAGCCGATCGCCGTCAGGGCGAGATCTTTGTGCGCGACGGCAAAATCTGGTTCCGGAATATCAGCGCCAAGTGCGCGGTCTTTCTGAACGACGCCGTGCCGAAGACGAGCGTTTTTGAGATCGACTACGGCGATATTCTGCGCATCCACAACTCGTTTGATCTTACGCGCACGAGCGATACGGTGCTCATTCTGGTGGACCGGATTCCGGATTACACGTCCTGGTTCCGCATCCAGCTTCCGAAAAACGCGAACGAAACCGTACAGCTGAGCAGGGACGGCGATCCGGCGAAGGAATCCGTCTTTTTCTCCTGCGTCAACGACCGGATGACCGTTTCGCACTTCACCGGAAAGGGACAGGTTGCGGTCAACGGACAGATCGGGAGAATGAACACGGAACTGCGTCCGCTGGACGTCGTGTCCGTCGGAGACACCTATTTCATCTGCCTGACAAACGCCGTGATCTTCCCGTCGAACTGGAAGCGCACCGCAGGACGCCCGAATCCGGCGCCGGTCACGAGAGCCGGCGGGCTCATGATCCACATCCGCGAACGCCGCGTGCGAAAGGGCTTCTTCCGCTATGAATCGCTTCTGAAGGACATCCGGCTGAATATTCCGAAGGGCAGCCTCGTGCTGGTGCTCGGCGGATCCGGCGCGGGCAAAACGACGTTCATCAACGCGGTCATGGGCTACGAACCGGCGGACGGCGTGATCCGGTACGACAACATCGACATCTATAAAGAATACGAGAAAATGAAATATGCGATCGGCTACGTCCAGCAGGAGGACCTTCTGCGGCGCACGGACGTGGTCGCGGACACGCTGAAGGATTCCGCGAGGATGCACCTTGCGTGCAGCAAGGAGGAGCAGGAAATCGCCGTTTCGGAAACCATGAAGCTGCTCGGTCTCGAAAAGGAACAGGACAAGCTCGTGGGGCAGCTGTCCGGCGGTCAGCGCAAGCGCCTCAGCATCGGCGTGGAATACGTCGGAGAACCGCTGCTGTTCTTCCTCGACGAACCGGACTCCGGACTGGACGGCTCCAATGCGGACAACATGTGGGACATCGTGCGCAAGATCGCCGATACCGGCAAGATCGTCATGGTCATTTCGCACATTCCCGACCGTGCGTTCAACCTGTTTGACAGGGTCGTGATTCTCGCGAAGGACAGCACCAACTGCGGCAGGCTCGCGTTTACGGGAACTCCGCAGGATGCATGTGCGTTCTTCGGCACGGAACGGCTGGAGGACATCGTCAAGAAGATCAACCGGACCAACGAAGGCGGCGAAGGCCGGGCGGATGAATTCATTTCGCGGTTTGAGAGGGAAGGCTATGGACATAAAGCATAACAGAATCTCCTGGTTCGGACAGATCCGGGTTTATATCGGCAAGTGTTTCCGCCTGTTCGTCAATGAAAAGCAATGGAAGAACTTCATCACCTCCGCGGTTCTGATGTTCATCATTCTCATCGTGACGGGCGATCAGATGTTCAAGGCGTATAAAGAGACCAAGAACGGCGTGTTCACGATCATCTGCGGCTGCGTGTGGATCGGATTGTTCAACTCGATCCAGTCGATCTGCCGCGAGCGCGCGATCATCAAGCGCGAATACCGCACGGGTCTCAAGCTGTCCTCCTATATCACCGCGCATGCCGTTTACGAAGCGTTTCTGTGCGCGGTGGAAACGCTGATCGTCGTGGTGATGATGTACATCTGGTACGGAAAGGAGATCACGGGGGAGCGGCTCGTCACCGTCCCGCCGATCGATTTCTACATCACATTCTTCCTGGTCGTATTCGGTTCCGACGCGATCGCCGTTTTCGTTTCCAGCCTTGTGCGCAAGGAGAACACGGCGATGACGATCATGCCGTTCGTTCTGATCGTGCAGCTCGTCATGTCCGGTGCGATCTTCCCGCTGAAGAAAGCGACGGACGTCATTTCATACGGCACGTTTTCGAGATGGGGCATCATCGGCGCAATGCGGATCTCCAACATGAACGAATCGCTGCAGGCGGAGTATCAGCATGCGTTCGACGCGGGGATCGAAAAGATGAACATGGATCCCGACGCAGGGAAACTGCTGGCGACATGGGGAATCATGGCGCTGATCACGCTGATCTTCCTCGTCGGTTCGTCGCTGATCCTGCGGCTCGTGGACAGGGACAAGCGTATCTAAGGCGGCTGTTATCGCCG
>CAMORL010000210.1 GCA_946623765.1 uncultured Clostridia bacterium
ATTACTGCCGCCCCATTGGGACAGCAGCGAAAAAGCTTATGATTACGCTTCCTACGATGGCATGACCCAACAGGTTCCAAGGGTGCTTCTCAGCCGAAAGTTGTTCGGCGCCCCTGCGTCGGGTCTACTATAGCAAAAAAAGTACCGTTCGTCAAGTATCGGTTGTGAAAACCGTGAAATCGCGCATCCGGATCCGCACGACGCCGAGAATTGCATCGGGTCCGAGACAGTCGATCGTCTCCTTGCGGCTGTCCTCTCCGTAGTTGCGGTCGTCGGACAGGACAAAGACTTTTCCCTCCGGTATGCGGATCTTCGGAATGTCCAAAGGCACGGAAGCGCTGTAGCGCGCCTCGTCGATCCCGTATCTTCCGTCGATGATGAGCACGCCGTCCTTTGCCTCGACCGTCTCTCCGCCGAGTCCGATTACGCGGCGAATGAGCAGCGCGTCGGTTTCCGGATCGCGGAACACGACCATATCTCCGCGGCTGATCTCATGAAAATGCCGATACATCCGGTCATAAAAAATCGTATCGCCCTCTTTGAGCGTCGGCATCATGGACTCGTCCGCCACATGAACCGGCGAAAACCAGACGAACAGGACAAACAGAACCAGCGCAAGTCCGATGAGCCCTGAAAAAATCCAGCTCAGGATGCTTTGCGTGCGATGTTCTTTTCTGAACCGTTCGGATCGTGTGTTCATATCAGACGAGACGGAGCTGTTTCAGCGGAAACAGGACAAGGCGCACCTTGCCGACCACGCGGCAAAGAGGAATCGGACCGACGGAATCATAGCGAGAATCGCGGCTGACCGCGCGGTTGTCGCCGAGCACATAGACGCTGTCCTTCGGAACCGTCTGCACCGGAATGTATTGGTTGCCGATGCGTTCCGGGGTGAGATACGGTTCGTCGATCTTTTGTCCGTTGACATAGACCGCGCCGTCACGCGTTTCGATCGTGTCGCCGCCGACGGCTACCACGCGCTTCACGCGCGTCGCATACAGGAGATCCTGATCCTCATAATACGCATCCGGATAATAGCACAGCACGACGTCGCCGCGCTTCGGTGAACAGAACGCATACGCCGTGCGGTCCGCCACCATGACCTCGCCGTTCGTCAGCGTATCGAGCATGGAATTTCCGTCCACACGCACGGGGTCGAGCGCGACTGCGCGCAGGGAGAACATGACCACGACGATCAGTACGAGATAGATCAAAAAATCCAGCGCGCGCCAGAGAAGCCCGCCTTCCAGAGATTCATTTCGTTTTTCCGCTTCCCGCCGCAGGGCGGAGACAGATTTTTGTTCCGGCATGGTTTAAGTCTCTTTTCCGATGATTTTTTTCGCCGCCTTCAGAAAGGCAAGCCGGTCGAGCATCACGATCCGCCCGCAGCCTTCGCATTTGATCTTCACATCCGCGCCGACGCGCGTGATCGTCCATGTATCGCAGCCGCAGGCGTGCGGTTTTTTCATGCGCACCGTATCTCCGAGCGCGAACGTTTCGATCATTTTTCGGCTCCCTCGTAGCGGATATAGCGGTCTGCCGCCTCCGCGATCTGCGCCGCCTTTTCCTCGTGCATCCAGTGTCCCGTGTTGCGGATGCTGTGATATACGCTGTCCGGAAGGATCTTCCTGAGCGCAAAGAGCCGATCCATCGGCTGCAGCTTATCCTCTTCACCCCAGATGATGAAGAATTCGCGGTTCGCCTTTTTGACGGTTTCGAGCGCGTATTCCTCGTCAAAGTTGCGGATGGCGTACATAATCGCCTGCCGCGAAGCGTGATCGTCGCACGTCTTGTAATACTGATCGATCACCTCGTCGGAGCAGACCGTTCCGTCGTAATAGAACAGCGGCAGATACTTCTGAAAATCCTTTTTGCCGTACAGTTCGCGATAGACAGGTCCGAGCGCGGATTCAAGCCGCCGAATCTTCTTCGGCATCCGTTCCGTGATTCCGCCGGGCGTCAGCGCAATGACCTTCATGAACCGATCCGGATACTTTGCCGCGGCGAACATCGTATAAACAGCGCCCATCGTCACGCCGAGCGCGTGCGTCTTTTTCACGCCGAGCGCATCGAGACATTTTACGATGACATCCGCCGTCTCATCCATCGAATAATTCAGCGAATCCGGACGGTCGGAATACCCGAAACCGGGCAGATCGATCGCGACGACGCAGTAGGATTCCGCAAGTATCGGCATCAGCGTTCGCCACGTATAGATCGACTGTCCCACAGAATGCACCAAAAGAAGCGGCTCCCCGCGTCCCATCGAAAGATAATGGATGCGGCAGGGTTCCGGCTTCGGCCGTGCGGCGGAAAACCCCGGCAGTTCTATGGTAATGTAATCTCCGATCAGGTCGGAATTGACGATCGGTTTGAATTTCTGTTTCATAATGCACCTCTTCAGATTGTTTTGATTATACTGCCAAGCGAAACATGATGCAAGGATACGACGGAAAACTTTTCTTTTCGTACATATTTATGTTGCAAATCCGATGCTTCTCTTTGTTATCATGTGCCG